>NZ_JARVXN010000013.1:0-453714 GCF_048957715.1 Mitsuaria sp. CC2 | reverse complement strand
CTGTCGTTGAGCTCCGCGTACAGCAGAGTCGACAGCGACATGCTAAGCGTGTGCGCGATGTTGCGGGTCGCATGGACCGGGAACATGTGCCCGGTCATGCCTTCGACGTAGGGCATCAGCAGTTCAGCTCGGTCGTCGTGAACGCGGAAATCGAGGACCTCGGCGGCCCCGACGCGGGCCAGTCCCGTGTACAGCGGACGGAAATGCCGCTGTTTGGCGACATTGCGCTGAGCGCGGTTCAGGTCGGAACGGAAAGTCTTGCGCACGCACGACAGGTGGTCATGGTGGACGATTTCCAACTGGTCCAGGGAATGAGCAAACTGATTCAGGTCGATCATGACTTTCGCTGCTTGGGTCGCGATGAGAGGGCTCAGCGGCCCGTGTCGCGTCGCCGGGGCTTCGCGAAAGAGGGCGCGTCTGTGTCGTTGTCCCGACGCGAAACTTCCTTCCGCAGGGCCTCGATCTCGTGCTGAAGCTGTTCGAACTCCGCTTCCTTGATCGCCAGGAAGCGGCGAGCCAGGCGCATCTTGGCGTGCACGCCGCTGGGGGTCAGCAGATAGACATAGGCCAGCTTGTTGTCCACGCGGCGGAAATTGTTGACCTTCACCCAGCCCCGATCGATTACCGCGCGCATGCAGTAGTTGACCTTCCCGACGCTCACGCCCAATCGCTTGGCCAGGTCGCGCTGGTTGCTGTGAGTCTTGTCCTCGAGCTGCCGCAGCAGGGCATAGTCCAGCTCGTTTTCAGAAGGCGTGGGATCAGCCAAGAGTTGCCCGTTCAGGCGTTGAACGGGTGGCACTCTAACACGCTCGGCGCGAAGGCCGACAGCGCCTCAGACGGATGAGTAGCGGCGACGCAGGCCGCGAATACCGAAGATTGCCGTGAGCAGAAGTCCGACCACGATCGTGCTTGTGACGGCAATCGCGGCACGCCGAGGTTTGCTCTTGCGTTCAGGCGGCGTCGCTGCGTCCAACACCTGGATCAATGTGCCCTCACGCGCCTCATCCATCTTTGCAAGTTCAAGTTGCTTGGCGTAGATCTCGAACAGCGCTTCCTGATACTTGAACTCCCGGTATGCGGAGACGTAGTCCTGGTTGCTGCCCGCATCCAGCGGACGTTCGGATGCGGCCAACTGGGCGCGCAAGCCCGACAGCAGGGTTGCCTGCTGTTGCACTTCCGGCGCACTGTCTGCCAGGCTCTTGCGAAGGACACCGAGCCGGACTTCCGCTGCTGCAATGTCCGCCTTCGTTCGCGCGTAGGCCTCGGCCGCGGCCTTGGGCTCGCTCTTCAGTGCCCCGGCCGTGAAACCGGTCTTCTGCACCGCCAGTTGAGCAGTCTGCAGCGCGCCCTTTGTCTCCTGCAGCTGCTGCTGGAAGAACGCCCGACGCTGTTGCGCTTCCGTCAGCGCCAGGTTGTTGGTCACCCAGCGCAGTTCTTCCACATAGGCGTTGGCCATCTGGGCCGCACGGGCGGGATCCTTGTCGTCGACCTCGATCGTGATCAGGTTGTCCTTCTTGCCTGTGCTGATCCGGACGTTGTCTGAAAGGCCGTTCAGCGCATCGACGCGAAACTTCGCGGCGTAGAGATCCATCAGCTTGAAGCGGTCGATGATCCGATTGCCGACGGTGACGCTCTGCATGATCGAGACGTATTGGTCCGCAGGGCTCTTGAGCGCCGAGGATCCGCCTGCGAGTCCGGCCAGATTGCCCAACGAGGCGAGCGCGGCGGCGGCGGCATTCTGTTGCTGCTGCGGACTGACGATGACTGCGCGGGCAGTGAAGGTGGGGGCGATCAGGTGCGAGATGCCGTAGGCGATCGCTCCGCCGGCCAGAGCCAGCGCGGCGATTTTGCGAAAGTGCGGGCGAATGATCGCGACAAACTCGGAGACGCTGATGCCGTCCTGATCCATGTCGTCCTGCGAAGCCGTGGCGCTGATGTGGGCGGAAGAGTTGCTCGTCGACATGGCGTCAGTTCTTGATCGTCTGCAGAGCCGCGATGCCCAGGCCGAAGTTGGCCAGGATCTGTGTCCAGTCCTTGGCGTCCTGGATGAAGGTCGACTTATTCATCTGCTCCGGCACGAAGACCGTGTCGCCCGGAAGCGCTGGCAGGCCGGCGAGGTTGGAGCCGAAGCCCAGCCAGCCGCTGCTCGACTGGCGCGCGCTGACCACCGTTCCGTTCGCACGGATCACGAAGGCGCCGCTGGCGTCGGCCCCGCGGGTCGGTCCGCCGGCCAGCTTCATCACGTCGTCGACCGAGGCGTTGCTCTGGAGCAGGAAGCTGCCCGCGTTGAACACGCTGCCAAAGACACCCACGGTCGTGGGCTTGGACGGGATGAGCAAGCGGTCGCCATCCTCGACGGTCAATGTCGGCAACGCGCGCGCATCGGACTCGAGCTGCAGCACCACACGACCCGTCGGTCGCACGGCGCGCAGGCGCGCCACGAGCCGCTCGGTGCCGGCGGCGCGCTGAGCGTTGCCGGCGGCCTCGTCGGCCGTGGTCGCGCGTTGCGTGCTGCTGTTCTTGGTGAACTCCGTCTCCAGGTCGCGCAGGGCCCGGTCGTAGTTCTCCTGCTGAGACTGACGGACGCTCTCACGCGAGAAGTCCGTGCCGAACACATAGGCCTGCGACGTCAGGCCGCCGGCGGCCGCGATGGCGTCCTGCAACGTGCTCGTCGGCGGCATCACGTATTCGCCGGGACGGGCGACTTCGCCCTCCACCGTCACGCGCTTGTATTGCTTGCCCAGCGGCAGCGCCGTGTTGACGCTGCTGAAAACACGGATGACGTCGCCGTTGGTCACCGCCGTCTTCAACTGAGCGGGGAACTCCAACTCCCGCAAGCGACGAGCGTTGCGTTCGCTCAGTTGTTCGATCGAGACCCGCGAGCGGTCGGCAACGGCGCTGAAGCCGCCGGCCATCGCGAGCACATCGTCCACCGTCTCATTCGGCTTGAGTTCGAGAATGGACTGCTTGTTCACGCTGCCCAGCACCGCCACCTGCGGGCCGATCGGGCCAATGTGGATCACGTCCTCAGCCTGCAGCGCGCGGTCGCTCGCCTTGTCGCCCTTGAGCAGCAGGTCGTAGGCATCGAAGTTGGCGACGACCTGGCCGTTGCGGCGCAGTTCGATCTGGCGGAAGCTGCCTGCCGCCGACGGACCGCCGGCGCGGATCAGGCCGTTGACGATCGTGGCTAGGCTGCTGACGGTGTAGGCGCCGGGCTTCGCGGTGAAGCCGGTGACGTAGACGCGGATCGTGCGCAGCTTGCCCAGCGAGGTGCTGACTTGGAAGTTCTTGAACACCTGGGCGATGCGCGCGCGGACCACCTCGTTCAGGTCGCCGTAGCGCACGCCCGCCACCAGCACCGGTCCGACGCGCGGGATCGTCACGCGGCCGGCACGGTCGACGGTCAGCCGCAGGTCGGCATCGACCGAGCCCCATGCGGTGACCTGGATTTCGTCGCCCACTCCGATCAGATAGTCCGCCGGCGCCTGACGAGGGCCATCGGCCTCGCCGTTGGGGCCGCGCTGCTCGTCCAGCATGAGGTCCGCGCCGATGCGGCGGATCACCATGTCGGGGGTGACCATCTTGGTCTGCGTGAAGTTCTGCGACTGCTGTTGGGTACGTTGCGTCGACTCGTAGACTTCGGACTCGGCGCGCTTCAACTGGTCGATGACCTCCGGGTCCTTCAGATCGATGCCGAGCAGCTTGTTGACGTAGATCTCGAATTCGCCCGGCACATACCGAGGCGACCGGCTCTGCGAGGACTGTCCCGTTTGCTGCTGTTGCTGCTGCTGGGCCGCGTCCTGCGACGTGCGGTTCGTCGAGTTCAGCCGGACAGGCCCCGACAGTTCTGCGCCCTGGTCCGAAGTGGTTTGACCGTAACCCGTCTGCACCTGCGCAAAGGCCGGCGCCGCCATCAGGCAGGCGGCCAGCACCGCCAGCACGGGCTTTGCGAAGGAAGGGCGGGCGCGAGTCGTCGACACCGGCGAAGGGGCGCGTTGGGCGCGATATTCCATGCGTGATCTCGTCTCAGATGAACTTGGCCGCCCGCGACGGACCTGATGACCAGGGTGTCGGAGCGACCAGCGGCGCATTCTATGGCAGCACTGTTGCGCCAAAACCGCCGCCGCCCCGAAGCCGGTCGTTACACTGCCGCCCATGTTGTATTTGCTCATCCCGTTCGCGCTGGCGGCGGCGATCACGCTCTACGTCGTTCATTCGTCGACGGTGCATGGCCACTTTTCTGCGGACCACGACCTGTCCGGCCCGCAGAAGTTCCATGCGCGCCCCGTGCCGCGCATCGGCGGCGTCGGGATCTTCGCGGGCCTGTGCGGCATGGTCGCGCTCGCCTATTTCCTGAAGCACCCCCAGGCCCGCACCGGCTTGCTGCTGCTGCTCTGCGGCCTGCCCGCCTTCGCCGCCGGCCTGATCGAGGACTTCACCAAGAAGGTCTCCCCGCGCGAGCGGCTGATCGCCACCGCGATCTCCGCCGGCCTCGGCTGCTGGCTCCTGCAGGCCATGATCTCGCGCACCGACATCCCCGGCCTGGACTTCATCGTCGGAACCACCGTCGGCGCCGTGATCATCACCATCTTCGTCGTCGCGGGCGTGGCCAACTCGGTCAACATCATCGACGGCTTCAACGGCCTGTCCTCGATGTGCGTCAGCCTGATGCTGCTGACCCTCGCCTACGTGGCCTACCAGGTCGGCGACACCGAACTCGCGCTCTGGGCGCTCGCCGGCGTGGGCGCCATCCTCGGCTTCTTCGTCTGGAACTATCCCGCCGGCCTGATCTTCCTGGGCGACGGCGGCGCGTACTTCATGGGCTTCTATCTGGCGGAGATCGCCATCCTGCTGATCCACCGCCATCCGCAGGTGTCGCCGCTGTTCGCGCTGATGGTGTGCATCTACCCGGTGTTCGAGACGGTCTTCTCCATCTACCGCCGCCGCTTCCTGCGCAACACCAGCCCCGGCGATCCGGACGGCATCCACCTGCACTCGCTGATCTACCGCCGCCTGATGCGCTGGGCGATTGGCGCACGCGATGCGCGCCTGATGACGCGCCGCAATTCGATGACGGCGCCCTATCTCTGGACGCTGTGCCTGTCGTCGCTGGCACCGGCACTGCTGTTCTGGGACTCGACGCCGATGATCGCCGGCTGCATGGTGCTGTTCGGCATCGCCTATGTCGCGCTGTACTGGCGCATCGTGCGGTTCCGGACCCCGAAGTGGATGGTATTCCGCGGCGACCAGCGCAAGCTGACCGATCGTTCGGCGCAGTGATCCCGCAACGGTCCGCGTGCGCGGATCGGTGGTTTCCCGGGGCTTTCGGGGCGTTGGAGGATAATCCGCCGCTTATGACAGAAACCACCCCGACGCCCAACCCTCTTTTCGACACGCTGCCGCTGGACCCCAAGCTGCTGCGCGCCGTGTCCGATCAGGGCTACGCGACGATGACGCCCATCCAGGCCAAGGCGATCCCGATCGTCCTCTCCGGCCGCGATGTGATGGGCGCCGCCCAGACCGGCACCGGCAAGACCGCCGCGTTCTCGATCCCGCTGCTGCAGCGCATGCTCAAGCACGAGAACGCCTCGATGTCCCCGGCCCGCCACCCCGTGCGCGCGCTGGTGCTGGCCCCAACCCGCGAACTGGCCGACCAGGTCGCCAACAACGTCAAGGCCTACGCCAAGCACACCAACCTGCGCGTGGCCTGCGTCTTCGGCGGCATCGACATGAAGCCGCAGACGCTGCAGCTCAAGGCCGGCGTCGAGGTCCTGATCGCCACGCCGGGCCGGCTGCTCGACCACATCGAAGCCAAAAACGCCGTGCTCAACCACGTCGAGTACGTCGTGCTCGACGAGGCGGACCGGATGCTGGACATCGGCTTCCTGCCCGACCTGCAGCGCATCCTCAGCTACCTGCCCAAGGCACGTCAGACCCTGCTGTTCTCGGCGACCTTCTCGCCCGAGATCAAGCGCCTGGCGCAGAGCTATCTGCAGGAGCCGGAACTGGTGGAAGTCGCCCGCCCGAACGCCACGGCCTCCACCGTGGAGCAGCGCTTCTTCAGCGTCGACGACGACGACAAGCGCGCCGCGGTCAAGCAGCTGCTGCGCCAGCGCGAGATCCGTCAGGCGATCGTGTTCGTGAATTCCAAGCTCGGCGCGGCGCGCCTGGCCCGCACCTTCGAGCGTGACGGCCTGCGGACCGCCGCCCTGCACGGGGACAAGTCGCAGGACGAGCGCCTGAAGTCGCTGGAGGCGTTCAAGCGCGGCGAGGTGGACCTGCTGGTCGCGACCGACGTGGCCGCGCGCGGCCTGGACATCGCGGACCTGCCGGCCGTCTTCAACTTCGACGTCCCCTTCAATGCCGAGGACTACGTCCACCGCATCGGCCGTACCGGACGCGCGGGCGCCTCGGGCCTGGCCTTCACGCTGGTGACCAAAGGCGATGCGCGCCTGGTCGGCGAGATCGAGAAGCTGATCAAGCGCAAGCTCGACCTGGAGCCGATCGAGCTCGAGGGCGAGCGTCGCCGCTTCGACGGCGACCGGGGCGAACGCAGTGATCGCGGCCCGCGCGCCGATCGCTCCGATCGTGGGGGCGAGCGCGCGTCGCCAGGCGAGGGCGGCGGCGAGCGTCGCGACTTCCGTCGCGAGCGCGAGGACCGCCGCGACGAGGCTTACGGCTCGCAGGGGTCGCATTCGCATGCGCCGTCGCGCGCGCCGCGTCAGGCGTACGACCCGCTGTTCGACAAGCCTTACGAGGCAACCCAGGGCGGCGATGCGCCGGCCTGGGAAAAGGGCGCGGCCAACGCGCCGCGTGGCGGCCTGTCGGCCAACATCAAGCCGAAGAGGAAGGTCGCCGCGCTGTTCGGCGCCAAGCGTCCGCCGGTCACGGCCGACAGCGAATCCTGATCACCGCGCGCCGAGGATCGCGAACACCGCTGGCACCTTGTCCGGCAGCGACTTCGGCGCCTGGCGCCATTGCTCGACCGTCGCCGTGTAGGTCCACGCGTCCTTCAGGCTCAGTCCGCAACTGACCGACAGCAGCGAGCCCGGCTTCAGCGCGGACATCAGCGCCTGCAGCAGCGCGCCGTTGCGATAGGGCGTCTCGATCATCAATTGCGTCTGCTGCTCGCGCGCCGAGAAGGCGTCGAGCGCCTTGATGCGCGCGGTCCGCTCGGCGGCGTCGAGCGGGAGATAACCGACGAAGGCGAAGCTCTGTCCGTTCAGGCCGCTGGCCGCCAGGGCCATCAGCAGCGAGCTCGGTCCGGTCAGCGGCACGACCTGCACCTTCGCCGCGTGCGCGGCGGCGACCAGCTTCGCGCCGGGATCCGCGATCGCGGGCATGCCGGCCTCGGAGATCAGGCCGATGTCGTGTCCGACCATGGCCGGCTCCAGCAGCGCCAGCCAGAGCTTTTCTTCACTCGACGAGGCGATGACCGCGCCGGCCGCCTGACCGCGGCCCTTGGCCGGGCGGGGAAGTTCCTCGATGTGCTGCTCCTGCAAGGGCACCGCGAGCGGATGGATCGCGCCGACACGCTTCAGGAAGGCGCGGGTGGTCTTCGCGTTCTCTGCGGCCCAGTGCGTGATCGCCGCGGCCCGCGCGAGCACCGCGTCGGGCAGGACTTCGCGCAGGTCGACCTCCTGGCCGTTCATGCCGAAGTCGAGGGTGTTGGGAACGAGGAAGAGGCGGCCGCGGGTCATGGTTGTTCTCGGAGGACGGGTTCAGGAAAGCCGGTTCAGGGCAGCAGGCTCAGCACGTCCAGCCCGCCCTGGCGCAGCAGCGCGGCGGTGCGGATCAGCGGCAGCCCGATCAGCGCCGTCGGGTCGTCGGATTCGATCGCGTCCAGCAGTGCGATGCCCAGGCCTTCGGCCTTGGCGCTGCCGGCGCAGTCGTAGGGCTGTTCGGCGCGGAGATAGCGCTCGATGGCGTCATCGCTGAGCTCGCGGAAGCGGACGCGTACCGGGGCCAGGTCTTGTGCGACGAAGCCGGTCGCTTCGCAGACCACGGCCAGCGCCGTCTGGAACACGACGGTGCGGCCACGCATGGCGCGCAGCTGCTCGACGGCGCGCTCGTGCGTGCCAGGTTTGCCGATCGGTCGGCCGTCCAGGTCCGCGACCTGGTCCGACCCGATCACGAGCGCCTGCGGGAAGCGCTTCGCGACCGCGCGGGCCTTGGCCAACGCCAGCCGGCGGGCGAGGGCCTCGGGCGCTTCGGCCGGCAGCGGTGTCTCGTCGACGTCGGGGGCCGCCGTCTCGAACGGCAACCGCAGCCGTTCCAGCAACTCTCGCCGGTAGCGGGAGGTGGAGCCCAGGACAAGCGGGCGGACGAGCGGGGAAGCAGCGGTCATGAGCCGGGATTGTCCCATCGGGGCGGAGGCCGCTCGTACACTTGCGCCCCATGAAACCGCGTTCGTTCGATCCATTGAAGCTCGATGTCGGAGTCTTTGCCCGGGAGGGCGGCACGCTGGAGGGCGAGTGGCCCGCGACCAGCCTGACGCGCCTGGCCGAAGCGGCCGCGCCCGAGTCCGATCCGGCCCAGTGGCCGCCCGTGTCCTGGTCCACCCAGGGCGAGTTGCGCACGCCCAAGGGCGGCGAGCCGCAGGCGTGGCTCGAGCTGACCGCCGAAGCGCAGGTCGCGGTGACCTGCCAGCGCTGCCTCCAGCCGGTCCGCGAGGACCTGACGGTGTCGCGCTGGTTCCGCTTCGTCAAGGACGAGGACATGGCGGCGGAGATGGACATGGACTCCGACGACGACGTCCTGGCGCTCCCGCGCCACCTGGATCTGCGCGAGCTGGTCGAGGACGAACTGCTCCTGACCTTGCCGGTCGTGCCGCGCCACGAGGTCTGCCCGGAGCCGTTGCCGCACGCGAACATCGAGGAAGACGAACTGCCGGCGGAAGAACGTCCCAATCCGTTCGCCGCGCTGGCGGCGCTGAAGAAGGGCTCCGGCGGCAAGGCGTGACACCGGTTCGGTGCTGTGCTATAGTTTCCGGCTTTCCCGGATCGAAGTGCGTCCACCCGAATGTTCCACCCGAATGTATCGGAGTGGCCGTGCGGCCCGGGACCGAGGCGTCGGTAGCGGAACATCCTTGTCGGATCCGCGGTACAGCTCGAGTTCTCTCGAGAGCCCGAGCAACCTCGAATCACCAGCCAGCCGAAGCCTTTAGGAGAATCAACCATGGCCGTTCAGCAAAACAAGAAGTCCCCCTCGAAGCGCGGCATGCACCGCTCGCACAACGCCCTGGTCACCCCGGGCACCGCGATCGAGCCGACCACCGGTGAAGTGCATCTGCGCCACCACATCAGCCCCAACGGCTTCTATCGTGGCCGCAAGGTGCTGAAGACCAAGGCCGACGCCGCCTGATCGATTCGATCAGCCGGTCCGGAGGGCTCCCCGAGGCCTCCGCCTGGTCGCACAAACAAGTAGAGCCCGGTTCCGCATCACGCGTCGCCGGGCTTTCGCGTTTTTGATCCTTCTCCGATCCCTCCCCCGGACGGGCGCCCCCTTCTTCCGGCAGCCGCCCGTTGTCGCGCACGCTTCTTGCGGGGTCGCTACAGTCGCACCTTCGACCGGTGTTCTTCTCAGGTTTCGATGACCGCAATTCCCGCCACCCGCTCATCGCCCTCCGCCGAGCCGCTCCGCCTGGCGGTGGACTGCATGGGCGGCGACCACGGCCCCGCCGTCACCCTCCCTGCCTGCCAGGCCTTCCTCGCCGCGCATCCGCATGCGGAGCTCGTGCTGGTCGGCCTGCCGGAGGCGCTCAAGGCCGCCGCGAGCTGGCCCCGCACGCGCATCGTCGCGGCCAGCGAGGTCGTCAGCATGGACGATCCCATCGAAGTCGCCCTGCGGCGCAAGAAGGATTCGTCGATGCGGGTGGCGCTCTCGCAGCTCAAGCCGGCCAAGGACGGCACGCCCGCTCAGGCGCATGCCTGCGTCTCCGCGGGCAACACCGGCGCGCTGATGGCAGTCGCCAAGTACCTGCTGAAAACGCTGGAAGGCATCGACCGCCCGGCCATCGCCACCGTGATGCCCAACCAGATCGGCGGCTTCACGACGGTGCTGGACCTGGGCGCCAACGTCGACTGCGGTCCGGAACACCTGCTGCAGTTCGCCGTGATGGGCAGCGCGCTGGTGTCGGCGGTGGACGGCAAGGAGAACCCGACGGTCGGCCTGCTGAACATCGGCGAGGAAATGATCAAGGGCAACGAGACGATCAAGCGCGCCGGCGAACTGCTGCGCGAGGCCGCCTCGCACGACCAGCTGAACTTCCACGGCAACGTGGAGGGCAACGACATCTTCAAGGGCACGACGGACATCGTCGTGTGCGACGGCTTCGTCGGCAATGTGGCGCTGAAGACGGCGGAGGGGCTGGCCAGCATGATCTCCAGCTTCATCAAGGCGGAGTTCACCCGCAACTGGTGGACCAAGGTCATCGCGCTGCTGGCGATGCCGGTGCTGCAGCGATTCAAGGACCGCGTCGACCATCGCCGCTTCAACGGCGCGGCGCTGCTGGGCCTGCGCGGCCTGGTCTTCAAGAGCCACGGTTCCGCCGATGCCTTCGCCTTCGAGCAGGCATTGAACCGGGCGTATGATGCGGCCCGCAACCGGCTCCTGGACCGGGTTCACGATCGCATCGTCGCGACGCTGCAGGCGCTTCCCGCGCCTGCCAACGAGGAAGGCGGCGATGCTGGAGACACGGCGGCCGCCGCCGCCCACGCTGCATGACCACTGCTTCCACGCGCCACGCCCGCATCCTCGGTACGGGCAGCCACCTGCCCGCGAACCGCGTCACCAACGCCGCCCTGGCGGACCGCCTGGCCCGCGACGGGATTGAAACCTCGCACGACTGGATCGTCGAACGCACGGGCATCCACGCCCGTCACTTCGCGGATCCGCAGGTCACCGCCAGCGACCTGGCCCTGCCGGCCGCGCAGGCCGCGCTCGAATCGGCCGGCGTGCGCGCCGACGAGATCGACCTGATCATCGTCGCCACATCCACGCCGGACATGGTGTTCCCCTCGACGGCCTGCCTGCTGCAGCAGAAGCTCGGCATCCACGGCTGCGCCGCCTTCGATGTGCAGGCCGTGTGCTCGGGCTTCGTGTACGCGCTGACGGTCGCCGACTCGATGATCAAGACCGGTGCCGCCACCAAGGCGCTGGTGGTCGGCGCCGAGGTGTTCTCGCGCATCCTCGACTTCAAGGACCGCACGACCTGCGTGCTGTTCGGCGACGGCGCCGGCGCCGTGGTCGTCGGTGCCAGCGACGAGCCCGGCATCCTCGCCAGCGAACTGCATGCCGACGGACGCCATGCCGACATCCTCTGCACGCCGGGCACCGTGTCCGGCGGCGATGTCCTCGGCCATCCGCTGCTGAAGATGGACGGCCAGGCGGTGTTCAAGCTGGCCGTGGGCGTGCTGGAGAAGGTCGCCCGCTCGGTCCTCGACAAGGCCGGCCGCACCGATGCCGATATCGACTGGCTGATCCCGCACCAGGCCAACATCCGCATCATGCAAGGCACGGCCAAGAAGCTGAAGATGCCGCTGGACAAGCTGATCGCCACCGTCGACGAGCACGGCAACACCTCCGCCGCGTCGATCCCGCTGGCCTTCGACGTTGCGGTGCGCGCCGGCAAGATCAAGCGCGGCGACACGGTGATGCTGGAAGGCGTCGGCGGCGGCTTCACCTGGGGCGCGGTGCTGCTGGACTTCTGATTCCCGACTTCCGACGCCGTCCAGGCGCCACTTCCCGCCTCCTTCGCGGCAGCCGGAAGCGCGCGCAGCGGCGGCACGCCAGAGGCCGCGCGTCGGTCGCGCGCGCCTCTTCTTCCTCCCAGATCCTCCTGGATCGTCTCGGACTCGAACCATGAGCAAGAACTTCGCAATCGTCTTCCCCGGGCAGGGGTCGCAGTCGGTCGGCATGCTGGACGCCTGGGGCGATCACCCGGAAGTGGTGCGCACGCTGGCCGAGGCCTCGGCCGCGCTGGGCGAGGACATCGCCGCGCTGATCAAGGACGGCCCGAAGGAACAGCTGGACCTGACGACCAACACCCAGCCGGTGATGCTGACCGCCGGCATCGCCTGCTACCGCGCCTGGATCGCCGAGACTGGTTTGGTCCCCGCCGCCGCCGCCGGCCACTCGCTGGGCGAGTACACGGCGCTGGTCGCCGCCGGCGCGCTCAGCCTGGCCGACGCGCTGCCGCTGGTGCGCTTCCGCGCGCAGGCGATGCAGGAAGCCGTGCCGGTCGGCACCGGCGCGATGTCGGCCATTCTGGGCCTGGACGCTGCGGTGGTCCGCGAGGTCTGCCACAAGATCGCCGCCGAATCGGGCGAGGTGGTCGAGGCCGTCAACTTCAACGATCCGAAGCAGACGGTGATCGCCGGTTCGAAGGCGGGCGTCGAGAAGGCCAACGAGGCCCTCAAGGCCGCCGGTGCGAAGCGCGCACTGCCGCTGCCGGTGTCGGCGCCCTTCCATTCCAGCCTGATGAAGCCGGCCGCCGAACGTCTGCGCGAGAAGCTCGCCGCCGTGTCGTTCCAGGCCGCCGCCTTCCCGGTGATCAACAACATCGACGTCGCCGTGACCGACGACGCCCAGGCGCTGCGCGACGCGCTGTTCCGCCAGGCCTTCGGTCCGGTGCGCTGGGTCGAGGTCATGCAGGCGCTCAAGGCGCGCGGCTTGAGTACCGTCATCGAATGCGGCCCCGGCAAGGTGCTGGCCGGCATGGCCAAGCGCATCGACGCCGAGCTGGTCAGCGCCACGGTGCTGGACCCCGCCTCGCTGGCCGAGGTCAAGGCGCTGCTGGCCTGAGTCGCCGCAGGCACTGCGGTCTCCTCCTTCCGAATTCCCCCCGAGGTTCCTCATGTCCGACAACACGTCCGATAGCAAGTCCGATAGCAAGTCCGACAGCAAGCACGTGGCGCTGGTGACCGGCGCCAGCCGCGGTATCGGCCGTGCGATCGCGCTGACGCTGGCCCAGAAGGGCTTCACCGTGATCGGCACCGCCACCGGCGAGTCCGGCGCGCAGGCCATCACCGAGGCCCTGGCGCCGCACGGCGGCCGCGGCGCGGTGCTGAACGTCAACGACGGCGCGGCCGTCGATGCGCTGATCGATGCGATCGTCAAGCAGGACGGCGGCATCCAGGTGCTGGTCAACAACGCCGGCATCACCAAGGACCAGCTGTCCATGCGCATGAAGGACGAGGACTGGGACGCCGTCCTGGACACCAACCTGAAGGCCGTGTTCCGCGCCAGCCGCGCCGTGATGCGCCCGATGATGAAGCAGCGCTATGGCCGCATCATCAACATCACCTCGGTGGTGGGCGCCTCCGGCAACGCCGGCCAGGCCAACTACGCGGCCGCCAAGGCCGGCGTCGCGGGCATGACGCGTGCCCTGGCCCGGGAGCTCGGCAGCCGATCGGTCACCGTCAACTGCGTCGCCCCCGGCTTCATCGCCACCGACATGACCGAGGTGCTGCCCGAGGCGCAGAAGACCGCGCTGCTGGCCCAGATCCCGGCCGGCCGCCTGGGCGATCCGGCCGAGATCGCCCATGCCGTGGCGTTCCTGGCTTCCCCGGAGGCCAGCTACATCACGGGCGTGGAGCTGCACGTCAACGGCGGCATGTACATGAATTGAGGTGGATCCCGTCCCGCGCCAGTGGTGCGGGCGGCCCACCCACCGGATTCACCCGGCCGGTGTAGGGCTGATAGAGTGCGAGCGCGCGCCGTCTCCGTCGTGGAAGGCGCGCCTCGGGAGGTCCGACTAGGGGCGCCACTCTAAGGCCTTAGAATCCCGGGTTGTTCTAGCAAACCACCCCCTCCTGGAGGAGTCATGAGCGATATCGAAGCACGTGTCAAGAAAATCATCGCCGAGCAGCTCGGCGTGCCCGAAGCCGATGTGACCAATGAAAAGGCCTTCGTCGCCGATCTGGGCGCTGATTCTCTGGACACCGTGGAACTGGTGATGGCCCTCGAAGACGAGTTCGGCATCGAGATCCCGGACGAAGAGGCCGAGAAGATCACCACCGTGCAGCTGGCCATCGATTACGCGGTCAAGCACCAGAAGGCGTAAGCAAGCAGCATGAGCCGTCGTCGCGTCGTCGTCACCGGTCTCGGCCTGATCTCGCCCGTGGGCAACACGGTCGAGGAAGGCTGGGCCAACATCGTGGCTGGCAAGTCCGGCATCGACACCATCACCCGTTTCGATGCCTCGGTCCTCGCCTGCCATTTCGCGGGAGAGGTCAAGGACTTCAAGGTGGATGACTACATCCCCGCGAAGGAAGCCCGCCACATGGATACCTTCATCCATTACGGGCTGGCGGCCTCGCTGCAGGCGATCCGCGACGCGGGTCTGCCCACCGGCGACGCGCTCGACCCGGAACTGGCGGAACGCATCGGCGTGCTGGTCGGCTCCGGCATCGGCGGTCTGCCGATGATCGAGGAGACCCACGCGGAATTGACCAGCCGCGGCCCGCGCCGCGTCAGTCCGTTCTTCGTGCCGGCATCGATCATCAACATGATCTCGGGTCACGTCTCGATCAAGTGCGGGTTCAAGGGCCCGAACCTGGCCATCGTGACGGCGTGCACCACGGGTCTGCACAGCATCGGCACCGCCGGACGCATGATCGAGGCGGGCGACGCCGACGTCATGGTCGCCGGCGGTTCGGAATCGACGGTGTCGCCGCTGGGCGTCGGCGGTTTCGCCGCGGCCCGCGCGCTGTCCACCCGCAACGACGACCCCAAGACCGCGTCCCGCCCCTGGGACAAGGATCGCGACGGCTTCGTGCTGGGCGAGGGCGCCGGCGTGCTGGTGCTCGAAGAGTACGAACACGCCAAGAAGCGCGGCGCGAAGATCTATGCGGAGCTGGTCGGCTTCGGCATGAGCGCCGACGCGTACCACATGACCGCGCCCGACGTGGACGGCCCGACGCGCTCGATGCGCAACGCGCTGCGCAACGCCGGGTTGAACGCGGACCAGATCCAGTACATGAACGCGCACGGCACGTCCACGCCCCTGGGCGATGCGAACGAGACCAACGCGATCAAGAAGGCCTTCGGCGACCATGCGAAGAACGGCCTGGTGGTGTCGTCGACCAAGTCGATGACCGGCCATCTGCTGGGCGGCGCGGGCGGCATCGAGTCCGTCTTCACCGTCAAGTCGCTGCATGACCAGGTCGCTCCGCCGACGATCAACATCTTCAACCAGGATCCCGAGTGCGACCTGGACTACTGTGCCAACGAGGCGCGGAAGATGCCGATCGAGTACGCCGCGAAGAACAACTTCGGTTTCGGCGGCACGAACGGCACGCTGATCTTCAAGCGGATCTGACCGCGGATCTGCTGATCAGGTCGAGCACCTCCAGCAGATCGCGCACGAGACGGACGGCGCCCCATGACGCCGGACCGATCGACATCACGCCGGGCCACTGCCCGGCGTTTTTCATTGACGGACGATGCGAGCTGGGTGCGCGTGCAGCGCGCGGTGCTGTGCGGCGGCGTGGCGGCGGCGATCATCGCGGCCTTGCTCCAGGCCGGTGTCGCCGACGGCATGGTCGCGTGGGCGGCGATCCTGCTCGCCGCCGTGGCGGGGGCCGCGTTGCCGGTCCGGTCACGGGCGCAGGCCGTGCTGCGATGGGACGGTGCGCAGTGGTGGTGGCAGCACGCGGGAGAGCCGCTTGCCGTTTCGCCGGACGTCGTCATCGACCTCGAACAATGGATGCTGCTGCGGCTGAACGCCGTCACTGATGCGGAAGGTGTTCGTGGTCGCACGCCACGCGAGCGCTGGATCGCGTTGTCGCGACGCGCGCACGAGGCGCAATGGGCCTCGCTCAGGCTCCACCTCTTTCTCGCTGCAGGCTGACACCATGTCGTTTCTGAATTCCGGGCATGATGTGGGCCTTCCGTTTTTGCATCGCCACCTGCGAGTGTTCATGCTCAATTCCGATCGCCCCTGTTCCCTTCGACGTCTCGCGCTGGCGCTCACCGGCGCCACCTTGATGAGCGCCTCGCTCGGCGCGGCCGCACAAGCGGCCCAGACCGCGACGAAGCCTGCGGCGCCCGCTGCCACCGCCACCGTCGCGACCCCGGTGACCGCGTCGGTGCCCGTCGCCGCCCCGGAACTGGCGCGCGCGCTGCCGGACTTCAGTGCCTTGGTCGAACAGGTGGGGCCGGCCGTGGTCAACATCCGGACCTCGGAGAAGGTCAAGGTCGCCAATGCGCAGATCGACGACCAGATGCGCGAACTGCTGCGCCGCTTCGGGATTCCCGTGCCGCCGCAGCGCCGCACGCCGCCCGGCGCGGCGCCCGCGCCGACCCCGGACGACGAGGATGACGAGGACGCGCCGCAGCGTCGCGGCCTGGGTTCGGGCTTCGTGATCGGCGCGGACGGCTTCGTGATGACCAACGCGCACGTCGTCGACGATGCCGACGAGGTGACCGTCACGCTGACCGACAAGCGCGAGTTCAAGGCCAAGGTGGTCGGCCTGGACCGCCGCACCGACGTCGCGGTGCTCAAGGTCGATGCGAACAACCTGCCGATGCTGCGCATGGGCGACGTCAGCCGGCTCAAGGTCGGCGAATGGGTGATGGCCATCGGCTCGCCGTTCGGTTTCGACAACACGGTGACGGCCGGCATCGTCAGCGCCAAGGCGCGCGACACCGGC
This sequence comes from Mitsuaria sp. CC2, assembly GCF_048957715.1. Classification (NCBI taxonomy): domain Bacteria; kingdom Pseudomonadati; phylum Pseudomonadota; class Betaproteobacteria; order Burkholderiales; family Sphaerotilaceae; genus Roseateles; species Mitsuaria sp. CC2. The sequence goes on along the minus strand of NZ_JARVXN010000013.1, from coordinate 437,059 downwards.
GACCTGCTGCCGCTGATCCAGACCGACGTCGCGATCAACCCGGGCAACTCCGGCGGTCCGCTGCTGAACCTGCGCGGTGAGGTGGTCGGCATCAACTCGCAGATCTACAGCCAGTCGGGCGGGTTCATGGGCATCTCGTTCGCGATCCCGATCGACGAGGCCATGCGCGTGGCCGACCAGCTGCGCGCCGGCGGCCGCGTGACGCGCGGCATGCTGGGCGTCTATCCGGACGACGTCAGCAAGGAAGTCGCGGAGGCCATCGGCCTGGGCAAGCCGCAAGGCGCGCTGATCAGCCGCATCACGCCGGCAGGTCCCGGCGAGAAGGCCGGACTGCAGCTCGGCGACGTGATCACCAGGTTCGACGGCAAGACCGTGGAGAAGGCGGTCGACCTGCGCCGCCTGGCCGCGGCGACCAAGCCCGGGACCAAGGTGCCGCTGCAGGTGTTCCGGCGCGGCGCCTACAAGGACCTGACCGCGACGCTCGACGCGCTGCCCGACGACCGCGCGGCGGCGACGCCGGAAGCGGAGGCGCCCGCGGCGACCGGCGCTTCGGCCTGGGGTCTGACGGTCACCGAACTGACCGAGGCGCAACGCAAGGAACTGAAGGTCGACGGCGGTCTGCGCATCGATACCGTGGACGGCCCGGCCGCCCGTGCCGGTCTGAAGACCGGCGACGTGATCCTCTCGGCGAACAACGCCGAGGTGAAGACGGTCAAGCAGTTCCAGGCGGCGCTGGCCAAGCTGGAGAAGGGCAAATCGCTGCAGATGCTGGTGCGTCGCGGCGAGGTGGCGACCTACGTCGTGCTCAAGCCTGGCAAAGGCTGAATCGGGCACCGTCAACCCACCGCCGGCCTGGGGCTTTCCGCAATGCGGAAAAATTCATCCGGCGGACCGCGACGCGGTGCACAAGTCGTCGTCGGTTGGTGCTTGCTAACGGTTGTGACCAAGGCGGGGATAGACGGGGTATTGGTGCCCCGCTCCGCTACAATCAAGCCGCGTTCGGGCAGCTTTGTCGCTGTTCCGACGGTGAATCGGAAGGCATCATTTTGATGGGCTCAGCGATCCACAGGATGTCCCCGCGTTTTGTGGATAACCTGTGTACAAAATTGCTGTTGGCGAAGGGCAACGCGCGAGAAGCTCGCATCCATGCGGTTTCCAGGGCGGGGCTTTTGGCTACAATGAAAGCCCAACAAGCAGTTGCCATACGTTTTGTTGGAAGGCGCGTCACCGTTTAGACGTGCCTTTTTTTTATGTCTTGCTCAGGTCCTGCGAAGGTCCCTGCATCACCGCCCCGACCGACCGTCCCCAGCATGTTCAGCATGCATCAGCGTGCTCCGCTCGAGCGCGCTTGAGGTGGCGGACACAGCGCGCGGTCTCCGTCCGAGTCCATGAAGCACATCCGCAATTTCTCCATCATTGCCCACATCGACCACGGCAAGAGCACCTTGGCCGACCGGATCATCCAACGCTGCGGCGGGCTGTCCGACCGGGAGATGGAAGCGCAGGTGCTGGACTCGATGGACATCGAGCGCGAGCGCGGCATCACGATCAAGGCGCAGACCGCCGCGCTGCAATACAAGGCGGCGGACGGACAGGTCTACAACCTGAACCTGATCGACACCCCGGGACACGTGGACTTCTCTTATGAAGTCAGCCGGTCGCTGTCCGCGTGCGAAGGCGCGCTGCTGGTGGTCGACGCCAGCCAGGGCGTCGAGGCGCAGACGGTGGCCAACTGCTACACCGCGCTGGAGCTCGGCGTCGAGGTCGTGCCGGTCCTGAACAAGATGGACCTGCCCTCCGCCAATCCGGACGGCGCGAAGGCGGAGATCGAGGAAGTCATCGGCATCGACGCCACCGATGCGATCCCGTGCTCCGCCAAGACCGGCATGGGCATCGACGAGATCATCGAGGCCGTCATCGCCCGCATGCCGCCGCCCAAGGGCACGGTCGAGGCCCCGCTGCGCGCGATGATCATCGACTCCTGGTTCGACAACTACGTCGGCGTCGTGATGCTGGTCCGCGTGGTGGACGGCACGCTCAAGAAGAACGAGCGCATCCGCATGATGGCCACCAACGCCATCTACCCGGCCGAACACCTGGGCGTGTTCACGCCCAAGTCGGAAAAGCGCGACCAGCTCAACGCGGGCGAGGTGGGTTTCATCATCGCCGGCATCAAGGAACTGTCCGCGGCGAAGGTGGGCGACACCATCACGCTGGAAAAGAAGCTGCCGAACAACCTGGGCCCGGCCGCCGAGGCGCTGCCCGGTTTCAAGGAGATCCAGCCGCAGGTGTTCGCGGGCCTGTACCCGACCGAAGCCAGCGAATACGACCAGCTGCGCGACGCGCTGGAGAAGCTCAAGCTGAACGATGCGTCGCTGCGTTTCGAGCCGGAAGTCTCGCAGGCGCTGGGCTTCGGTTTCCGCTGCGGCTTCCTCGGCCTGCTGCACATGGAGATCGTGCAGGAGCGCCTGGAGCGCGAATTCGACCAGGACCTGATCACGACCGCGCCCAGCGTGGTCTATGAGGTCCAGCTGGGCGACGGCGAAGTCATCGAGGTGGAGAACCCCTCGAAGATGCCGGAGCAGAGCAAGATCGCCGAGATCCGCGAGCCCATCGTGACGGTCCACCTGTACATGCCGCAGGAGTACGTCGGCGCGGTGATGACGCTGGCCAACCAGAAGCGCGGCGTGCAGCTGAACATGGCGTACCACGGCCGCCAGGTCATGCTGACCTACGAGATCCCGCTGGCCGAGATCGTGCTGGACTTCTTCGACAAGCTGAAGTCGGTCTCGCGCGGCTACGCGTCCATGGACTACGAGTTCAAGGAATACCGCGCCTCCGACGTCGTCAAGGTCGACATGCTGATCAACGGCGACCGCATCGACGCGCTGTCGCTGATCGTGCACCGGGCACAGTCGCAGTTCCGCGGACGTCAGGTCGCGGCCAAGATGCGCGAGATCATCCCGCGCCAGATGTACGACGTGGCCATCCAGGCGGCCATCGGCGCCAACATCATCTCGCGCGAGAACATCAAGGCCTTGCGCAAGAACGTGCTGGCAAAATGCTATGGCGGCGACATCAGCCGCAAGCGCAAGCTGCTGGAGAAGCAGAAGGCCGGCAAGAAGCGCATGAAGCAAATCGGTTCGGTGGAGGTGCCGCAAGAAGCCTTCCTGGCCATCCTCCAAGTCGAAGAATAAGTTTCCGCATGAAAGCCATGAGCGCACTGACCGGGTTGCTGTATGTGACCCTGATCGCCTACCTGGGCGGCTGGTACCAGGGCTACTGGAACGGCAACTTCTCGCTGCTGCTGCTGATCCTGACCACGGTGACGCTGGCGTACTGGCTGGCCGAGCGCTTCCACTTCCAGCCCTCGCGCGAACGCGCGGCGGCGCAACTGGCGAAGAACGACGAACAGCGCCGCGCGTCGCTGGCCGCGCAGGGCATCCAGCGCGTCGACGGCGACGTCGAGGGCGCCCGCGAGGAGATCCTGCGCCAGCCCTGGTGGCTGGACTGGACCGCCGGCCTGTTCCCGGTGATCCTGATCGTCTTCCTGCTTCGCTCGTTCATGTTCGAGCCATTCAAGATCCCGTCCGGCTCCATGGTGCCGACGCTGCTGATCGGCGACCTGATCCTGGTCAACAAGTTCCATTACGGCGTGCGGCTGCCGGTGATCAACAAGAAGATCATCGACAACAACGACGTGGCGCGCGGCGACGTGGTCGTGTTCCGCTACCCGCAGACGCCCAGCGTCGATTACATCAAGCGCGCCGTCGGCCTGCCCGGCGACGAGATCGCCTACCTGAACCAGAAGCTGTACGTGAACGGCAAGCAGGTCGAGACGGTGTCGCAGGGCGAGTTCTTCGACGAGGATCCGAGCTCGATGCGCTTCCGGCCGCGCTACACGGAAAAGCTGGGGGCGGTCGAACACCAGATCCTGGTGGACGTGCAGTCGCAGGGCAACATCCGCAAGCAATATGACTTCCCGTACAGCGAGAACTGCAAGTACACGCTGGAAGGCGTGACCTGCAAGGTGCCGGCCGGCCATTACTTCATGATGGGCGACAACCGGGACAACTCGATGGACTCGCGCTTCTGGGGCTTCGTGCCGGATGAGAACATCGTGGGCCGCGCCTTCGTGGTCTGGATGAACTTCGGCAGCCTGAAGCGCATCGGGCGTATCCAATAATTTCGGCTGACACACTGGCTGACCCCAGTCCGGCAGACGATCGACTACTCTGTTCCAACGACAAACACCGGAGCGACGCGTGATGAGGGCACGGAAGATTCAACGGGGCATCAGCCTGCTGGGACTGATGTTCTGGGCGGTGATCATCGGTGGCGGATCGGTGATCCTGCTGCGCGTGGTGCCGACGGTGATGGAGTACTACACCATCCAGCGGGCGATCGAGAAGATCGCCCGAGACGCGCCCCCGACGGTGGCGGAGGCGCGCAACCAGTTCCAGCGCACCAAGGACATCGAGTATTCGATCGTCAGCGTCGAGCCGGCGGACTTGATCATCACCAAGGTCGATGACAAGGTGAAGATCAGCTTTGCCTACGACAAGGAAGTACCCTTGTTCGGCCCGGCCTTCCTGGTGATCAAGTACAAAGGCAGTACCCGCTGACCGTCCTGAACCTTCCTTCCCACCTCCGTCCATGACCCCGCAAGCGCTCGACGCCCTCCAGCAACGCCTCGGCTACCGCTTCACGCAGCCGGGTCTGCTGCAGCGCGCGCTGACGCATCGCAGCTTCGGTCAGCAGCACAACGAACGCCTGGAATTCCTCGGCGACGCGGTGCTCAACCTGACGGTGTCGGCCATGCTGTTCGACCGCTTCGCCGGTTCCGACGAAGGCGATCTGACCCGCATCCGGGCCCACCTGGTGCGCGAGGACAGCCTGCACCGCCTGGCGCTGGTGCTGCAGATGCCGGAGGCGCTGCGCATGAGCGAGGGCGAGGCCCGTGGCGGCGGCGGTCAGCGCCCGTCCATCCTGGCGGACGCGCTGGAGGCCGTGATCGGTGCGGCGTTCCTGGACGGCGGCTATGAGGCCGCGCGCGAGATCGTGCGCGGGCTGCTGGGCGAGACCATCGCCGCCAGCGGCATCGAGCAGTGGGCCAAGGATTCCAAGACGGCGCTGCAGGAGTGGCTCCAGGCGCGCAAGCTGCCGGTGCCGTCCTATCGCATCGCCGAGACGCGGGGTCAGGCCCACGCGCAGACCTTCACCGTCGAATGCGAAGTGGCCTCGCTGACGCTGTCGCGCCGCGGCGAAGGGCGCTCGCGCCGGATCGCCGAGCAGGAGGCCGCCCGGCAGGTGCTGGACGAACTGCTCGCCGGCGACCGGCCCGGTACCGGCCTGCGCGACTGACGCGGAGCCCGCGATGAATGCCCCCAGCACGCCGAGGACGCCGAAGTCGACGTCCTCGTCCGATTCCATTTCCGATGCCATTTCCGCATCCCCTTCTGAATCCGTTGCCCTTCCCCCTGTTTCCGAGGACCCTGATCTGAACGCCCCGCACGACCCCGCCACGCCGCACGACGCCACACCACACGCCGCCGACGCTCCGCCGGACCAGGACGCCGACGCGCGCGCCCACGAGGAAGGCGAAGCAGGCGAGGAAGGCGAACACCTCGACGAGGACGATGGCGGCGAGGACCTGCCCGAGATCCAGGGCGGCATCGGCGCGATGCCGTACGAGGGCGACCTGCGCTGCGGCCTGATCGCGATCGTCGGCCGGCCCAACGTCGGCAAGTCGACGCTGCTGAACGCGCTGGTGGGGCAGAAGGTCTCGATCACTTCGAAGAAGGCGCAGACGACGCGCCACCGCATCACCGGTGTGCGCACCGTCGACGAGGCGCAGTTCGTCTTCGTCGACACGCCCGGCTTCCAGACCCGGCACAGCAGCGCGCTGAACCGCAACCTGAACCGCACCGTCCAGGGCGTGCTGGCGGATGTGGACCTGGTGCTGTTCGTGGTGGAGGCGGGCCGCTTCGGCCTGGACGACGCGAAGGTGCTGTCGCTGCTGCCGAAGGACAAGCCGGTCGTCCTGATCGCCAACAAGCTGGATGCGGTGACCCGGCGAGCCGAGATGATGCCCTGGCTCAAGAGCATGCAGGAGCGCCGCAACTTCACCGAGTTCGTGCCGCTGTCGGCCAAGAAGGACTCGGACGTGCAGCGCCTGTTCCAGATCCTGAAGCCCTACCTCCCGAACCAGGAATGGTTCTACGAGGAAGACGCGCTGACCGACCGCAGCGAGAAGTTCATGGCCGCGGAAATGATCCGCGAGAAGCTCTTCCGCCTGACCGGCGACGAGCTCCCCTACGAAGCCACGGTGATCATCGATCGCTGGGAAGAGGAGGGCAACCTGCGCCGCATCGCCGCGACCATCGTGGTCGAGCGCGACGCGCAGAAGGGCATGATCATCGGCCAGGGCGGCGAGCGCCTGAAGCGCATCGGCTCGGAGACCCGCCAGGAACTCGAGAAGCTGTGGGACGCGCGCGTGTTCCTGGAGCTCTGGGTGAAGGTGCGGTCGGGCTGGGCCGACTCCGAAGAGCATCTGAGAAGCTACGGTTACGAGTAAGGCCCATGGCCACACGCGCCCCGAAGCCGCCCGCCACGCAGGCGGCTTTTGTTTTGCATCACTACGACTGGAGCGAGACCAGCCTCGTGCTGGACCTGTTCAGTCGCGAACACGGCCGGCTGGCGGTGGTCGCCAAGGGCGCGAAACGGCCGTATTCGCAGCTGCGATCGGTGCTGCTGCCCTTCCTGCGGCTTCAGGTGACGCTGTCCAAGCCGTCGAAGGTGAACGAGGACGGCGCGGCCGAGGTCCAGTCGCTGCGCGGCGCGGAGTGGGTCGGCGGGCAGACGCTGCCCAGCGGCGCGGCGCTGTTCAGCGGCTACTACGTCAACGAACTGCTGCTGAAGTTCCTGCCGCGCCAGGATGCGCAGCCCGAGCTGTTCGATGCCTATGCGGCCTTGCTGCCGCAACTGACCTCCGTGGACGACGCCCACGCGGCGCTGCGCGCCTTCGAGCTGAAGATGCTCGCGATCTGCGGCCTGCTGCCCGACCTGAGCGTGCTCTCGACGACGCAGGCGCCGCTGGACCCGGAGCGGCTCTACATGCTCGCGCCGGAGTCGGGCGTCATCGTGCCGGCACACGACGCCCCCCAACTGACGGGCCAGGCCGTCATCCAGCTCCAGGCGGCGCTGCTGCACGGCAGCCAGGCGGCGCTGCAGCAGGCCTGCGAACAGGCGGGTCCGGCGTTGAAGCCGTTGTCGCGCGCGTTGCTTCACTATCATCTGGGGCATCGTCCATTGCGGACGCGGCAAGTGCTGCTCGACGTCCAGAAGCTGCTCACATGAATCCGCTGATCGCTCCCGAATCCGGCCGCCACGATGCGCGATGCGCGCTGTCGGTCAACGTCAACAAGGTCGCGCTGCTGCGCAACACCCGGCACCTGGGCATTCCCAGCGTGACGCGCGCGGCGCAGCTGTGCCTGGAGGCCGGCGCGCAGGGCATCACGGTGCATCCGCGACCCGACGCGCGCCACATCCGCGCCGACGACGTGCGGGATCTGGCCGCGCTGATGAAGTCCTGGCCGCGGGCCGAATACAACATCGAAGGCAATCCGACGCAGAACCTGATGGACTTCATCCGCGAGACGCGGCCGCACCAGGCGACCTTCGTACCGGACAGCGAGGACCAGTTCACTTCCGACCACGGCTGGAACCTGCCGGCGGACGCCGAACGGCTGCGTCCGATGATCGCGGAGTGCAAGTCGCTGGGCGTGCGGGTGAGCCTGTTCATGGACCCGCTGCCGGAGGCGATGGCGCACGTGGCCGCGCTGGGGGCGGACCGCATCGAGCTCTACACCGAGACCTGGGCGAGCGCCTTCGGCACGCCGCGCGAGGCCGAGACGGTGGCCGCATTCGCCGCCGCGGCGCGCGCGGCGCTGGCGCAGGGGCTGGGCATCAACGCCGGCCACGACCTGAACCGAGACAACCTGACGCGCTTCCTGCGCGAGGTGCCGGGGGTGTCGGAGGTCTCGATCGGCCACGCGCTGATCGCGGACGCGCTGGAACTCGGCTACACCGAGGCGGTGCGCGACTACCAGCGCTGCATCCAGCGCGCGTACGTCTGATTGCACTTCCGCACTCAACGTCCACACGGCGGGCACGGAGCGCGCACGCGAGGCGCATGAAAGGGTCGCGATGATCTACGGCATCGGCACGGACGTCTGCGACATCCGGCGCATCCGGGAGACTTTCCAACGGCGCGGCGTCCGTTTCGCCGAGAAGGTGCTGGGCCCGCACGAGATCGAGGTGTTCCGCGAGCGGTACGCCAAGGTCGAGGCACGGGGCATCGCCTACCTGGCGACGCGGTTCTCGGCCAAGGAGGCGTTCTCGAAGGCGATCGGCATGGGCATGCGGATGCCGATGACCTGGCGCGCCTGCGAGATCGTCAAGGCGCGCAGCGGCAAGCCGGGGATCCAGCTGCACGGTGCGCTGGCCGAATGGTTCGAAGCCAAGCGGCTGAGCGCGCATGTCAGCGTGAGCGACGAGACCGACTATGCGACGGCGTTCGTCGTCGTCGAGATGCGCGATTGACGCGATTGACGCGATTGAAAATGAAAGAGACACAGACAATGACCGAGCACCTGCATTCGCCCGTGATCCTGGACATCGCCGGCACGACGCTGACGGCGGACGATCGCCGCCGGCTGGCGCATCCGCTGACCGGCGGGATGATCCTGTTCGCGCGCCACTTCGAGAGCCGCGCGCAGCTGACGTCGCTGTGCGCCGAAGCGAAGGCGATCCGTCCCGATCTGCTGATCGCGGTCGACCAGGAGGGCGGTCGGGTCCAGCGTTTCCGCACGGACGGCTTCACGGCGCTGCCGGCGATGCGCGCGCTCGGCGAGCTGTGGATGGACGACGCGATGCGCGCGATCCAGGCCGCGACGGCGACCGGCTTGGTGCTGGCGCTGGAACTGCGGGCCTGCGGCGTCGACATGAGTTTCGCGCCGGTGCTGGACCTGGACCACCAGGATGCCGGACGCCAGTCGATCAGCGCGGTGATCGGATCGCGCAGCTTCCACAGCGATCCGCGCGTGGTGAGCCTGCTGGCGCAGAGCCTGATGCAAGGCCTGGCCCTGGCGGGCATGGCGAGCTGCGGCAAGCACTTCCCGGGGCACGGCGCGGTGAGCGTCGATTCCCACGTGGGCGTGCCGGTGGACACGCGCTCGCTGAAGGCGATCCTGGCGGAGGACGTCCGCCCGTTCGAATGGCTGAGCCTGAGCCTGTCGGCGGTGATGCCGGCGCATGTGGTCTACCGCAAGGTGGACAGCCGTCCGGCGGGCTTCAGCCAGCGCTGGCTGCAGGACATCCTGCGCGACCGCCTGGGCTTCGCCGGCGCGGTGTTCAGCGATGACCTCGGCATGGCCGCGGCGCGCGTGATCGAGGGCCGGCCGGTGGGATACACCGAGGCGGCGCTCGCCGCGCTGGGCGCGGGTTGCGACCTGGTGCTGCTGTGCAACCAGAGCCAGGAGCAGGGCGGTCGCGCAATCGACGAGCTGCTCGACGGCCTGACCGACGCGCAAGCCAAGGGCACGTGGACGCCCGCGATCGACAGCGAAGCGCGCCGCGCGGCACTGGTGCCGCAATCGGCACCGCTGACCTGGGATGAGCTGATGCTGGCGCCGCGTTATCTGGAGGCGCTGGCGCGCCTGCCTTGATTCGCGTGGACGGGCCGCTCAGCGGCAGTTGACCGAGCGAATCGTCATCATGGCGCCGGGTTCCTTGCGCATGATGGAAGTCGAAGGTCATTTCGTGCTCAGCAGAAATAAAACAGCCCGAAACGGGGATGCACATGCGCGAAGGTCCGATTGATATCCCGCTGCCGGTCTACCGTCACGTCGATCCCGACGGGGCGCTGCGCACACTCGCGGCGCGTGCGCCATTCCGCGCAGTCGTCGTGGCCGAAGTCCCAGTGACGCCCGCTCAGCAGAATCGCATCAGCGACTGGCTCGTCGCCGAAGGCTGCCTCTACGCCATGGCGTGGGGCGTGGCCGCAAGCAGTTGGGACGATGCCATCGATTGGGCCAACATCGCAAAGTTCAGCGGCACCGCTGTGCCGGAGAGTGGCTTCGTCATGACCACCTGGCATGACGATGAAACGCTGAGCGAGGTGTTCGACTACGCAGTCCGCTGCGCAATTCATCCCACCGAAGCGTTGGACGAATTGATCGTTGTGCATGTGGCCGTCGCCGCGGATCCTGAGCGCGTCCAAGCTGCCTTTCGAGTCGTATGTCCTTCTGATCACAAGGAGCATCCATGAAGAGCAAAGGTTTCCACCTCGACCGCACGATCGCGCGACGACTCGCCTTCGCGGCGCTGGTGATGTCCGCGGCCTCGTCCGCGCACGCGCTGGACTGCGCGAACGTCGTGAGCACCGTCGACATGAACGACTGCGCCACACAGGAGCAGCAGCAGATCGAGAAGCAGCTCAACGACGTCTATCGCCGCGTGCTGGCGGAAACGCCCGCCAAGGTCGGCGGAGCCAAGCCGGCGAAGCCGAAGGACAGCCTCGTCGCCGCTCAGCGCCTGTGGGTGAAGTTCCGCGAGGCCGATTGCAAGGCGGTGCTCGACCTGTGGTCTGAAGGCTCGATCCGCAACCTGCAGTACCTTGGGTGCATGCGCGAGCACGCGCAGCTGCGCATCAAGCAGCTCGAAGCCTTCAAGACGCAGCCTTGAGCGATGACACCGACGTGACTGGAGGCTCGTTGAGCCTCGGTGCGCGGCGCCGTTCTGGGTGACCTGAGTCATGTGCCGCTCCAGCTAGACTCGCCCCCGAACTCACCCACAACGATTCGACCAGGGAGCGGGCCAGCATGACGCTGACCATGGAGGGCGTGCTGGCGCTGGCGCCGGACGAGGCATCGGCGAAGGCCGCGCGAGGGCTGACCTCGCCGGCCAAATGGCCGTTGCTCGGCGCCGATGACGCCGCCGTCTGGGGCGAATGCCAGGGCAGCGGCTCCAAGCCTTACCAGACGCAGGTCGACCTCAGCGGTCCCGCCTTTCGCTGTTCGTGTCCCAGTCGCAAGTTCCCCTGCAAGCACGGCCTCGCGTTGCTGATGCTGAGGGCGCAGGACGCCTCCCGCTTCGCCGCCGCGGAGCCCCCCGCCTGGGTCGCCGAATGGATCGCTTCCCGCGGCGAACGCGCGCAGAAGAAGGAAGAGCGCGACCAGAAGGCCGTCGAGCGCGCGGCCGAGCGCGCCGCGCAGATCGCCGACGGCGTCGATCCCGCGCAGGCGGCGTCGGCGCTTGCCGATCCCGACAACGCGCTCAAGCGCGAGTCGCACCGGTGGCGTCGCATCGAGGAAGCGTCCGCTGAACTGCAGCGCTGGCTCGGCGATCAGATCGGTCGCGGACTCGGCGCGCTCGACGACGCGGCGATCCGCGGCTGGCGCACGATGGCGGCGCGCATGGTGGATGCCCAGGCGCCCGGCCTCGGCCAGCGCATCGCCGCCGCCGCGGACGGCTGGCGCGTCGGCGCCGACTGGCCGGAACGCACGCTCTCACGCCTCGGTCTGCTGCAGCTCGCCTGCGAGGGCCTCGCCCGTCGCGAGACGCTGCCGGAGCCCGTTCAAGCCGATCTGCGCACCGTCTGCGGCTGGCCGCTCGACCAGGCCGAGGTGCTCGCGGCCGGGGAGCGCGTCACCGATCGCTGGGCGGTCCTCGGCGTGATCGTCGAGGAGCGCGAAGGCCGTCTGAATGAGCGCCGCGTCTGGCTGCACGGCGAGCGCTCGCGCCGGCGCGCGTGGCTGCTCGATCACGCGCACGGCGGCCGTGGTTTCGAAGGCAGGTGGCTGCCCGGCATCGCCGCGGATCTGACGCTCGCCTTCTATCCCGGCAACGCGCCGCTGCGCGCACTGATCGCCGACGCGTCGCCGACGCTGGAGCCCGAGGGGGCCGTCGGAACGGTGCGCCTCGCCGGATCCGAGTCCTGGCAGGACGAATGGCAACGCGTCGCCGAACGCGTGGCTGCCCACCCCTTCGCGATGCTGCATCCGGTCGTGCTCGCGAACGCGACGCCGGTCGCCGCCGATGCCGGTCCCCATCTGACGGCTGACGGCCGCGCCGTTCCGCTGCTGGTCGGCGATGCCGACTGGTGGTCGTTGATGGCCGTCGCCGGCGGTCATCCGCTCGCCGTCATGGGCGAGTGGGACGGCCGTGCGCTGCGTCCGCTCACCGCCTGGCAGTCTGGAACGAAGGGCCCCGCGTGGTCGAGGAGTGCCGCATGAGCGCCTGGAAGCCGCTGCTGCCCGTGGCGATGGTGGGGACGGACCGACAGTCCGGTCCTCTGCCCGAATGGCCCGGTGAGGTCGGCGCGCTCGTTGCACAAGTCGGTCAGGTCACGTCGCCCGGACAGGCTGCGCCTGGCACGCAGGCCGCGCCGCCCGCCAGTATCGTCGAGGGACCGGCGGGTCAGGTCTTGCGCACGATGGCCGTGATCGCGACTTGCGATGCCGCGGGCACGCAGGACCGCATCTGGACCGCCCCGCCCACGGAGCCCGCGGCCGTCGACCGTCTCGCGGTCGTTCCCGAGCGCCTCGATGGGATCGAGGGCGTCGCCGGCTCGCCGCGCACGCTGTTGCGCTGGGCGCTGACCGAAGCGCCCACGCGACTTCAGCAGTTGGCGTTCGTGGCACTGGCCGAGGCGAATCTGCGCCTGCCCGAGATGCTGCTGCCGCTGGCGCTGGACGCCGGACGACGCGCCGTCGCACTGCGCGCGCCGTTGCTGCCGGTGCTCGGCGAGCGCGGGCTGTGGCTGGCGCGGCAGCGCGAGGACTGGCACTTCGCCGCGGGCGCAGCCGGTGACGCTCCCGGCGAGACCCCATGGACCGACGGTACGCTGGAGCAGCGTCGCGCCTTCCTTGCCCGCGAGCGCGCCGCCGACCCCGCCGCGGGTCGCCGACGCCTGGAGGCCTCGCTGCCGGAGCTCTCCGCGAAGGAACGCGCCGATCTGGTGGCGCAACTGGCGGTCGGGCTCGGCATCGACGACGAGGCGCTCCTCGATCGGCTGCGCGCCGACCGCAGTCGAGAGGTCCGTGATGTCGCGCTCGATCTGCTGCTGCGGCTGCCCGATGCGGCCCATCCACGACGCGCCGTCGAGCGGCTCTCGCCGATGCTGCGCCGCGAGCGCACGCTGCTGCGCCAGCACTGGGTCATCGATGCGCCTGAAGCGGCGAGTGCCGACTGGGTGTCCGATCAGATCGTCATCGCGCGCTCGTCCACCGAGAAGCTCGGCGAACGCGCCTGGTGGCTCTGTCAACTGGTGCGCCAGGTGCCGCTGGGCTGGTGGACCACCACGACAGGGATGACGCCCGTCGAGTTGCTCGCCTGGGCGATCAAGACCGATTGGGCCGACGCCGTGATGCGCGGCTGGTTCGACGTTCTCTCCGCGACGCGCGAGATCGACTGGTGCGAAGCCTTCCTCGAGACGCAGAGCCCGCTGCAGACGCAGCACGCGGCGCAGGCGCTCCAATGGCTGCCGCAGGTCCGTCGCGAACGCCACTGGCTGCGACACCTGCAACAGGGCGCCTTGCCGCTGTCGGCGCTCGTCGCCGCGGCGAGCGGCGGCGAGATGCTCGGCGCGGAGCTCTCGCAGGCGATGACCGGCCAACTGCTGTCGCGCGCCCGCGCCGGGACGCTGAAGGACGACTACGCCGTCCGCGCGATGCTGGTCGACTTCGGCGCGGTCGTGCATGCCGACAGCCTCTCCGCCTACGCCTCGCTGGCCGACATCCGCGCCGCCGACGAAACCGCCGCCCACGCGGAGCAGCTGCAGGCCGTCGCGCAGACGGCAGCGCTGCGCCGCGCCCTGCTCGCCCTCTCACCCGATCCGACCCCGAGGACCTCATGACGACTTCCACCGAGACCGCCGCCTCGCACGTCCTGCGCCGCCATGCGGAGCACCAGTTCGCCGCGCAGCTCGCCGAGCTGAAGCGCCAGGACACGCGCACGCGTCCCGAGAACTGGGCGATGTCGCCCTGGGCGGTGCTGCGCTACCTGATGGGCGGGACGCTGGAGAACGGCTTCGAGGTCAGCGCCAAGTACATCGGCGACGAACGGCTGATGGAGATCGCCGTCGCCACGCTGGCGACCGACCGCGCGCTGCTGCTCTACGGCGTGCCGGGCACCGCGAAGTCGTGGGTGTCGGAACACCTGTCGGCGGCCGTCAGCGGCGATTCGACGCTGCTGATCCAGGGCACCGCCGGTACCGGCGAGGAACAGCTGCGCTACGGCTGGAACTACGCGCAGCTGCTGGCCAACGGGCCGAGCGAGGCGGCGCTGGTGCCCAGTCCGATGATGAAGGCGATGCGCGACGGCAAGATCGCCCGCATCGAGGAACTGACGCGCATCCCCGCCGACGTGCAGGACTGCATGATCACCGTGCTGTCGGAGAAGACGCTGCCGGTGCCCGAGCTCGGCACCGAGGTGCAGGCCACGCGCGGCTTCAGCGTGATCGCGACGGCGAACAACCGAGACAAGGGCGTGAACGAGTTGTCCGCCGCGCTGAAGCGCCGCTTCAACACCGTGGTGCTGCCGGTGCCGGCGAGCGAGGACGCCGAGGTGTCCATCGTCGTCAAGCGCGTGGCCGAGCTGGGCGTGGCGCTGCAGCTGCCGGCCGAGCCGCCGGCGCTCAAGGAAGTGCGGCGCATCGTCCAGATCTTCCGCGAACTGCGCAACGGTCGCACCGAGGACGGCAAGACCCAGCTGAAGTCGCCCAGCGGCACGCTGTCGACGGCGGAGGCGATTTCCGTGATCAACAGCGGCATGGCGCTGGCCGGCCACTTCGGCGACGGCGTACTGCGCCCGCGCGATGTGGCCTCGGGCCTGCTCGGCGCGATCGTCAAGGACCCCGTGCAGGACCAGGTCGTCTGGAACGAATACCTGGAGACCGTCGTGAAGGAACGCACCGACTGGAAGGACCTGTACCGCGCCTGCCGCGAGCAGTCCTGAGGCGCGGGGCGCCATGAGCGATCCGGTCCACTACTTCGGCGTGCGGCACCACGGCCCGGGCTGCGCGCGCAGCCTGCTCGCCGCATTCGAGGTGCTGAAGCCCGACTGCGTGCTCATCGAGGGGCCACCCGAAGCGGACGGCCTCGTCGCCGCCGTGCTCGATCCCGCGATGACGCCGCCGGTGGCGCTGCTCACGCACGGGGTCGAGGAATCCGGCCGCGCGGTCTATCACCCGTTCGCGAGCTTTTCGCCGGAGTGGCAGGCCTTGCGCTGGGCCGGACTTGCCGGCGTGCCGGTGCGGTTCATCGATCTGCCGGTCGGCGTCTCGCTTGCGTTGGAGAGGGCGGGGGAGGAAGAGGAACGGCAAGCCGCCGAGGCGCCCAAGGCCGAGCAGGCGGGTCAAGCGGGCGAAGCGGAAGAGCCCGCCGGGCCGTCGACGCGTCGCTGCGATCCGCTGGACTGGCTCGCCCGCGCGGCGGGTTACGCCGACGGCGAGACCTGGTGGAACCACATGGTCGAGGAGCGCGGCGACGGCGAGGACCTGTTCGCAGCGATCTCCGAGGCGATGACCACCCTGCGCGCCGAGTCCGGCGAGGACGAAACGCTGGCTCCGCGCACGCCGCGCGCCCATCGCGAGGTGCTGCGGGAGGCCCACATGCGCCAGTGCATCCGCGCGGCGCGCAAGGAGGGCTTCGAGCGCATCGCGGTGGTCTGCGGCGCGTGGCACCTGGGCGGCCTGCGGGCGGACTTCACCGCGAAGGCGGACCAGGCACTGCTGAAGGGCGTGCCCAAGCTCAAGGTCACCAGCACGTGGGTGCCGTGGACGTATCGGCACCTCGCGCGCGCCAGCGGCTACGGCGCGGGCATCCACTCGCCGGGCTGGTACGAACACCTGTGGCTGAGCGGCCAGGAAAGCCAGGAAAGCAAGGAAGGTCAAGAAGGCCATGAGGGCAAGATCGGCCACCCGGGTGGCGGGCGCCGTCCCCGCGCGATCGGCTGGCTGGCGCGCGTCGCGCGACTGATGCGCGAGCGCGATCTCGACTGCTCGTCCGCCCACCTGATCGAGGCGGCCCGGCTGGCCGACACGCTGGCCGCGCTGCGGCAACGGCCCGCGCCGGGCCTGGAGGAGTTGCACGAAGCGACGCGCACCGTCATGACGCTGGGCGACGAGGCGGTGCTCGGTTTCATCCGCGACGAACTGGTCATCGGCGACCGCCTGGGTCGCGTGCCGGCGGACGTGCCCACGGTGCCGCTGCAGCGCAATCTCGAACAGCTGCAGAAGTCGCTGCGCATGAAGCCGGAGGCGACGCAGAAGACGCTCGACCTCGACCTGCGCCAGCCCAACGACCTGGCGCGCAGCCACCTGCTGCACCGGCTGCGGCTGATCGACCTGCCGTGGGGCGAGATCGCGCGCACGGGCAAGTCCTCGCGCGGCACCTTCCACGAGGTCTGGACGTTGCAATGGCAGCCCGAGTTCGCGCTGCGCGTGATCGAGGCCAGCCGCTGGGGCCAGTCGGTCGCGCAGGCGGCGACGACCGCGGTGGCCGAGCGCTGCGGGCGGGCCACGCACCTGGCGGCGTTGGCTGAACTCGTCGATCGCGTGCTGCTGGCCGATCTGCCGGAGGCGGTGACGATCGCGTCGCGTGCGCTGCAGGACCACGCCGCAGTCACCGGCGATGCCGATCAGCTGCTGGGCGCGTTGCCGCCGCTGGCCAACGTCTTCCGCTACGGCAACGTGCGGCAGACCGACGCGGCCCTGGTGGGCCATGTCTTCGACGGCCTGGTGACGCGCGCGGCCATCAGCCTGCCCTTGATGGGCGATTCACTGGACGAGGCCGCGGCGGAACAGGTCCGCGACCGGGTGCTCGGCGCGCAGGCGGCGGTGAGGCTGCGGGATCCGGGCCGCCAGTCCGAGCCCTCGACGCAATGGCGCGCCGCGATCTCGCAACTGGCCGCCCGCGAAGGCGCGCACGCGCTGCTGCGCGGCCTGTGCACGCGATTGCTGCTGGACGACGCGCTGATCACGGCGGACGACGCGGGAACGGCGATGTCGCTGCAGCTGTCGCGCGCCGCGGAACCGGCCAAGGCCGCGGCGTGGCTGGACGGCTTCCTCAACCGCAATGCCGTCGTGCTGCTGCATCACGACGGCGTCTGGCCGCTGGTCGATGGCTGGCTGGGCGGCCTGGACGACGAACATTTCATCCGCGTGCTGCCGCTGGTGCGACGCACCTTCGCCCACTTCGACGCGGGCGAGCGACGCGACCTCGGTCAACGCGCAGCGCGGAAGGGCAGCGGTGCAGGCGCCGTGATGGCTGCGGCGGAATGGGACGACGCACGCGCGGCGCTTCCTTTGCCGCTGCTTCGATTGATGCTGGGAGTGGAGGCATGAGCGCGCCTGACGACTTGACGGACCCGACGGCCACCGTGCCAGGCCCCGCGAACACGAACACGACCACGACCGATGCGGATCGCCTGCGCCGGTGGCGCCTGGTGCTCGGCGGCGAAGCCGAAGACAGCTGCGGCGGCCTGCACGGCGACGCGGTGGAGATGGACCAGGCGCTGAGCGCGCTCTACGGCGACGGCGGTGGCCTGGGCGACGACCGGCGCGGCGGACGCGGCAACTCCGCGCCGCGCGTGGCGCGATGGCTGGGCGACATCCGCAAGTACTTCCCGAGTTCCGTCGTCCAGGTGATGCAGAAGGACGCGCTGGAGCGCCTGAACCTGCGCGACATGCTGCTGCAGCCGGAGATGCTGCAGGGCGTGCAGCCCGATGTCCATCTGGTCGCGAACCTCATGGCCCTGTCCCGGGTGATCCCGGCGGGCACGAAGGACACGGCGCGCCGCGTCGTGCGGCAGGTCGTCGACGAGTTGATGAAGCGGCTCGAGGAGCCGATGCGCGCGGCCGTGACCGGCGCGCTGGACCGCAGCCAGCGCAACCGCCGCCCGAGGCTGGCGGAGATCGACTGGCACCGCACCATCCGGGCCAACCTGCGTCACTGGCAGCCGGAGCTCCGCACGGTGGTGCCCGAGACGCTGCACGGCTACGGTCGCAAGGCTCGACGTCCGCAGCGCGAGGTGGTGCTCTGCATCGACCAGAGCGGGTCGATGGCGAACTCGGTGGTGTACTCAAGCATCTTCGGCGCGGTGCTCGCCTCGTTGCCCGCGGTCAGCACCAGGCTGGTCGTCTTCGACACGGCGGTGGTCGACATGACCGAGCAGCTCGACGATCCGGTCGATCTGCTGTTCGGCGTGCAACTCGGCGGCGGCACCGACATCAACGGCGCGGTGGCCTATTGCCAGTCCCTGATCCGA
Organism: Mitsuaria sp. CC2; assembly: GCF_048957715.1. Classification (NCBI taxonomy): domain Bacteria; kingdom Pseudomonadati; phylum Pseudomonadota; class Betaproteobacteria; order Burkholderiales; family Sphaerotilaceae; genus Roseateles; species Mitsuaria sp. CC2. The sequence goes on along the minus strand of NZ_JARVXN010000013.1, from coordinate 418,729 downwards.
GAGCCGCGCAACACGATCTTCGTGCTCATCTCCGATCTGTACGAAGGCGGCGTCGAGCCGCAACTGTTGCGACGCGCGGCGGCGCTCGTCGAGAGCGGCGTGCAGTGCGTGGCCCTGCTGGCGCTGAGCGACGAAGGTGCGCCGGCCTACGACCGCGCGCTCGCGGCCAAGCTGGCGGCGCTGGGCGTACCGTCCTTCGCATGCACGCCGGACGCCTTCCCGGGCCTGATGGCCGCGGCGATCCGGCGCGACGACATTGGCGCGTGGGCGGCAGCGCAGGGGATCGTGACGGCGGCCAAGGGCAACTGAAAAAGGAGAGGGCAATGATGGATGAAGACGTTTTCTGGGATCTGATCGAACGCGCCCGGCAGAGCGCAGGCGACGACACCGAGCAGCGATCCGCCGAACTTGAGCATCTGCTCATGCAGTTGTCGCTGGAGGAGGTCAAGGCCTTCGATCAACGCTACGGCGCGCTGTTGGACGAGGCCTACCGATGGGATCTCTGGGGCGCCGCCTACGTCATGATGGGCGGCTGCTCGGATGACGGCTTCCAGTACTTCCGCGACTGGTTGATCTCCGAAGGCCGTGAGCGCTTCGAGGCGGCTCTGGCCGATCCTGAATCGCTCGCGGATGGGCCGGTGAGCGACGAGCCGGAACTCGAGCTTTTCGGCTACGCGGCGTCGAATGCCTACGAGGCGCTGGGCGGCGGTGAGATCGACAGGGAGGTCAGCGAGATCGAACGCGACGGCCCGGCCGGCGAGCCGTGGCAGGAAGACGAAGTCGCCGAGTTGTTCCCCCGGCTGGCCGAGGCCTACGGGTTCGACTGAGCAGGCAGCGGTCGCTGCGCCGACCCGCGCCGACCCGCGAGCGGGCGCGCGCGGGTCGACGCTTCGGTTGTCGGCGGTCTCAGCGTTGCGCGCCCTGCGCCATCTTCGCGAAGTAGGCCGACTTGCCGGTCTTGTTGAGCTGGTACCAGGCTTCGAGCGTCTCGGCATCGTAGATGTCGAGCGTGTCGAAGATGGCTCGCGCGAAGTCGAGCGCGGACATGCCGCCCGCGGTGATCAAGCCTCGGTCGATCACGACGGGCTCGTCGACGTAGCGGTCGCTGCCGGCGTATTCGCCGACGCCCTTCAGGTAGGACAGCGCGTTGCTCGTGTGCTGACGGTCGTCGAGCGCGCCGAGCCGCGCGAGGCCCGCCGTCGCACCGCAGATCGCCGCGACGCGCTTGCCGGCGTCGAGGAACTCCTTGGCTTTCTTCGCCGCTTCCATGTGCTCGCCCTTGTCCCAGCCGGCACCGCCGGGGAGGATCAGCAGCTCGCTGTCGTCCGGGAACAGCGTCGACAGGCGGATGTCGGGCATCACCGACAGGCCGCCCATCGATCGCGTCAGGTTGGCGCCGGCGGCGGCGACGGTTTTCACCTGCCAGTCGCCGGGTGTCTTCTGGAACTCGGGCGTGTTGATGCCCGCGACCGCGTAGGCGGCCTCCCAGTCGGCGAAGCCTTCGAAGAGGTAAAGATGGACGGTGCGGGTAGGGGTGTTCATGCCGCGATGGCGGCAAGGTGCGTGCCTGCCGGGTGCGCGTACCGGGCGATCAGCCGGGCAGTTTCTTCACCATGAAGAACTTCGAGCCCGCGACGCCGTGGCCGGGGATCTCCAGTTGCACCGTGTAGCCCAAGCGCTCGTAGAACGGACGGGCCTGAAAGCTGAAAGTGCTGAGGTAGAAGGTGTCGCAGCCGCGCTCGATGGCGCGTTCCTCGAAGGCACGGACGACGGCAGCGCCGGCGCCGGCATGCCGGTGCGCGGCATCGACCCAGAGCTGCTTGAGCTCGCAGCAGCGCCCGAGCGTGCGGCCGACCGCACCGCCGATGAGGCGACCGCCGGCGTCGTAGGCGGCGCTCGACAGCCCGCGCTGCCCGTCGAAGGCGCCGTGGTCGGCGAAGGCCTCGTTGTGCTGGTCGAGACCTGCCTCGACCAACGCGGCAAGACCCGGCTTGGGATCGTCGAAGGCGGCAGTGGTGAAGGCATTCATGCGGTCAGCGCCTTGGTCAATCGGACCATCATGGTCTGCGTCAGTTGGTTGGGACCGCGCTCCGATTCGACGTAGCCGTTGCGGTCATAAAGGCCGATCAACGGCGTGTTGGTCTCTGACGTCCAGGTGCATGCGAACGGCACGTGGCGTTCGAGGAACCAGGCTTCGGCATGCGCGAGCAGGCGTTGCGCGACGCCGAGCCGTCGCGCCTCCGGCACGACGTAGGTGGTCGAGATCAAACCGAAAGGTGCTGCGTTGAGCGAGGCGGAATGGGAATCGGACTCGCACTCGACGCGGTAGATCGTGTGGCCGACGATGACGCCGGCTTCGTCTTCCGCGACGACGACTTCCGCCGCGCGGCCGTCCAGATGCCATCGCACCCGGTCGCGCAGCCAGTCCATCGAATACATCGTGCCGCCGGCCTCCTCGCCTTCGACTTCAATCAGCGTCGCGCGCATGCGCTCGGCGACGAGGTCGATGGCGGCGGTGTCGGTGAGGGAGAGCGGGCGCAGCAGCATAGGTGATTGTCGAGCAGCGATCCGCCGATCGCCGGATGGCGGCGAGTTGTGGTTCAACTGGATGATCCGTCGTGACGATGGTCGACTGATCGGTTATGCGCAGGCGACGATCGAGTCGTTTCTACGTGAGTCCGTCGGCCTCAGCGTAGCTGCGTCAACATCGCCTCCAACGCCGGCTTCGACAGCTCGCCGGTGCGCTTGCCGACTAGATTCCCTGAGGCATCGAAGAGCAGCGTGGTGGGATAGCCCGCCTGCTTGAACACCGCGCTCGCCTCGCGCCGTTCGTCGATGGCGACGTTGCTCATGTCCAGACGCTGTTGGCTCAGCCACTTCGCCACGTGGGAGGCGTCCTCGCCCTGGTTGACGAAGACGAAGCGCACGTCCGGCCAGTCGCGCTGCGACTGCGCGAGCATCGGCATCTCGCGCACGCACGGTCCGCACCAGGTCGCCCAGAGGTTGATCACCACGGGCTTCCCGCGCAGCGCGGCGAGGTCGATGGGTTCACCGTTCAACTGCTCGAAGCGCAGCGCCGGCAGCGGCTCGGACGCGGGGCGCATGGCGAGCTGGATCTGCCCGGCGATCACGATCGCCGTGCCCACCGCCAGCGGCACGGACGCCGCGAGTCGCATCGCCGGCAGGTTCCGCAGCTTGAAGGTTGCATACATCCACATCGCGATGATGCCGACCTCGGGCGACCAGCCGCCGTCGCGCAGGTTGAGGATGCTGAGCGGGTGCTCCGCGTAGAGCTCCTTGTATTCGGAGAGGAAGCCCAGCCGCGCGAACACGACCGCGACCCACAGGCTGCGCCACAGCAGCGGTCCCGCGTCCTGCTGGCGCCTGCGCATGAGGAAGGCTGCCACCGCCATCGACGCTGCGACCGCCACGCACAGGTGGAGGAAGGCCCAGGGCAGCACCAGGGGCCCAATGGCGACCGCCTCGTTCATTGCGGGCGGATCACGTCGCGAAGATCCCGTCCGTGGACGCGAAGCCCTTGACCTCGATCGGATTGCCCGACGGATCGAGGAAGAACATCGTGGCCTGCTCGCCGGGCTGTCCCGCGAAGCGGATGCTCGGCTTCAGCACGAACTCGACGCCGTGCGTCTCCAGCCGGTCCGCGAGCGCGCGCCAGTCCGGCATCGTCAGGATCACGCCGAGGTGCGGCATCGGGACCATGTGGTCGCCGACCTTCCCGGTGTTGCCGGTCCGGAACGGCTCGCCGAGGTGCAGCGAGATCTGGTGGCCGAAGAAGTCGAAGTCGACCCAGGTGTCGGTGCTGCGGCCTTCCTCGCAGCCGAGCACGCCGCCGTAGAAGGCGCGCGCATCGTCCAGGTCTCGCACGTGATAGGCCAGGTGGAACACGGATCGCATGGGGACTCCCGGGCAGGGGTGATCGATCGGACGATCCTATCCCCGAAGCCCGCGCCGCTAACATCGGCATCCTCTGTGTCGTGCGCTTGGGAGATCGGTGTGGATGTGACCAGCTGGTTGGGCTTTGTCAGTGTGGCGCTGTTCGTCACGTTCACCCCGGGGCCGGCGGTGCTGATGGCGATCTCGAATTCGCTCAGCGTCGGGCCGCGGCGGGCGATGGTCGGCTCGGTGGGCAATGCGATCGGGTTGTTGGCGGTGTCCGCGGCCACGACCGCGGGCCTGGGCGTGCTGCTGAGCACCTCGGCCCAGGCCTTCCTGGTCGTCAAGCTGCTGGGCGCCTGCTACCTGATCTGGCTGGGCATCAAGCAATGGCGCCAGGGCGCGCGGATGTCGATGGTCAGCGGCGACGCGGCCGCGGCGGAAGTGGCCGGCCTGTCGCGCCGCGCACTGTTCCTTCGAGGGATCATGGTCGCGCTGACCAATCCGAAGGCGATCCTGTTCTTCACCGCGCTGTTCCCGCAGTTCATGAATCATCCGGAGTCCGCGCTGCGCGACTTCGTCGTGCTGACGGTCACGTTCTCCAGCTGCGCGGTGCTGGCGCATGCGTTCTACGTGCTGCTCGCGCGGGCGCTGCGCCGCGGGCTCGCCTCGCCGACGCGGGTGAAGCTGATGAACCGGACCTTCGGCGCGTGTTTCGTCGCGCTGGGCGTCAGCCTGATCGGCTGGCGCGGTCGGACGCAGTGAGGGAGGGTCGACCATGTTTTCCCATCTGTTCGTCGGCGTCACCGACTTCGACCGCGCGCTGGCGTTCTACACGCCGGTGATGGCGGCGCTGAAGCAGCCGCACCGCTTCACCGATCCGACCTCTCAACGCGCCGGCTGGCAGTCCGCGCAGACCGTGCGACCGCTGTTCCTGATCGGCCGGCCGCTCGAAGGCGAGGCCTGCTTCGGCAACGGGCAGATGACCGCCTTCATGGCGGCGTCGCGGGCGATGGTCGATGAGGTCCATGCTGCGGCGCTCTCCCACGGCGGAACCTGCGAAGGCGAGCCCGGCCCGCGGCCCCAGTACCACCCGAACTACTACGGCGCCTACTTCCGCGATCCGGACGGGAACAAGCTGTGCGTGGTGTGCCATGAGGCGGAGCCGTCGTCGTCGGAGGGCGTGTGAGAGCCTCCGGCGATTCCTCATTGCAGCGACTCGTCGGACGCGGCGCGATGGCGTGCCTCGTCGCGTTGTCGTCGCTGGCGGCTTCTGCGGCCCCCGCAGCGCTCCCGGAGGAGGTGACGGCACTCGTCGAACGACACGGGGCCTGCACGCACTGGCTCGGCGAGCCGGGGGAAGGCGATGCGGAGCGCCGAAGGGACATCGAGTGGGGCATGTGCCAGAGCTGTTCCGGCATTGACGCGCGCCTGGCAGCGTTGAAGAAGAAGTACCGTGGCGATCCCGCCGTGATGGCAGTGCTTCAGCCACTGGACCCGCAGGTGGAGCCCATGGGCAAGGACGAGGCGAAACGCTTCTGCGCGACGACGCGCAAGCCGGAGTGGGCGAAGTAGCGATCAAGGAGCCCGTCATGCCTCTGCCTCGCACCGTCTGCTGGATCCCCCTGTGGAATGCCGCCCAAACCGGCGTGGGCATCGAGCATCTGCGGCTCTCCGACGGACACGCCGATGGCGTCGTCATCGCCATCGACGAAGAAGCCGGGCCGTTTCGACTCGCCTATCGGCTCGACTGGGATGAGCGTTGGCGACTGCGCGAAGCGGCGTTGTCGCTCATCGACGGCGAGGGCGAATCGCTTCGCTCGATGCGTCTGAAGACCGATGGCGAGGGCCGCTGGCAGGACGGCGAGGGGCGGACACTTGCCGATCTCGACGGATGCCTGGACATCGACATCTGGCCCACGCCGTTCACCAACAGCTTTCCGATCCGACGCGTCTCGCTGGCCATCGGTGAACGACTCGAGTTCCGCATGGCCTGGGTCGACGGCACCACGCTGACGGTGCGCGCGCAGGCGCAGGCCTATACGCGGCTCGACGACCGGCTCTATCGCTTCGAATCGCTGGACGGCTCCGGCTTCACCGCCGATCTGCCGGTGGATGAGGACGGCCTCGTGATCGACTATCCGGGGCTGTTCCGGCGGGTCTGAAAGCGCCGCGTCCGAAGTGACTTTCAGCCAAGCCGTCAGCCTCGGGATCCGTAGCGCGCTCGCTAGCATGTCCGCATCCTCATTTCTCTGCTGCGAGCCATGCCTCAGTTCTCCGTGATGACCTGTGCGGCGGCGGCCGAACGATTCGGTCTGTCCTCGTCGTCGATGAACTACCTCCGTGACCTCTCGCGCTATCACGTGCTGGTGTGCGAAGGCGACTGGCATCTTGACGGATCCCTACTGCTCGATTGGCCCGGCTGGGGCGATCAGGATTGGCTGACGCGCTTCGACATCAGGGAGGGTGCCGAGGCGTTCGAGATCGCCGGCATCGCCGTCATCGGCGACCTGCGACTCGACGGCTCCGTGCTGAACATCAACACCGACGGCGGTCCGTTCCTCGTTGTGACCGGCCGACTGACTGCGCGCGCGATCGCGAGCGGCGGCGCGACCATCACGGCCCACGGCGACGCCGACATCGCGGAGGCCGTCGTCAGTTGCTACAACCATGGCGAGCTGTGGCTCAAGGGGCGCGTCTGCACGACCCTGTGGCTGCAGGACGACCACATGATGAGCGCCGGTCAATTGCAGGCCCTGGTGACGTTCGATGCCCGCGAGGAACTTGACCGCGAGGACTATGAAGAGGGTTTCCGGACGCTGCCCGATGGCAGCGAGCAGTACGTCGAGGTGCAGAACGTGCCCGCGCCGCTGCGCGATCTCGTCGTGCCCGAGGTCGTCGGCTACAAGGACCTGTGGGAGCGTGTCTGCGCGGAGCAGCCGATCCTGACGGACGAGGCCATCGCCCGCCGGCCACGCTGACGAGTTCCATGGCGCCGCCGCGCGCGGCCTTCGCTTATCCTCCCGGGCCTCATCGACCTCGACGCCATCCATGCCAGTCTTTTCGCCGCGGGAGATCTTCCTCGACTACCTCCGCCGCTACGCTGCGAAGGATCTCGACGGCATCGCCTCGATGTTCTCCGAGGAGGTCACGCTGCGCGACTGGAATCTCTCGGTGAAGGGCCGCGACGCGGCCATTGCGGAGACGCGCAAGAACTTCGAGTCGGCTGCGTCGATTCACATCGAGGTGCTGCACGTGCTGGAGAGTGCGAACTCGGTGGCCGGCGAGCTGCGCATCCTCGTCGACGGAAACATCGAGCTGTTCGTCGTCGACGTACTGGACTTCGATGTGGAGGGCCAGATCACGGCGATCCGCGCCTTCCTGGGTCGAGGCGACTGAACGTCGCGCCCGGCTTCACTCGTCCGCGGTCAAGCGGACCAGCAGCGCTCCGGCGCTCGCCACCGTCGCCAGTCCGGTCACGCCGACCCAGCCCCAGTGGGTCAGCAGCACGCTGCCCAGCGCGGCACCGGTCGCCATGCCGATGAACATCCCCGTGAACAACAGCGCGTTGAGGCGGCTGCGCGCGGCCGGGTCAAGGCTGTAGACGATCGTCTGGTGCGCGACCAGCGCGGCCTGCACGCCGAAGTCGAAGACGATCGCGAGCACGACCAGCACGACGATCGCCGCACCGCGGTCCAACCACGCGGTCACCGACATCACCGCGAAGGACAGCGCCACCAGCAGCGAGCCGAGCTTCGTCACCACGCCGGGGCCGCGCTTGTCGGCGAAACGTCCCGCCAGCGGCGCGGCCAGCGCGCCGGCCGCGCCGGCCAGACCGAAGGCGCCGGAGACCGCGCTGCCCAGTCCGAAGCGCTCGTGCAGCATCACCGCCAGCGTCGACCAGAAAGCGCTGAACGCCACCGCCAGCAAGGCCTGGGCGATCGCGGCGCGACGCAGCGTGGGCAGCGTCCGCCACAGGCCACCCAGCGAGCGGAGCAGGGCGCCATACGTCGTGCGCATCGCCGGCGGCGAGGACGGCAACCAGCGCCAGCTGGCCAGGCCGGTGACCGTCAGCGCCGTCGCCGCCAGTCCGTAGACCCAGCGCCAGCCGAACGCCTGCGCGATGACGCCGCTCATCACGCGCGACAGCAGGATGCCCAGCAGCAGGCCCGTCATCACCTGGCCGACGATGCGGCCGCGATGCGCGACGGGGCTCAAGGTCGCGGCCATCGGCACGACGTCCTGCGCCAGCGTGGCCGTCAGGCCCAGCACCGCGCTGGCCAAGAGGAAGGGCGCGAAGCCGGGCGCGAAGGCGCACAGCAGCAAGGTGGCGATCAGCAGCACGAACTTGGTCAGGATGACCTTGCGACGATCGAAGCGGTCGCCCAGCGGCGTGAGCAGCAGGATGCCGGCGGCGTAGCCGAGCTGGGTGAGCATGGGCACCGCGCCGATGCCGGACGTGGAGGCGTGCAGGTCCTCGGCGAGCGGCGCCAGGATCGGCTGGCTGTAATACAGCGACGCGGCGCCGAGCCCCGCCGACGCCGCCAGCAGCACGATCAACGGTGCGGACGGGGTGGCGGGGTCGCGCGGCGCGGCGGCGGCAGTCGAAGGCATGGGAAGGCTGGACATGGCAACTCCCGGAGGATGATTCAAGATGGCGTGAAGAAGAAGGGCCGAAGGTCGGAGGGTCGGGTGAGGACCGAATGACCCGTATTCTTCGGATTCAGGGCCGTGCGGGGAACCGGCCCGGCTTGCACAGCGCCCATACGCGCAGCGTATAAAGCGAGGCATGAACGACGCCAACCGGGACAGCGGCCAGGACCGCCTCGCGCTGCTGCAGACCTTCCTCCGCGTGGCGGAGGCCGGCAGCTTCTCCGCCGCCGCGCTGCAGCTCGCGACCACGCAGCCCACCGTCAGCCGACGCGTGCAGATGCTGGAGTCGCTGCTCGGCGCGCGGCTGGTGGAGCGCTCCACGCGCGGGCTCCGCCTGACGGAGGAGGGCGAGCGCTGCGCTGCGCAGGCGCAGGACCTCATCGACGGGTGGCAGTCCCTCGCGGAAGAACTTGAAGGCGGCGAGGAACTGTCCGGCACGTTGCGTCTGCGCGTTCCGCATGCCTTCGGGCAGAGCCAGCTGATCGAGCCGCTCGCGGCCTTCCTCACCCGGCATCCGCGCGTGTCGGTGGAATGGATGCTGCAGGACCAGCTGCCGGACTTCAGCCGGGAGAACGTCGACTGCTCCTTGCTGGTCGGCGAGATCAGCCAGCCCAACCTGATCGCGACGCAGCTCGCCGAGATTCCCCGCGTGCTGGTCGCGACGCCGCAGCTCGCGATGAAGCTGCCGAAGGGCCTGGGCAAGCGCCCGCCGGAGGAGATCGCCGCGCTGCTCGGCGCGCAGCCGTGGCTGGCGCTGCTGGCGTTCTATCGCGACGGCGTGGACCTGCGCGCCGCCGACGGCGAAGAGCACATGCACATCGGGTTCCGTCCCCGACTGGGCACGGACAGCCTCTTCGCGCTGATCGAATCGGCGCGTCGGGGATTGGGCTTCGCGCTGGTGTCGCAATGGGCGGTCTTCGACGACATGGCCGAAGGGCGCCTCGTGCGCGTCCTGCCCGAGTGGTGCGCGACGCCGCTGCCGATCTCGCTCGTCTATCCGTCGAGACGCCTCCAACCCGCGCGTCTGCGCGCCTTCCAGCAGGTGATGCGCGAAGTCATTCCGACGATGCGCGGCATGCGCGAAGTGCGTCGACGCACGAAGGCGTGATCGGCCTTCCAACTTTTGAGCATCACGACGACTCATTCGTCCCGAATCACGACAGAGAACACTAGAACCAGCTAGTGCCAGGGATTGCCTCGCCGCGTAAATTTCCACCGCGGGCCTGACTTTTTGTGAAAGCGAGGTATGAATGGAATTCGATGTTTTTCTGGCGCTGACAGGCGCCGGGGTGCCTGAGAACGCGGCGCGGTCTGCGACGGAAGCGATTCGGAGGGAGATGTCTGCGGGCGTGCAGCAGGCTCAACAGCAACTGGCCACCAAGGCTGATCTGGCGGTGGTACGGATCGAGCTGGAGGACATGAAGGACAAGATGGCCCCCAAAGCCGATCTGTCCCTGCTGCGGACGGAGGTGGAGGGAAAGTTCGAGAACGTGTGGGACAAGGTGGCCACCAAGGTCGACCTGAACAACGCCAAGATTGAGATCCTCGCAGTGATGGAGGACAAGTTCAGCGTTCACCTGCGCTGGACGATCGTCACGATCTGCGGGGGCTTCGGGATACTGGGGGCGATGACCAGCGTGTTCAGGCTGCTCCAATGAACTGCCGAAGAAGAAAGAACAAGACCGCCCTCGGGCGGTCTTCTTCATGGTGCCGTCGAGCGGCAAGGGCGATCGTTCAGCCCTGCATTCAGCCCTTCGATGCAGGCTTCGCCGGCGCGGCCGGCTTCTTCGCTCCCGGCGGCAGGGCCTTGCCGGTGCCGGACATGGACATCTCCATGTCCATGCGCATCTTGTTGCCCTGCGGGCCGGCCATGTCCACGCCCATGGTCATCGCCATCGTGCTGCGTAGCATCAGCCGATCCGCGAGGCGCAGGTCCATCTTCCCCTTGCCCGCGCCGGTCATCGCACCCTCCACCGGACCCGCCGGCGCCGACGCGCCCGAGGCCGCCTTCATCGGCGCGGCGAAGCTCATGTCCATCCGCACGTCCACGTCGAAGGATGCGACGCCCTTGTCCACCGACGTCAGCGTATACCGGCCCACCAGCTTGCCCGCCTTGCCCGAGGCCATCGGCAGGTTCATCTCGATCGGCATCTCGATCGTCTCGCCGACCTTCACCGACTTGCCATTGAACTTGCGCATCCAGTCGAAGCTCTGGTTGAAGATCTGCTCCTGCATCTCCTTGCTCAGCGCCTGCGCCTGTCCGGCATTGGGCAGCTGCAGATCGATCTTCTCGAACTGGTCGTCCTTCAGCCGCGCGCTGAAGCGCACCGGCGGCGTCTGCGGGATCGGCTTGGTTTCGCCCTTGCCGTCGCGCATCTCGCTCTTGAGCGTGGTGACCTCGGCGTTGAGCGTGTAGGCACCGTCCGCCGCCTTGGCCGTCGTCGACAGGTCCTGGCGCATGCCGACCTTCATCGTGATCGGCATCGAGGCCTTCATCTGCTCCATCTGCGCGCGCTGCTGGTCCGTCGCGTTGGCCGGCAACTGCATGGACATGGTCATCTTCATGTCCATCGTGAGATCGACCTGCTGCCGCGTCGACGGCAGCGGCACCATGTTGAGCTTGACGCTCTCCTGCGCCATCGCCGCCGGAACGGCCACCGCGGCCTGCACGGCCAGCGCCGCGACGAGTGAAAGGATTCGAGCCATGTCCGTATCTCCCTGACCTTGCCTGAAAAACGTGTCTGTGAAACGTGTCTGAAAGCGAGCTTGAACAGCCTGCCCGACGCGGGGCGTCAGCCCCGGTAGTTGTCCTGCATCCGGTACCCGCGCGCATACAGCGCGAAGAGCAGCGCCGCCAGCAGCGCGAAGCCGGCGAAGAAGAACATCTGGAACGCCGTGACGCTGGTCCCCGTGGACTGGATGTAGGCCGTCACCGCCGCGCCCTTGACGCTGGAGTTGGCCAGCAGCACCCACAGATTGCCGATCGTCACCGACAGGTTCCAGAAGCTCGTGATCACGCCCTTCATCGCCAGCGGCGCCTGACTGTAGGCGAACTCCAGGCCCGTCGCCGACACCAGCACTTCGCCCAGGGTGAGCAGCGCGTACGGCAGCACCTGCCAGGTGATGTCGACCGCGTGACCGCCGTCGATCCACAGCTGCAGGCCGCCGACCACGATCCAGGCGAGGCCCGCGAACGCGATGCCCGCGCCCATGCGGCGCAGCGCGGTGACCTCCAGGCCCATCCTGGCCAGCAGCGGGTACAGCACGAGGTTGTTGAACGGGATCAGGATCATGACCAGCGCCGGATTCAGCGCCTGCATCATCGAGGACTTGAACCACTCCGGCTTGGCCATCTGGTCGGCCTGCAGCACCCAGGTCGAGGCCTTCTGGTCGAACAGGGACCAGAACGGCGTGACCAGCGCGAACAGCACCAGCAGGCGCAGCACCGTGCGCACGCCCTCGACGGCTTCATCCGGATGCACCGCGCGGGCCCGCTCCAGCTGCATCCAGGCGCCGACGCCGCCGAATCCCATCACCAGCACCAGCGCCGAACAGAAGGCGATCACGAAGCCGAGGTTGGGCGTCAGCAGCAGCGCGCCGACGGCGAGCACCATGCCCAGGCCGGCGACGAACAGGCCGCCGCGACCCTGCCCGGGCGCCTGCGACAGCAGCGCCGTGCGCACGACCTTCAGGAAGCCGTGAGGATCGCGGTGCGACGCGCCGGCCGGCACGTGCGTGTATTTGCGACGGCCGCTCCAGAAGATGACCGTGGCGATGAACATCAGCGCGCCCGGGATGCCGAACGCGACGCTCGCGCCGAACCTGTCCAGGAAGATCGGCATCAGCAGCGACGCGAAGAACGAGCCGAAATTGATGATCCAGTAGAAGGCGTCGAAGACCTTCTGCGCCAGCGTGCGGTTGCTCTTGTCGAACTGGTCGCCGATGAAGGAACTCACCAGCGGCTTGATGCCGCCGGAGCCCAGCGCGATCAGGAACAGGCCGAAGTAGAAACCGCGCAGGTTGTCCTCGAAGATCGCCAGGCAGGCGTGGCCGGCGCAGTACACCAGGCTCAGCCAGAAGATGGTGTTGTACTTGCCGAAGAAGCGGTCCGACAGCCAGCCGCCCAGCAGCGGGAAGAAGTACACGCCGATGACGAAAGTGTGGAACACCTCCTTGGCCTCACCCTTGCGCAGCGGCTCCGGGATCGCCAGCAGCAGGCTGGTCATCAGGAACACCGTCAGGATGTTGCGCATTCCGTAGAAGCTGAAACGCTCGCAGCCCTCGTTGGCGATGATGTACGGGATCTGCGGCGGCATCTTCGGCGCGGCCTTGGCGCCGGCCGCGTCGCCCGGCCGGGCGGCGATGGTGGAGGAGGTGGTCAAGTGGCTGTCTCCGTCATGTCGGGGCGCTCGTGACGCCCCAAAAGGAAAGCCGCCGAGGGGTGTCTCGGCGGCTGTGGCGATTCAGGTGTGAGCGGCTCTCTGATGGCCCCTCTCCCGCGGTGCGGGAGAGGGAGCTCATGCCGGCATCAAGCTTCGAATCAGGCTTCGAAAGGAAGCTTGATCTGGTTCAGATCCTTGCGGGTCTCGACCAGCACCAGCGGGCCTTCGTCGACCACCACCACCGGTGCGGGTTCGCGGCCCAGCGGCGCGGCGGCCGGCTCGGCAGCGATCGCAGCCTTGGCGGCGGCAATCTTGTCGGCGTCGCTGTTGACCCAGACCAGGCCGGCGCCTTCGGCGACAGCGCTGAGCTCGGTCATCGGCAGCTCGAAGCGTGCGACCGGAGCCGGAGCCGGAGCAGCCACCGGAGCAGCAGCCACCGTAGCGGCAACCACTGGCGCAGCAACAGGAGCCGGAGCGGCGGCAATGGCAGCAGGGGCTGGGGCCTGGACCGGAGCCGGCGTCGGCGCGGCAGCCGCCACCGGCGCTTGCACCGGCGCCTGCTTCGGCTCGTCGCCCAGTTCCAGCTGACGCGGGGATGCGCCGGCGTCCAGCACGATGCCGTCCAGCGCGGCGACAGCCGGCGTGGCGGCGACCTCACCGTCGGCGGTCACGCCGTCGGCCAGTGCGCCTTCGCCCTCGCGACGGTCACGGCGATAACGGTCGCGACCACGGCCACGACGGCGGCCTTGGCCTTCGCCGCCTTCCGCACCTTCTTCGCCCACCGGGGCTTCACCGTCGACCACCGCAGCGGCGGCGGAACCGGCGCCTTCGGTGAACGAGGACTCGCCGGACTGGGCCTGGCCTTCGACCAGCGTGCCTTCGACCTGCTCCGCGCCCTCGACGCCTTCACCGCGATCGCGATTGCCGCGACGACGACGACGACGGCCTTGACGCTCGTCACCGGCTTCGCCCAGGGGCGCTTCCAGCGGCTGCGTGTCGGCGAACGCGATCGGCGATTCGACGTTGGCGGCTTCGGTGCCGGCCAGGGCGCTCAGTTGCTCCTGCGAGCCGTCAGCCGGACGTTCCTCGCGGCGGCGGCGGCCTTCGCCACGCTCGCCCCGATCACCGCGCTCTGCACGTTCACCCCGTTCCGGACGATCGCCACGCTCAGGACGGTCACCGCGTTCGGTGCGCTCCTGACGCGGCGCGCCATCGACTGCCTGTTCCGGCTTGTCGGCGCGATCGCTGCGACGCGGACGGTCACCGCCGCGCTCGCCACGTTCACCGCCGCGTTCACCGCGTTCGGCACGATCGCCACGTTCAGCGCGTTCACCACCGCGCTCGGCACGGTCACCACGCTCGGCGCGCTCGCCACGTTCCGGACGCTCGCCGCGACCTTCCTGCTGCGGCTTGCCCTCGCCGCGCGGCTTGCCGTCGCGGGCCTTCTGTTCACCGCGCTCGCCGCGTTCGCCGCCAGCGCGTTCGCCACGCTCACCGCGTTCGCCACGGCGGTTGCGATCGCCGCCGCGGCCGCGATCACCACCGCGTTCGCCACGCTCGCTGCGTTCACCGCGCTCGCCACGTTCCTTCTTGACGGGCTCGGCCGACTTGGCCGCGGGGGCCGGTGCCGGCGCGGGCGCCGGTTCTCCACCGAACAGGCTCTTGATCCAGCCGAAGAAGCCACCACCGGCGGCCACGGGCGCGGCCGGCGCAGGGGCGGCCACCGGGGCGGCAGCCACCGGCTCGACGGCCTTGGGCGCGGCAGCGACCGGCATCGGGGCCGGCTGCTCCGGCAGGATGCCCTTGATCAGCGGCTCCTGCTTGTTCTTCTTCTCGGCGCCGCGGCGGGTGATGCTTTCCTCTTCCTGCTGCTCCTCGATCATCGTGTAGCTCGCCTGCAGGTTTTCCAGGCGGGGATCGTCGTGGCGCAGGCGCTCGAGCTTGTAGTTCGGCGTGTCGAGGTGACGGTTGGGCACCAGCAGCACGGTCACGCGCTGCTTGAGCTCGATCTTGGTGATCTCGGTGCGCTTCTCGTTGAGCAGGAACGAGGTCACTTCCACCGGCACCTGCACGTGCACGGCGGCGGTGTTGTCCTTCATGGACTCTTCCTGGACCATGCGCAGGATCTGCAGCGCGGAGGACTCCGTGTCGCGGATGTGGCCGGTGCCGTTGCAGCGCGGGCAGGTGATGTGGCTGCCTTCGCTCAGCGCCGGGCGCAGGCGCTGGCGGCTCAGTTCCAGCAGGCCGAACTTGCTGATCGAGCTGAACTGCACGCGGGCGCGGTCCTGGCGCAGCGCGTCGCGCAGGCGCTGTTCGACCTCGCGGCGGTTCTTGGACTCCTCCATGTCGATGAAGTCCACGACGATCAGGCCGCCCAGGTCCCGCAGACGCATCTGGCGCGCGATCTCGTCGGCGGCTTCCAGGTTGGTGCGGGTGGCGGTTTCCTCGATGTCGCCGCCGCGGGTGGCGCGCGCGGAGTTCACGTCCACCGAGACCAGCGCCTCGGTGTGGTCGATCACGATGGCGCCGCCCGACGGCAGGTTCACCGTGCGGCTGAAGGCCGTCTCGATCTGGTGCTCGATCTGGAAGCGGCTGAACAGCGGCGCGTCGTCACGGTAGCGCTTGACCTTGTGTGCCGTCTCCGGCATCACGTGCGACATGAACTGGTGGGCCTGTTCGAAGATGTCGTCCGTGTCGATCAGGATCTCGCCGATGTCGGCGGTGAAGTAGTCGCGGATCGCGCGGATCACCAGCGACGACTCCTGATAGATCAGGAAGGCGCCCTTGCCGCCCGACGCTTCGTCGATGGCGGTCCAGAGCTTGAGCATGTAGTTCAGGTCCCACTGCAGCTCGGCGGCGGAACGGCCGATGCCGGCGGTGCGGGCGATCAGCGACATGCCCTTCGGGTACTCGAGCTGGTCGAGCGCGTCCTTGAGTTCCTCGCGGTCCTCGCCCTCGATGCGGCGCGAGACGCCGCCGCCGCGCGGGTTGTTGGGCATCAGCACCAGGTAGCGGCCCGCCAGCGACACGAAGGTCGTCAGCGCCGCGCCCTTGTTGCCGCGCTCTTCCTTCTCGACCTGGACCAGCAGTTCCTGGCCTTCCTTGATCACGTCCTGGATCTTGGCGGAGCGCACGTCGGCGCCTTCGCGGAAGTAGGTGCGCGAGATCTCCTTGAACGGCAGGAAGCCGTGGCGGTCCTCGCCGTAATCCACGAAGCAGGCCTCCAGCGACGGCTCGACGCGCGTCACGACCGCCTTGTAGATGTTGCCCTTGCGCTGTTCGCGGCCCTCGATCTCGGTCTCGAAGTCCAACAGCTTCTGTCCATCGACGATGGCCAGGCGACGCTCTTCCTGCTGCGTCGCGTTGATCAGCATGCGTTTCATCAGTTCTCCTCCACGCCAGGGCCTTGCCGCTGACGCGCGTGCTTCAGAACCGCCGCCGGTGGGTCACCGGCGGGCGATTCGACCGATGCACGAGAAACACGAAAGAACCAATGAAAGGATCGCCCTGGACTGCAAATCGAACGGCTCGTTGGCCGTTCAGCGATGCAGCGTTGGCGCGTGCGCCGCAGGCCCCGGGTCGGCTGTCTTGGTCCTCAAGCGCGCCGACTGAGGCGCGACCCGACCACGGCCGGAGCCTGGCGTGTGGACGAAGCCAACACGCGCTCGCAAGCGGCGGGGGGTGGAATGGACCGAAGAAAACATCCGGAATCGGAGCCTGGGTGCTGACGTCAGCGCCGGGGCCTTGCAGCCCGTCTTCTGACGTCGTGAAACCTTGTTGTACTGCCCGCGCCGCCTGCCGACATCCTGGAATGCGACCGGCCTCGCGGGCATGGTTCTCACGATGTTGCTCTGCCGTCCGGCCTCGGTGACTGCCCGCTCGCTTTGGGAAGCGGGCCCGACATCGATGACCTGACGTTGCATCACCAAAAGTGATGAGCAGCCTACTCACAATCGCTGCTCACTGCCACGTTCTCGCCGACCTCGGACGCGTGCGTCCGAGTAAAATGAGAAAAATCAAATACTTAGAACGGAAACGTGGCAAGCAGCATTATAGGGGCTAAAGCCCGCAAGGCCGCCCCAGGGACTGCCCGCAGTGCCGCGAGGGGCGCCGCGCCCCCCCAGGCCCGGTCGCCGGCCCCGGCTGCGCCCGCGGCGTCGGCCGAGCCGTCAACCGCGGCGCCGGTCACGCCGGCCCAGGTCCGTCAATTGACCGTCGACGAGGGCTCCGCCGGACAGCGGCTGGACAACTTCCTGATCCGTGAACTGAAGGGCGCGCCCAAGACGCTGGTCTACCGGATCATCCGGTCCGGCGAGGTGCGCATCAACAAGGGCCGCTGCAGCGCCGACTCGCGGCTCGACGTCGGCGACGTCGTGCGCGTGCCGCCGGTCCGGCTGGCGGAGAAGCCGGCGGACCAGGCCGCCGCCGTGCCGGCCCGCGAGTTCCCGATCGTCTTCGAGGACGAGCACCTGATCGTCGTCGACAAGCCCGCCGGCGTGGCGGTGCACGGCGGCTCGGGCGTGAGCTTCGGCGTGATCGAGCAGCTGCGCCGCGCCCGCCCGCAGGCGAAGTTCCTGGAGCTGGTGCACCGGCTGGACAAGGAAACCTCCGGCCTGCTGATGATCGCCAAGAAGCGCAGCGCGCTGACGCACCTGCAGGACCAGTTGCGCGACCGCGAGACCGGCAAGACCTACGCGGCGCTGGTCGCCGGTACCTGGGCGAAGAGCAGGAAGGTCGTCGACGTCCCGCTGCTGAAGTTCGTCGGCAGCGACGGCGAGCGCTGGGTGAGGGCGGTGCCCGATCCCAAGGATCCGCAGGCGGAGCAGGCCAAGCGATCCATCAGTCTGGTGAAGGTGGTGGAAGCCTATTCAGGCGACAGCAAGGGGGCCGCCGCCGCCGGCTACAGCCTGCTCGACGTCACGATCAAGACCGGCCGCACGCACCAGATCCGGGTCCACCTGGCTCACGAGGGCCATGCGATTGTCGGGGATCCCAAGTACGGCGACTTCGAGGCCAACCGCCTGATCGCGCGCGGCGCGCTGCGCTTCGACCGGATGTTCCTGCATGCGCGGCAGCTGCGCGTCGTGCACCCCGCGACCGGCGAGACCTTGACCCTGGAGGCGCCCTTGCCGCCGGAGTGCGAGAAACTCCTGGCCGCGCTGCGTCGTCCGGCGTACTGACGCCCGATGCGCGACGACCGACGACCTGACGCCTTTTGCGGACCGCCATGCCTCAACGCTTCGACCTGATCGTGTTCGACTGGGACGGCACCCTGTTCGACTCCACCGCGCTGATCGTGAACTGCATGCAGCGCGCAGCGGCCGACCTCGGCCTGGAGCCGCCGTCCCGCGAACACGCCGCCTACGTCATCGGCATGGGCCTGATCGAGGCGCTGCAGTACGCGCTGCCGGGCCTGGACCCGGTGCGGTATCCGGAACTCGGGCAGCGCTACCGCCATCACTACTTCGCATCGGCGCACGAGGTGACCTTGTTCGACGGCGTGCCCGGGCTGCTGAGCGAGCTGAAGGCGCGACACCACTGGCTGGCCGTCGCGACCGGCAAGAGCCGGCGCGGGTTGGACGAGGCGCTGGCCGCCGTGGACATGAAGACGCTGTTCGACGGCACCCGCACCGCGGACGAGACCGCCGGCAAGCCCAACCCGCAGATGCTGCTGGAGCTGATGCGCGAGTTCGGCGTCGAGCCCGAACGCACGCTGATGATCGGCGACACCACGCACGACCTGCAGCTGGCGCGCAATGCCGGCTGCCCGGCGGTGGCGGTCACCTACGGCGCGCATGAACACGAATCGCTGCGCGGCTTCGAGCCGCTGCTGGTCGCGCACGACGTCCCGACGCTGCGCGACTGGCTGCTGGCCAACGCGTGATGCGCCGCCCGAGCTCTCGCCGATCCCTCCCCGCGCCTTTTCCGATCCCTCCCGCTTCCCGGATCCTTTTCGCATGACGTCCGAGCAAGACCTGCCCCCGGTGCCGCTGTGCGCCTCCTCCGAACTGGAGGAGCGCGGCCGCGCGCACACCTTCGACGTGCTGCAGTTCCGCCAGCCGGCGACGGCCTTCGCGCTGCGTTTCGACGGCGAGGTCGTCGCCTACCTCAACCGCTGCGCGCATGTGCCGACCGAGATGGACTGGCAGGAAGGCGAGTTCCTGGACAGCAAGAAGGAATACATCATCTGCAGCATCCACGGCGCGGCGTATCACCCGCGGGACGGGCGCTGCGTGACCGGCATGTGCGGCCGTTTCGGCCTGACCAAGCTTGACGTGCGCGAGCAGGACGGCCAGGTCTTCTGGTATCCCTCCCGCGACACGCGCCCCGTGTTCGAGGATTGAGTTTCGAGGATTGCATGAACCCCAACGACGATTCCCGCGCTGAAAGCGACCTGCCGCGCCCGATCCCGGACGCGACCGCGCGGCCGGAAGACATCCTGAACGCCACGGCACCCGGCGCATCGGCGCATGCCGCGGCCGGCTCGGCGCCCACCCCGGGCGGCTCGGCCGTTCCGGGCCGCTACGAGCACGTGATCGAGCAGTTCGCTCATGATTACCTGCGCGACCGGCGCAGCGACCGGCGCTGGAAGAGCTTCTTCCGGCTGATCTGGGTGTCGGTGCTGCTGCTGTTCATCTGGTCGATGTTCTCGGCGAAGCACCATGGCGGCGCGACGACCGGGCCGCACACCGCGCTCGTCGAGGTTCGCGGCGAGATCGCGCCCGACACCGAGGCCAGCGCCGAACTCATCAACGCCGCGCTGAAGGCCGCGTTCGAGGATCCGGGCTCGCAGGCGGTGGTGCTGCGCATCAACTCGCCGGGCGGCAGTCCGGTGCAGTCGGGCATCGTCAACGACGAGCTCAAGCGCCTGAAGGCGCTGCACAAGAAGAAGGTCTACGCGGTCGTCGAGGAGATCTGCGCGTCCGGCGCGTACTACATCGCCGCGGGCGCGGACGAGATCTACGTCGACAAGGCGTCGGTGGTGGGCTCGATCGGCGTGCTGATGGACGGCTTCGGCTTCACCGAGGTGATGAAGAAGGTCGGCGTCGAGCGCCGGCTGATGACGGCGGGTGAAAACAAGGGGATGCTGGACCCGTTCTCGCCGGTCACGCCCAGGCAGCAGGCCTACGCGCAGGCGATGCTGGACCAGATCCACCAGCAGTTCATCGCCGTGGTGCGCGAAGGCAGAGGCACGCGGCTCAAGGAGACGCCGGAGATGTTCTCCGGCCTGTTCTGGAACGGCGAGCAGGCGGTCCAGCTCGGTCTGGCCGACGGCACCGGCACCCTCGACTACGTCGCCCGCGAGGTGGTGAAGGCCGAGGACGTCGTCGACTACACGCCGCGCGACAACGTCGCCGAACGCATCGCCAAGCGCTTCGGCGCCGCGATGGGCGAGGGCGCGGTCAAGGCGGTGCGATCGACGATGACGATCCGCTGAGTCCCCTTTCCAGCGGAGGCTCCGGGGCGACAATCGATCGCTGATCCCTTCGCCCGACCCAGCCAACGCTCGGCAGGCCTGTTCCGTTTCCCGTTCTTCCCAGGACCGAACCCATGAACACTGCCTTCCGAGGCGCCACGCTGGCGCTCCTGACGATGCTGCTCGCCGCGTGCGCGTCGACGACGACGGACGCGACGGACGCGACGGACGCAACGGCCGCGGCGCCGGCCTCGTCCAAGGTCGAGCCTGAATTCGTCCTGCTCGGCGAGCTGCACGACAACCCCGACCACCATCGCGCCCGCGCGGAGCAGCTGCGACGGCTGATCGCGCAGGAGCCGAGGACGGTGGTGGTGTTCGAGCAGTTCTCGCGCAGCGAGGACGCCGCCGTGGCGACGGCGCGCAAGACGACGCCGGGCGACGTGAACGCCGTCATCGACGCGGCGAAGTTCGACCGCAAGGGCTGGCGCTGGCCGCTGCATCAGCCGCTGTTCGACGTCGCGCTGCAATCCGGCGCGGAGGTTCGCGGCGGCAACATCGATCGCGACCAGATCCGCAGGATCGTCCGCGAAGGCGACGCCGCCTGGCCGGCCGACCTGCTCGTGCTGCGCAACCGCGCGACGTGGAACGGCACGCAGCAGGACACGCTCAGCAAGGACATCCAGGACGGACACTGCGGCGCGATGCCGGAGGCGATGCTGCCCGGCATGGTCCAGGCGCAGCGCGCGCGTGACGCCGCGATGGCGCAGGCGATGCTCGCAGCGCGGCAGTCAGGCGCGAAACGCGTCGTGCTGATCGCCGGGAACGGCCACGTGCGTCGCGATGTCGCCGTGCCGGTCTACCTCCAGGCGGCCGGGGTGCCGGCGTCGGACATCGACGCCATCGCCTATCTGGAGCCCGGAAGCGCCACGCCCGCCGGTGGCTACGACCGCGTCGAGCGTGCGCCCGCGCCGTTGCGGGAAGATCCCTGCGCGCCGTTCAGACGCTGAGCCGGCGTTCACGAACGGAGGGCGCGGGAATCCGGGGGCTCTCCGCTTTTCCCTGTATTCCCAAGACAGGGTTCTGACACCTGCTGCCGGTGCATCTCAGGTGCCGGGCTCGGCGGCAAGGAGGACTACGGCATGGCATCCGAGGCGCGCCGGCCCCGATCGGCGCGAGACGGGATGCAATCGAAGTCCGGCGCTCGTTGAGGCGCCACATTGCCAAGGAGAACTTCCCGTGAACCATGAACTGAATGCCGATGAAACAGTCCCGACCACCCCGAGGGCGTCTACTGAGTGGGACTCTGAGCTGCAGACCTTGAACGATGTGATTGCGGTCCCGCGGGGGGCGCTTGATTTCGCCGCGGCGATGCAGGTGATGCAGGTGGTGTCGGCGGCGATGCACCTGATGCAGGCGGTGCAGTCTGCGAGCGGCGAACGCGCGTTGCCAGACGAGCCGCCCATCCATTTCGAGTACGGGTTCACGTCGGAGGAACACGCGATCGGCGCCGAGGCGAAGACCGACGAACTCTCGGTGACGATCGCTCAGGGCGGCCATCTGCCGTCCGACGTGCTCGTCGACTTGCTGGTGATCCCGCAGCCGGTGATGCCGCCGGTCTGATCGCCCGCGGCGTTGCGGGTCAGGCCAGCACGACCTCGACGCCCCGACGCCGCAGTTCGCCGACGATGTGCTCGTCGGCCTCCTTGTCGGTGATCAGCATGTCGATCTGCTCGACCGGCGCGATCACCGAGAGGTTGCGCTTCATCAGCTTGGACGCGTCCGCGACCGCGACGATCTGGCGCGCGATCTTCATCATCTGCGCGTTCAGCTGCGCCTCCAGCAGATGCGGCGTCATCAGGCCGATCTCCGGGTCCAGGCTGTCCACGCCGAGGAACAGCCGGTCGGCGTAGAGGCTCTGCAGCGCCGTCACCGCCTGCGGACCCGACAGCGAGTACGAGTTCTGCCGCAGCAGCCCGCCCGGCATGATCACGTTCACGCCGGGCACCGTCGCCAGCAGCACCGCGATGTTCAGCGCGTTGGTGATCACGTTCAGCGACTGCAGCCGCAGGCCGCGGATCTGCTTGGCGATTTCCTCGGTCGTCGAGCCCGAATCCAGCAGGATGGTCTCGCCGTCGCGGATCAGCTTCGCGGCCTCCACGGCGATGCGCACCTTCTGCTCGTGATGCAGCTTCTGCTTGACGCTGATCGGCACCTCCTCGGTGTCGCGATGCGCCAGCGCGCCGCCGTGCGTGCGCAGCAGCGCGCCGGTCGACGCCAGCGCGTTCAGGTCGCTGCGGATGGTCACCACCGAGATGCCGAAGCGCTCGGCCAGTTCCTCCACCGTCACCTTGCCCTGCGCCTGCACCTGCTCGCGGATCAGCCGCCGACGCTCGTCGATCAGCAACGCGGCGTCAGGCTTCTCGGCGATGGGGACGGTGGTGGTGGTGGTCATGACGATCCGGAAGTCGAAAACTTTCGAATGATATCGAGGCGGCTGCGTTCGTAAGGACCTGAATCAGGTCTGCGGCCGTAGGCGAAAACCCGCCAGCCGCGCCGCGTACATGGCCGCGCCCAGCTCCGGGCCGAAGCGCGGCGCGATCAGCGTCGCGCCCGGCACGTCGCGGGCAAGCGCGCGTCGCAGCGCGTCGGTGACGGTGGCGCCGGCTTCGAACACGCCGCCGGTGTACGAGACCGGCACCTGCGCGTCCGCCGGCAGCGCCAGTTGCCGGGCGATCGCCCCCGCGAGCGCGGCCAGTTCGTCGCCGGCCCGGCCGAGGAGGGCGATCGCCTGCGTGTCGCCGTCCGCGGCGGCCGAGGACACGAGCCGAGCGAACTGCGCGAGCCGGCTGCGCGCCGCATCGCCGTTGATCGCCGCGCACAGGTCCAGGTCGTGCGTCAGCTGGAAATGCTCCCGCACCAGCCCGAGCAGCGGTCCCGGCGCGGCGCGGCCGTCGGCCATGCGCGAAAACAGCGCGAGGCCTTCGCGCGCGAGCCAGTAGGCCGAGCCCTCGTCGCCGAAGACCTCGCCCCAGCCGCCGGAGCGCGCGCCGCGTCCCTGCCATTCGCCGTAGGCGATCGACCCGGTGCCCGCGACCAGGCTGATGCCGTCGTCGCCGCCCAGCGAGCCGGCCCAGCTGCACACCATGTCGTTGCCGATGACCGCGCGCGGCAGGGCGCCGGCCAGCAGGCTGTCGAAGTCGGCGACCAGCGCGCTGTCCTCGCCGTGCGCCGGCAGGCCGGCGAAGGCGGAGGTCACCCGGGCCGGCGCGACGCCCGCCTGTTGCAGCGTCTCGGCGACGCCGTCGCGCAGCAGCGCACGCAACGCGCCGAAGCCGATCTCCAGGTAGTAGCTCGTCGTCGTGGTGTGGCGGGCCAGTTGGCGGCCGTGGCCGTCCAGCAGCAGGAAGCAGGTCTTGGTGCCGCCGCCGTCGATGCCGAGGAAGATCGGACGTTCGCCAGTGTCTTGGGTGCCGGGTGTCATGAGCGGGATCGGAAGCTGCGGATCAAGGCGCCGAAGCGGCCAGCGGATGGATGATGACGCCGCTGACGACGCGCGTCACGGTGCCCGAGGCGCTCGGATTGTCCGGCGTGATGCCGAGCTTGAGCGAGGCCAGCAGCGCCAGGCACTGCGCGAAGACCAGCGCCACCGGCGCCAGCGCCAGGTCCGGCGCGTTCACCGGCAGCGCCAGCAGCACGTCGTCCTCGGCCAGCGCGTCCTCGGCGTTCAGCGACGAGGTGCTGAGCGCGACGATGCGCCCGCGGCCCTGGCGGCGCAGTTCGCGCAGCAGGTCCAGGTCGTAGCGGCGGGTGTAGCTGTCGTTGGACAGCACGATCAGCACCAGCGTGCGGTCGTTCAGCACCGTCTTGGGACCGTGGCGGAATCCCAGCGGCGAGTCGGCCAGGGCGACGAGGCGGCCGTCGCTCAGCTCCAGCACCTTCAGCGCGGCTTCCTTCGCCAGGCCTTGCAAGCCGTTGCTGCCGAGCACGACGACGCGCTCGAAGGACACCGCGTTCAGCGCGTCCAGGCGCGCCGCCTCGGTGGCAAGCAGCTGGCGCGCCGCGTCGCCGAGCGTCTCGGCCGACGGCAGTGCCATGCCAAAGGCCCAGGCCGCGGCCAGCAGCATGCCGGTGAAGCTGGAGGTCATCGCGAAGGCGCGGTCGTGGGTCTCGTCGGGCAGCAGCAGCACGTGGGCGCGCTCGCGGTCGCCCAGGCGGCGCGCCAGCGTGCCTTCCGCCGCGCAGGTGACGGCGAGGTGATGGCACTCGCCAACCGTCGCGTCGGCCAACTCGACGGCGGCCAGGCTCTCCGGGCTGTTGCCCGAGCGGGCGAACGAGACCAGCAGCGTCGGCACGCCGGGCTGCAGGCATTGCGCGGGGTTGGAGACGATGTCGGTCGTGGCGATGGCCTCGACGCGGATACCGGGCCTGGCGCCCAACTGCTGCAGCAGCGCCGGGGTCAGGCATTGCCCGATGAAGGCGGAGCTGCCCGCGCCGGTCAGCACGATGCGCAGGTCCGGCCGCGCCAGCAGCGGCTGCAGGAAGGCGTCGATCGCCACGCGCTGCGATTGCACCAGCGCGTGCACCGTGCGCCAGACCTCAGGTTGCTGGGCGATCTCGCGCGCGGTGTGCGGCGCGCCGCGGCGGGCGAGTTCGGCGGTTTCGAAGTTGAGCAGGCTCATCGTGACGGGTCTTGTTCTGTTGGAGAGGGCGGGGCGTGGGAACGGCTCAGCCGTTCAGGCGGCGCAGGCGGCGAGGTAGGGACGCAGCGACTGCGCGGCGCCGTCGCGGAGGATCTCCGCGGGGCGGTTGCGCAGGCGGCCGTCGCGGATCGCGTCGTACTGGCGCGGCAGGTACTGGCTCAGCAGCGTCAGCGGCGGCGGCGAATGCTCCAGCCGGTCCAGCAGCGCCGCGCAGGCGGTCTGCACCGTCGGATGCGCCCAGTAGTAGCGGATGCGGTCGCTCAGGCTGTAGGCCAGGTCGACCTGCAGCCGCGACGGGTCCTGGTAGTAGGGGGCCCAGTGGCCGGGTTCCGCGCGCATGACGCCGAGCACGGTATCGATCAGGTTGTCCTGGCCGGCCTGCGGGCCCAGCCATTCGCGCTCGACCGCGGCCAGCGCCCACAGCGTCTCGCGCAGCGCGAAGGTCGCGCCGGGGCCGACCTTCAGGATCGCGAAGTGGTCGCGCGCCAGTTGCGCCAGCCGCCCGGGGGTCTGGTAATCGGTGGAGTGCGCCTCGAAGACCAGACCCGGCTGCGATTCGATGAAGGCGCTCAGCGCGCGCGCCTTTTCGGGCTTGTAGTCGATGACCTTGTGATGGTCGAACTCGACGCCCGGCTGCACCACCATCGCGATCACGCGTTCCCAGGCGGCCTCGAGGCCGGACGTCGCGAACGCGTCGCGGTGCAGCGCCAGCGTCGCGCCGGCCGCTTCCGGCGAGGTCACCGCGAGGTCTTCCAGATCCTCATGCGCGCCGCCCGGCACCGGCACCTCGGTGCCGATGACGTAGACCGGCGGCTCGCCGCGATCGGGCGTGTCGCGCCAGGCGGCTTCGGCCGCCAGGCACAGACGCACGGCGCGGGCGGCGATCTCGGCCTCGGAGAGCGGCACCGGGTCGTCCGCGCAGGACATCGAGCAATCCAGGTGGATCTTGCGGAAGCCGGCCGCGACGTACTGCGCCACCATCACTTCCGCCTTGGCCATCGCCTGCGCCGCGGGCTGCTTGCGCCAGGCGTTCGGGCCGAGGTGGTCGCCGCCGAGGATCAGCAGGCCGGGGTCCACGCCCTCGACCTTCGCGATCGCCTCGACGAAGCGGCGGAAGTCCGCCGGCTTCATGCCGGTGTAGCCGCCGTCCTGGTTGACCTGGTTGGAGGTCGCCTCGATCAGCGCGGGGCGGCCGAGCGCGCCGCACTCGCGCAGCGTCGCGGCGATGACGACGGGATGCGCCGAGCACATCGACGGGATGCCGATGGCCGGCGCGGCCGTGCCGTCCGGACCTGTCGGACCTGCCGGGGATCCGGACGCCGACTGCTTGTGGCGTCGCACGAGATCGAGCATGAGCTTCAAGGGGAATCCTTCCTGTCGAATCTGTCGGATGAGGGGCGGACGACCGGACCGTGGGGTCAGGTCTTGGCGTCGCCTTCGGGTTGCAGGGCCAGCAGCAGCGCGGCGAGCAGCGCGAGCGCGACGCCGGCCAGCTTGAATCCGCCGGGCGCGGCGCCGCTCATCGCCATCGACGCGAGCGCCGTCAGCAGCGGGGCGCCGGCGTTGACCAGCGGCGAGACGACCAGCGCCTTGCCGTAGCGGAAGGCGTAGACCAGCGTGAGCGCGCCCACCGCGTTGAGCACCTGGATCAAGGCCGCCAGGCCGGGGCCGTCCCAGCCCCAGGGGATGGGCTTGGAGAAGTCCGTCATCCAGAGCGCGGCCGGAATGCACAGCAGCGCGCTGAGGGTCATGTAGAAGAAGATGCTCTCGGCGCTGGCGGCGTTGTTGGCGGTCTTCAGGAAGTAGGCCTGCAGGCCCCAGGCCAGCATCACCACGAGCGCCAGCGCAAACCACAATCCCAGCGCCTGGCTCTGCTGCCCGGGTTGGTAATCGAACAAGGGCAGGGCGAAGAGCGCCAGCACGATGCCGGCCACGCCGAGCTTCCCGGTACGCTCGCGCAGCAGTCCGTAGGACAGCGCGATCGTCACGCCCGGCGACAGCGAGACGATCGGGAAGATCAGGTAGGCGGGGCCGGACTCGACCGCGCGGAATAGCAGCATCTGCCCGCCCGCGCCCAGCAGCCCGACCGTCAGGCCCTGGATCACGGCGCGGCGGTCGCGCTGCAGCTTCCAGCCCGCGCGCGCCAGCACGAACACCGCCGGCGGGATCATCGTCAGCGCCCACACGACGTAGACCAGCGTGTCCGGGAAGCCGCGTGCGGAAGACAAGCCCGTCAGCGCGCCCCACGCGCCCCAGAAAAGGGTCGTGACCAGCGCATAGGTCAGCCAATGTCGTTGCATGGATCGCTTTCCTTGTCGTAGCTTTCGAACGAAAGAATAGGGCAATGAAACCGGAAACACAACGGAAGAAACCGCGACAGGCCCTGAACAGGCGAATTTCGCGGGAAAACCCGGACATATCGAGTGCGGTCGCGGTGCGTCAGTAAGAAAATGCTGCTCGAATTCTTTCGACAGTCATCAATTCGAAAGAATAAACGTCGGTAAAAACGATATGCGAAATTAATCGAAAGACTGCGTAGACTTGCGCCAAGCCGGTCGAGGTCCAGGACTGGCAGCGGACAAGCCAACACAAGGAACCCTGAGATGCGAGCTCCCCTGTCCTCCCTCCTGATTGCCGGTTTTGCGCCGCGGCCCGTGGCCGCCGCCGCCGCGATCGCCGCCCTGACCGCCATGGGCGCGGCCCAGGCGCAGGTCCAGCCCCCGGCGGCCGCCGCCTCGGCACCGACCGAAGCCAAGACCGACGCGAAGGCCAAGGATGCCGATCAGACGCTGGACCGTGTCGAGATCACCGGCACCCGCGCCAGCCTGCAGCGTTCGCTGAACCTCAAGCGCAGCGCGTCGGGCGTGCAGGACAGCATCAGCGCCACCGAACTGGGCCGCTTCCCCGACGACAACGTGGCCGACTCGCTGAGCCACATCACCGGCGTGTCGATCTCGCGCACCGCCGGCGGCGAAGGCCAGAAGGTCAGCGTCCGCGGTCTGGGCCCTGAATACACGCTGACGACCTTCAACAACCGCATCCTGGCCACCGACGGCGAAGGCCGCGACTTCGCCTTCGACGTGCTGCCCTCGGACATCATCAGCGGCGCCGACGTCGTGAAGTCCGCGCAGGCCTCGGTGATGGAAGGCGCGATCGGCGGCCTGGTGAACCTGCGCTCGGCCAGCCCCTTCGACCAGCCCGGCCAGCACGGCCTCCTGCGCGTCGAAGGCGACCGCAACACCATGTCCAAGCTCAACGGCGGCAAGGTCTCGGCCACCTACTCCAACACCTTCGGCAAGGAACTGGGCGTGCTGTTCGGCGTGGTGTACGCCGACCGCAAGGTCCGCACCGACACCGCCGGCAACGACGGCGGCTGGACGCGCAACCCGATCTCCGACCCGGCCGCCAACTGGACCGGCAACGCCTGGGGCGGCAACATCGATCCGAACGGCAATGGCGTGCTGGACCCCGATGAGGAAGGCCTGATCGGCCCGGGCCAGTTCCGCGTCGGCACCATCCAGGAACAGAAGAAGCGCACCGCCTTCTCGGGCAAGGTCGAGTGGCGTCCCAGCGATGCGCTCAAGGTCACCGTCGACGGCATCAAGACGCGGCTGAACTCGCCGCAGGTCGGTTACCAGCAGTCCTTCTACACGCTGTTCGCGCCTGGCCGCTGGTCCAACATCAAGACCGAGAACGGCGTCGTCACCGGCTTCACGATGGACAGCGCCGATCCGGAGAACCAGCTCAACCCCGAGCTGCTGAACCTGACCACGCACCGCGTCGTCGACAGCGCGGTCTATGGCATCAACGCCGAGTGGAAGGCCACCGAGACGCTGAAGTTCAACGGCGACCTCTACCAGTCGTCGTCCAAACGGCATTCGGGCGGGCAGGACACCTACACGGTGCTGCGCATGAACCAGCCCAACGTGACGACGGTGAACCTGACCGGCTCGCAGGTGCCCGACATCAAGACCACCTTCACCGACGGCCGCGACCTGATCGCCGGCCTGGCCAGCGGCGCCTTCGGTCCCAACGACTTCAACACCCACTACCTGGGCCTGAGCGGCGACAACATCGACGACAAGATCCGCGGCCTGACGCTGAACGGCGCCTGGTCGGTGGACCGCTTCAACGTCGACCAGATCCAGTTCGGCGTGCAGGCCACGCGGCGCGACAAGAACCGGGACCTGGTCGACAACGCGATCAACGGCGGCGAGAACTACTACTCGGGCACCAACGCGATCAACGTCGGCCAGCTCGGCGGAAACGTGCTCAACGAGCACCTGAGCCCGCCCAACTTCATGAACGGCGTCAGCGGCAGCTTCCCGCGCTCGTTCCTGGGCTTCGACGTGCCCAACTACCTGGCGGCGCTGCAGGCCTACAACGGCAAGCCGCGTCCGGACGGCGGCACCTACGACTTCAGCAACGCCGGTCCGGTCTGGAATCCGCTGCAGAGCTACCGCGTGCGGGAGAAGACGACCTCGTTCTTCGTCGAAGCGGATCTCTCCGGCGAGCAGTGGAACGCCGACATCGGCGTGCGCCTGGTCAAGACCAAGACCACGGCCAAGGCCTGGGACGCCAAGATCGAGAGCCTGACCGAGAACGGCCCGTTCAACTACACGGCCCAATACGGCGACCCGACCGAGATCAGCCAGAACGCCGAGTACACCTACGGCCTGCCGTCGGCCAACTTCGTCTGGCACTTCACCGACAAGCTGCAGCTGCGCCTGGGCGCCGCCAAGACGATGGCGCGGCCGTCGGTGGAGCAGCTCGCGCCGACCAGCACGACGGCCAGCGTCGCCTGGGGCGACTTCACGCAGGTCTTCGGCGGCAACGCCGACCTGAAACCCTACAGCGCCAGGCAGTACGACGCCTCGCTGGAGTGGTACTACGCGCGCAACTCGGCGCTGACCTTCGCGGTGTTCCAGAAGGACATCAAGAACCAGATCACCACCAGCTGGACCACCGGCGTCGACATCGGCGTGCCGGGCCACCTGTTCAATGTGATGAAGCCCATCAACGGCGACAAGGCCAAGGTCCGCGGGATGGAGATCGGCTTCCAGCACCTGTGGGACAACGGCTTCGGCGTGCGGGCGCAGTACACGCGCAACACGTCCGACAGCTGGGTCGGCGGCGAGAAGCGTCCGCTGGAAGGCATCGCGCCGGCGACCGCGTCGCTGGGCCTGCTGTACGAGAAGGGCCCGTGGAGCCTCAGCGCCACGGCCGACCACACCGACGACTTCGTGTCGGCGATCAACGTGATCGGCCCCGGCTTCAACGAGCGCGCCAAGGCCATCACCTGGCTGACCGCGCAGGCCGCGTACGAAGTCAACAAGTGGCTGCGCATCTCCATCGAGGGCCGCAACCTGACCGACGCCAAGCAGGAGTACACGCTGGGCGACGGCAACATCACCCTGCCGCAAGGCTACAACCGCTGGGGCAGGGCGTTCACGATCGGGGCGAGCATCAAGTTCTGATGCCGCCGACCGGGAGATTCCAAATCGGGATGTTCCGAAAGAGGACGTTGGGGGTTCCACAACAAGCGGGCCGCATCGCCGGCCCGATCACAGGAGAACTCATGAAACGATCGCTGATCCGTTCGATGGCCACCGGCCTCGCCACCGCCGCCGCACTGGCGCTGGGACTCACCGCCGCGACCGGCGCGCAAGCGCAGTCGTGGTGGAAGCCCGGCGTCAACACGACCTGGCAGTGGCAACTGACGGGCACGCTCAACAGCGGCTACAACGTGGCCATGTACGACATCGACCTGTTCGACACGACCGCGCAGACGATCGCCGGACTCAAGGCGCAGGGCCGCAAGGTCGTCTGCTACTTCTCCGCCGGCAGCTCGGAGAACTGGCGCGCCGACTTCGGCAGCTTCAACGCCGCCGACATGGGCAAGGCGCTGGACGGCTGGGCCGGCGAGAAGTGGCTGGACACCCGCTCGGCCAACGTGCGCGCGGTGATGCTCAGCCGCCTGGACCTGGCGGTGGCCAAGGGCTGCGACGGCGTCGAGCCGGACAACGTCGACGGCTACACCAACTCGACCGGCTTCCCGCTGACGGCCGCCACGCAGCTCGACTACAACAAGTACCTCGCCAACGCCGCCCATGGCCGCGGCCTGGCGATCGCGCTGAAGAACGACGTGGACCAGCTGGCGCAGCTGGAGCCGTACTTCGACATGGCCGTCAACGAGCAGTGCAACCAGTACGACGAGTGCGGCGGCTACTCGGTGTTCACGAGCAAGAACAAGCCCGTGTTCAACGCCGAGTACGCGTCCAAGTACAAGAAGAACACCAACGGCGCGCGCGACAAGCTCTGCACGAAGATGACCGCCGCGAAGATCCGCACGCTGGTGCTGCCGCTGGACCTGGACGACGCCTACCGCTACAGCTGCAACTGATCCTTTTCCACTGTCCTCAGTGGATCCGCTTCAACGGGGTCCACTGTTCCCACTGTTGTTGATCCGATGACCCACATGACGAGAACTCCCGTCCGCGCCGCGCTGCCGGCTTTGCTGAGCGCCGCACTGACGGCCGTCGCGATGGCCGCCTCCTTTGGCGTCCTGGCGGCACCGAAGTCCAAGGACAACGACGGAGCCCGCTACACGATGGCGGACTTCGCGAAGGTCCCGAAGATCGATTCGCACGTGCACCTGCACAACGCCGATCCGGCGTTCATCGACGCCGCGCGCCAGCTCGGCTTCAAGGTGCTGACGATCAACGTCGACTACCCGGATTTCCCGCCGCTGGACGAGCAGCAGCAGGCGGCGATCGAGCTGCGCAAGGCGCGTCCGGCGGACGTGGCCTGGGCGGTGAGCTTCTCGTCGGACACCTCGGATCAACCGGGCTGGCTAGCCGCGACGAAACAGCGCGTCGATGCCGGCCTGCGCGCCGGCGCGGTCGGCGTGAAGGTGTGGAAGAACATCGGCATGAGCCTGCGCGACAAGCAGGGCCAGCTCGTCATGATCGACGACGCGCGCTTCACGCCGCTGTTCACGTATTTCGAGGACAAGGGCATCACGATGCTCGGCCACCAGGGCGAGCCGCACAACTGCTGGCTGCCGCTGGACAAGATGACGGTCATCAACGACCGCGAGTATTTCGCGCACCACCCGCAGTACCACATGGCGCTGCATCCGGAGATGCCGAGCTGGGAAGACCAGATGGCCGCGCGCGACCGCATGGTGGCGGCGCATCCGAAGCTGAAGTTCATCGGCATGCACATGGCCTCGCTGGAGCGCAACGTCGACGAGCTGGCCGCGTTCCTGGACCGCTTCCCGCTGGCCAAGGTCGACCTGGCCGCGCGCATCGGGCAGCTGCAGTACCAGAGCCAGCTGGACCGCGCCAAGGTCCGCGCGTTCATGATCAAGTATCAGGACCGTCTGATGTACGGCACCGACGTCTCGCAACCGCCGCAACAATCGGGGGCCGAGCTGCTGAAGGAAGTCGAGCCGGTGTGGCGCATGCACTGGCGCTACTTCAACACGGAGGAGTCGTTCAAGGTGTCCGATCTCAAGAAACCGGTGAAGGGCCTGGGGCTGCCGAAGGCGGTCGTCGACAAGCTGTACCACCTGAACGCCGAGCGGAGTTTCCCGACCGCCTGGAAGGCGGCTCAATGACCGGGCGTCGCGCGTTCCTTCAATGGCTGGGCGCGGCGCCGGTCGCGACGATCACGCCGACGCTGGCGCTGGCCGCGACCGTCGCGTCGCCCGGCGCCGCCGCGACGGCGCGGGCGGCCGACCTCGGCCGCGGCCACGTGCGGCTGCAGGATGAGCGGCTCTCGCTGCAATTCGACGAGCGCATGCGCAGCCGGATCGTCCGCCTCGGCGGCGCGCGTCCGCTGGCGCTGACCGGCTTCGACGCGGGCGAGCAACTTGTCATCGCGGAACTGAAGCCAGCCGCAGCTGGCGCCGCATTGCTCGGCGCGGAGGCGGCAAGCGCGCCGCCGCCGACGACGCCCCGGACGCTCGAGCGCTTCGCGCTGACGGGCGCGGTCCCGAGCAGCGGCGCAACGCCCTTCGGTGCCGGCCAGCGGCTGACGATGACGGGCAAGGCGGAAGGAACGGGGTCAGGCGTGTCCGTCGAGAAGACGATGACGGTCACGCTGCTCGACGAGCACCCCGGCGTCGCGTTGATCGAGGTCGCCTTCATCAACCGCTCCGACAAGCCGCTGATGGTCCAGGGCTGGACCGTCGCGTCGCACCGCCTGCTGGCGGCGCCGCGACATGCGGGCGGGTGGTGGACCTATTCGGGCTCCACGCACACGGACCGGCGCGATTGGATGCAGCCGGTCAAGCGCGGCTTCGAGCAGCGCAACTTCCTCGGCATGGATTCGTCCGACTACGGCGGCGGCACGCCGCTCGTGGACGTGTGGCGACGCGACCTGGGCGTCGCGGTCGGTCATCTGGACAAGCTGCCGCGCCTGGTCTCGCTGCCGGTGAAGGCCGTGGGGGAGCAGGTCGACATCGCGCTGCGCGGCGACGAGCCGCGCACGCTCGCACCGGGCGAGACGCTGGCGCTGCCGCTGGCCTTCGTCGCGGTGCACGAGGGCGACTGCTTCGTGCCGCTGGACCGCTACCGTCGTCTGATGAACGCGCAGGGCCTGGCCGCGCCGGAGCCGCCGCGCAGCGCCCACGATGCGGTCTGGTGCGCGTGGGGCTACGAGCGCGACTTCTCGCTGGCGCGCGTGCGCGCCACGCTGCCGAAGGCGCAGGAGCTGGGGCTGAAGTGGGCGGTGCTGGACGACGGCTGGCAGCGCCAGACGGGCGACTGGTTCGACATCGACCTCAAGAAGTTCCCGCGCGGCGAGGAGGACATGAAGGCGCTGGTGGCCGACATCCATGCGCGCGGCATGAAGGCGCGGCTGTGGATCGCGCCGCTGGCGGTGGCGCCGGGCAGCGACGAGCTGCATGAACACGCGGATCTGCTGCTGCTCGACCAGAACGGCGCGCCGCAGATGATCACGTGGTGGAACTGCCTGTACATCTGCCCGGGCGCGAAGGGCACGCAGGAGCGGACGGCGGCGATGTTCCGCAAGATCATCAAGGACTGGGGCTTCGACGGCGTCAAGGTCGACGGCCAGCACCTGAACGGCGTCGCGCCGTGCTTCAACCCGAAACATCAGCACAAGAAGCCGGAGGATTCGTACGAGCACATGGCGGACTTCTATCGCGTGATGTTCGAGGCCTGCCATTCGGTGAATCCGGAGGCCGTGGTCGAGGTCTGCCCCTGCGGCACGAGCTACGCGTTCCACAACATGCCGTGGATCGACCAGGCGCCGGCGTCGGACCCGCTGTCGAGCTGGCAGGTGCGTCACAAGGGCAAGGCGCTGAAGGCGCAGATGGGGCGTTGGTCGGCGTATGCCGGCGATCACGTCGAGCTGTCGACCGGCGGCATGGACTTCGCGTCCGCGGTGGGCGTCGGCGGCGTGGTGTCGACGAAGTTCACCTGGCCCGAGGATCCGAAGCCGAAGGACTCCTTCCTGCTGACGCCGGAGCGCGAGACGCACTGGCGCACATGGATCACCGCGCACAACGCGAAGGGGCTGTCCGACGGCGCCTATCGCGGCGAGCTCTACGACATCGCCTTCGACAAGCCGGAGACGCACGTCGTCGAGAAGAACGGGGTGATGCACTACGCGTTCTACGCGCCCAGCTTCGACGGCTCGGTGACGCTGCGTGGCCTCGGCCCGGGCGTCTGGAAGATCCGCGACTACGTGAACGGCACGGAGCTCGGTTCTGTCGATGCGGCGAAGCCGACCTTGAAGTTGAGCTTCAAGGAGAACCTGCTGATCGAAGCGGTGCTGAGCTCGGCGATCGAGCGCCCGCTCGCACGCGCAGCGCGGCTGCCGTCACGGCTGATCGGCCGCGATGGCTTCGCGCTGGCCTCGGCGTGGGAAGAGGCGCCGGCGCTGTTCTTCGCGCACGACTGGCGCGGCCGACCGCTGACGGGAACGCAGTCGACGCGCGTGCAGCTGATGCATGCGGACGGCGCGCTGCACCTGCGCTTCAGCAGTCGCTATAACGCGCTGACGACCTATGAGCGCGAGGTCTCCGCGACGGACATCTGGCCGCTGTGGGAGCGCGACGTCGTCGAGGTCTTCCTGCAATCGCCGCAGGACGCGGGCACGGACCGCTACCGCGAGGTCGAGGTCTCGCCGAACGGCCTGGTGATGGATCTCGAGGTGCGCGGGCAGGGCCGCAAGCGCTTCATCGGCGAGAGCCGCGCGCGCACGTCGGTGGACGAGGTCCACCGGATGTGGACGGCCGAGCTCGTCGTGCCGATGCCTCGCAACGCGCAGTCGCTCGACGGCTGGCGGATCAACCTGTTCCGCATCGAAGGGAACAAGGCATCGCGGCAGTTCAGCGCGTGGAATCCGACGGGCAGCGAGAAGGCGAACTTCCATGTGCCTGCTGCGTTCGGGCAACTGCGACTCGAAGCCTAGCGTGGTGTGCTGACAGGGGTGAGGGCCAGCGGCGGTGGAAGTACGCCAGCGCTCCTGCTCTCCCCGTGTGCGAAAAGGGACGTGAGACAGGGAGTCACCAGCCCGCGTTGCCGCTTCCTCGAATGAAGAAGCTCCCCGGCGCGTTGTCCTGCTTCAGGCCGCCGAGCGCCGGATTGGTCACCATCACGCCGTCGAAGTTGACCGCGCCGCGACCGCCGTTGTCGATCAGCTCGATGCCGTACCGGCCCGGGTTGGTGATCCGGATGTTCTTCAACCTCACGTTGCGGAACTTCGCGTTGTCGGCGTCGCGCAGCAGATCGGGGTGGAACCTCTCGCCCGGCGGCACGAAGGCCGTGCCGAAGCCGCGGAACTCGATGCCGGAGTAGGTCGGGTCGATGATGTCGACGTTCTCCACCAGGATGTCGTTCATGTCGCCCTCGCGCAGGTAGAACTTCAGCGCGCCATGCAACCACGGGTTGCCCGTGTTCTCGTTGAACATCGGCCCGCCCGCGCGGATCAGCGAGATGTTGCTGAAGGTCGTCGTCCCCGGTCCGAACGGATACGGACTGAACTCGTTGTCGATCAGGATGCCCGGGCAGGTCAGCACGTCCTCGCAGACGCTGTCCTTGAACACGTTGCCGGCGCCGCCATAGGCCGCGAAGCAGTTGGCGCGCCACGGCATCTGCACCGTGTTGTTGCGGAACACGTTGTTGACGCCCTGGCCCTGGTCCGGCGCGTTCTTCCCCGCGGGCGAGATGAAGCCGTCGCCCAGCTGCCAGGTCTTGTCCTTCACCCAGTCGGTCCACTTGATGGACCACACCACCAGCGCGTCGTCGCCGGTGTTGCGCAGGTGGCAGTTTTCCACCAGCGAGTTGGACGTGCCGTTGTCGAAGTTGATCCCGTCCGCGTAGGTGTTGCGGATGCGGCAGTTGCGGATGGTCAGGTTCTGCGTCGGCTGGGTCTGGTACGGGGGATCGTTGCCGACCCAGATCGCGCCCACCACGTGCTCGATCCAGACGTTCTCGATCAGGCTGTTGGCGCCCATCGGGCCGGCGAAGGCCTTCTGCACGCCTTCGGTTTCCTCGGCGCGGGCCTTGGATTCGCCGAGGATGGAGAAGTCGCCGAACACGCAGCGGGCGCTCGCGCCGTAGCAGAAGAACATCGACTTCGGACCGCGCAGGTTGGTGTGCCACATGCCGGCCCCGCGCACCTCGATGCCGGGGTTGTCCAGGCCGACGTTGCCGCCGTCGATCTTCTGCAGCAGGTAGTCGCCCGGCGGGAACCACAGCTTGCTGGTCGAGCGCAGGGCGCGCAGCACGTCGTTCGCATGGTCCTTGCCGTCGCCCGGCTGGATGCCGAAGGCCGTCACCGAAGTGAAGCCCGCCGGCATCGTCAGCGCCTGCGGCACCGGCTCGATGTCGACCAGGTCGATCACGTAGAAGCCCGCCGTGTCCTGCGCGTCGCGGCGCAGCATGACGGTCGCACCGGCGGGGATGTTGTCGGGCAGCAGCGTGCGCACTTCGTCGAAGAAGGTGTGCGGCTGGCCGGCCGGCTTGTCGACGATCGGATCGCCGATCAGGCCGCCCTGGTAGGACCAGCTGTAGCGCGAGGTCAGCGGCAGCGACTTCACGCGCACGCCGTTCACATAGAGGCCCAGCGTGGCATCGATGCCGCCGCCGTTCGGCGCGTCGGGAATCGAGTAGCGCACCACCACGCCGTTGCCGGCCGCGGTCGTCTTGAAGGACACGTAGTCGCCGGTCCGGTTCAGGCGCACCGCCTTGCGACCGATGGCTTCAGCCTCGATGTGGTTCGCGTCCCACTTCTGACGGCTCGGGCCGAGGACCTGGGCATTGGTCTGGCCGTCTTCGGCCTGGTACTCGACCCATGCCACGTTGGCGCCGCGTCCGGGAGCCGGTGCGGGGGCGGGTCCCGGCGCAGGGGCTGGAGCAGGAGCTGGTGAAGGCGCAGGAGCCGGTGAAGGCGCCGGCGCCGGAGATGGCGCGGGCGACGGGGCCGGTGCGGGGGACGGGCCTGGTGCAGGCGAGGGCGCCGGAGCGGGAGCTGGTGCGGGAGCTGGAGCCGGAGCCGGAGTGCCGGCCGCCACGAACGTCCACCGCTGGTTGTCGTTGTTGCCGCAGTTCCATTGCTGGATGCGGCCACCGGCGACGAGGCTGAAGTCCTTCACATCCACGCATTTGCCGGTGTGCTTCGCGACGATGTGGAACGCATCGCCCTTGGCCGTGACGACGAAGCGCTGGTTCGCGCCGCCGCCGTAGCCCCATTGCTGGATGAGTGCGCCGTTGGCGGTCGAGATGTCGCTGACGTCCAGGTTCTTGCCGCTGCGGACATTCCGGAAGGCGTAGCTGCCGTCGGCGGCGGCGCTGATGTCGAAGCGCTGGCTGGCCGCACCGTTGCACGGCATCTGCAGTGTCTTGGCGCCGTCGGCCGTGCTCGCGCCTTCGATGTCGATGCACATCCCCGATTGAACGCCGCGCAGGCTGTACTGCCCCACGGGAAACGCGGTCTGCGACGTCGTCGACTGCGCCTGGGCGCTCGCACGATCGGAGGCCGCCGTGCCCGCAGGGCCGGCGGCCGAGTCGGGTGAGTCGGCGCCGCCGCAGGCGCTCAGCAGCAGGCTGACGGCCAGCGCGATCGCGGTCGGCGCGGCCTGGAGCTTTCCGAAGTTCGGGCTGGAAGCAAGGGTCATGCTCGTCTCTCGTTGTGAGTCGACGGCGATTCTTCCCGTGCCTTGAAAGCGGTTCCAACGGGGAGACGCAAGAGCTGCAATCAGCGGTAAGCGTCGATGGACACACTACCTCTCCCGAGGAGGGGCGGTCCGCAGCACGCTCGATGGCGCCTGGGACGTCGCCATCGAGGTCGCGCCGCCGCAGGCCGCGCGGCGGGCCAGGTCATGCGCCGGCCGCGGCCTTCTTGGCGGTGTCTCCGGCCTTCTTCATCGGCACCGGATCCGGTAGGTCCTTGGCCTGCAGCATGCGGGCCTGGACGACGAGCTGGTTGTGCGCGTCGAGGAACGCGGCGGCGATGACCTTGCCTTCATTGCTGTTGGCCCAGCCTGCGCCCGCGGCGCCGCCGAGCTTGCCCAGCACGAGCCCGCCCATGCCCAGGTCGGTGACGCGCACCGAGCCCGTCGCGGCGGCGACCTGCTCGGTCGTTTCGTTGTCGGTCAGCAGCAGCGCGACCTGCGCTTCCTTGAGCTTGATGTGCTCGGCCGCGCCGACGAACTTGTTGAGCACCGGGATCATCCCGAGGATGCCGCCGACCTGGCGGCCCGCGTCCTGCTCGCTGAAGGTCAGGCTCGGGATCAGCGTGTACTGGGCTTCGTAGCCCTTGCCCTTGTGCACGGTGCTGCCCTGCTGGCGCAGGATGCCGGCGTCCTTGAGCTCCTGCTCCTTGATCGTGGCCTTGAGGCCCGAGTTGCGATCGACGACGCGGAAGCAGCCGCTCTGCTGCGCGAGCAGCCGCACCAGCGGCAGCGGCGAGTTCGGCAGGCCGTTGGGCGCGCTGATCGTGTAGCCGTTGGGGTTCTCCATCAGCGACAGCGTCGCGACCGGCGCGTCGCACTTCATCAACTCGCGGTTGGCCTTGTTGGCGCCAGCCGGTCCGGCCGATCCGGAGATCTCCGAGCTGCCCTCGCCCAGCGTCGCGCCTTGCTTGCCGCAGCCGGCGAGCATCGCCACGGCCATGCAGGCGGCGATCACACTGCCCACGCGGGGCAGGGCAGGGCCGGTGGAAGCGAAGGAACGCGAGACTGTCATGGGGGATCTCCTGGACGCAAGGGCTGCGGGAACGGCCCGGACCTTATCCCAAATGCGGGCGAACCCAGCCCCCACCGATGGGTGGCTGCGTCGCGGAATGTCGCGTCGTGACGGCGCCTTTACGGGCGGTTACCAGCGTGAGGGGAGAATCCGCGCCTTCGGTCCCCGCGACCGCCCAGGATTCCCCAGGCTCTCCTCATGAACGACAAGTCCCCGAGCCGCGCCGTCGCGTGGCTGGTGTGCGCGCTGATCGCCGCGTCGCTGTACGGCAACTACTACGTCTACGATTCCATCGGCCCCGTCGCCGACGCGCTGCAGAGCCAGCGCGGCTTCAGCGACCAGCAGATCGGCCTGCTCAACGCGATCTACAGCCTGCCCAACGTCGTGCTGATCCTCGTCGGCGGCGTGCTGGTCGACCGCTTCGGCGCCGCGCGC
The DNA here is from genome assembly GCF_048957715.1 of Mitsuaria sp. CC2. NCBI lineage: Bacteria > Pseudomonadati > Pseudomonadota > Betaproteobacteria > Burkholderiales > Sphaerotilaceae > Roseateles > Mitsuaria sp. CC2. The sequence continues at coordinate 379,026 of NZ_JARVXN010000013.1, read as the reverse complement.
ATGACCGTGTGGACCGCCGCCGTCTGCCTGCTCGGCGCGTTGCTCACCGCGCTCAGCCCCAACTTTGCCGGCATGGCCGCGGGACGGTTGCTGTTCGGCATCGGCGCCGAGACCTTCGGCATCGCCACGCTGGCGGCGCTGGCGCAGTACTTCGTCGGCGGCAATGTGGCGCTATCGATGGGGCTGGCGTTGTCCATCGGGCGGCTGGGCTCGTTCTCCTCCGACATGTCGCCGACCTGGTTTCCTCACGCCTACGCGCAGGGCTGGCAACCGCCGCTGATGATCGCCGCCGCGATGGCCGCGGCCTCGTTCGCCGCGGCGCTGGCCTACTGGACGATGGACCGCCGCATCGCCGCCTCCGCCAAAGGCGAGATCGAGCAGCAGGCGCAGCCCTTCGTCTGGCGCGACCTGCTGCACTTCGGCAAGGCCTACTGGTACCTGCTCACGCTGTGCGTGCTCTGGTACTCGGTGATCCTGGCGTTCCGCAGCACCTTCTCGATCAAGTACTTCCAGCACACGCACGGCCTGGACCTGGCGTCCGCCGGCGCGATGAACAGCTACGTGTTCCTGGCGGCGGTCTTCGCGACGCCGGCCTTCGGCTGGTTGTGCGACCGCCTCGGGCGTTATGCGCCGTTCCTCGCCTTCGGTGCGGTGCTGCTGCCCATCGCGATGGCCACGATGGCGCTCACCTCGACCAGCCTCTGGGTCGCCACCGCGCTGATCGGCGTGAGCTTCTCGCTGGTGCCCGCGGTGATGTGGCCGCTGGTGAGCAAGCTGGTTTCGCCGGCGCGCTTCGGAACGGCGATCGGATTGATGTGGGTGGCGCAGAACGCCGGAATCGCCGGGGCCAACCTCGTCGCCGGCTGGCTCAACGACCGCGCGGGCGCAAGCGCGCAGAATCCCGCCGGCTATGACGCGATGATGATGTTCTTCGGACTCGCCAGCGTCGGCGGCGCAGTGTTCGCGGTGATCCTGTGGCTCACCGCCGGCAGGCGCGATCAGGAGAAGGCGGCACCGGCCGCTTGAGCGTACGAACACCGGGCAACGAAGCGGCCCGTGACGGGGAGATCAGCTTGGGAACTTCGCGGTGGTCCGACCGAAGCGCTTCGCCGCCGCCTTCAGATGCGATCGCACGACCAGCACGTGCCCGGGCAGGATGAGCGCGAGGTAGAACCTGCCGAGCCGGTTGTGGCAATTCACGACCGTGGTCGCCACCGCTTCGCGGTGCGTCGATCCCTCGACGCGACGGATCAGGATGGACAGCTTGAAATCCAGGTGCTGGTCCTGCTCGCCGAAGATCGCCTCGTCGCGCGAGGCGGACAGCACGCGGAAGATGTCGACGTGCTCGACGCCTATCTCATCGAGGTGATGCCGCATCGCGGCCGAGGTCTTCAGACCGAGCGGCTTCACCGCCGCGTCGCGGATCGCGAGCAGCGCGCGGAACCACCACGGCGGATCGGCCAGCGTGGCGCGGGCCAAGGCCATCGCGTCGTCCGGCGCGTCGTCGGCCAGCGTGATGGCGAAGGCGTCGGCGAGATTCGCGCCGGCGTAGGTCGGCGCGAGTCGACTGTCGGTCGGAGGGGCAACGCGGCGGACGGAGGACATCCGCCGCATTGCATCACGACTTCGTGATCTTCACGGAGCGCAGGTTCCAGCCCGGACCGTTGGCCTTCACGGCGATCTGCTGCTGGCCGGCCGGCAAGGTCACGCGGTGCGAGATCGTCGTCCAGTTCTGCCATCCGCCGGTCGACGGCACGCCCAGCGCGCCGTACACCGGGGCGCCGCCGGCCATCTCCAGCTGCAGGGCGCCGCCGCCGTTCAGGCTGGCGACGCGGTACTCGACCGTGTAGGTCCCGCCCTGCGGCAGGTTGAGGTTCCACACCGCCCAGTCGCCGGTCTCGATCCAGCCGAGGTTCTGGCCGCCTTCGGTCGACGCCTCGAGCTGCATGCCCGACTGCAGCGCGAAGTTGGCCGCCTGCAGCGTCGTCGAGAACGCCGTGCCCGCATCCTTCTTGTAGACGCGCACGTAGTCCACGTACATCTTCGCGGGCAGCCTGCTCTCGTCGATGTTCCACTGCGGCCAGTTGCCGCCCACCGCCAGGTTCAGCAGCAGGAAGAAGTCGCGATGGAATTCCTCGGTGCTGTTGACGCTGTTGGTGATGTCGACGACGTGGAACTGACGACCGTCGACGAACCAGCGGATCGTCTTCTCGTCCCATTCCACGGCGTAGATGTGATAGTCCGCGACGTTGGTGGGCGTGTGGCCGCCGTAGGACGCGTGGCCGCCGTCCGGACCCTGCCAGTGGATGGTGCCGTGGATGTCCGAATCGGCATTCACGTGTTCCATGATGTCGATCTCGCCCGATGCGGGCCAGCCGACCGAGTTGATGTTGCTGCCCAGCATCCAGAACGCGGGCCACATGCCTGAGCTCGACGGCGCCTTGATGCGCGCCTCGATGCGGCCGTACTTGAACTGCGCCAGACCTTGCGTGGTCATGCGCGACGACGTGTAGCGCATGCCGCCGAAGTCCTCGCGCTTCGCGGTGATCACGAGCTGGCCGTTCTCGACCGTCGCGTTCTCGCGCCGGTAGTACTGCAGCTCGTTGTTGCCCCAGCCGCCCGAGCCGGTGCCGGTCTCGAAGCGCCATTGCGGGCCGATGCCGTTGGTGAACTCGTCCTGCCAGACGAGTTGCCAGTTCTGTGCCTGTGCCGCGACGCCCGTCAGGGCGAGCGCGACCGCGGCGAGTGATCGAATCCAGCGTGTCATGGGATCTCCTCTGAGTCAGTGGTGTGGAAGGGAGGCGCACCACTATGTGAAAGCGCTTTCACCAAGTCTCTCGGGAAAACCCTGGGAACTTCGCTTCGTTGGAAACAAGCGGTTGTGCGGCGGCACGGCACTGGCAAGGAGGTATCGCCGTGTTGCGGACGTGACCGGACTGCGACGACTCGGGTCGGGCATTGTTGAGCCGCGTTGAATTCAGATGCTCGCGCGCGCTGCTCGACCGGCGCGCCGCGGATCCGAAGAATGCCGTCGACCAGCAACTCGAAAGTCTGTTCGATGGCCCCAGCCTCCCTCCCGGTCTCCCGTCGATCGACGCCGCCTCGCGGTCTGGCCGCCCGCCTCGAGCCGGCGGCGTACGCGCTGCTGCGCGTCGCCTTAGGCGCCATCCTGTTCACGCACGGGCTGCCGAAGGCGTTGGGGACCTCGCACGGATCGATGGCGGATCCGATGGCGGGCTCGACCCGGCTGATCGATCAGGTGATGGGGTTGCCGTTCGCGCCGCAGCTGGCGGTCCTCGTCATGCTGCTGGAGACCGTCGGCGCGGCGGCGCTCGCGGTCGGCTTCTGCACGCGCTGGGTCGCGCTGGCCTTCACGATGGAGATGATCGGCATCTGCGTCGCGCTCGGCCCGACCTGGCCGTGGATCGACCGGGGCATCGAGTACCCCGTGCTGATGGCCGTGCTGGCCGGCTACGTCGTCGTGCGCGGCGGCGGGGCGTATGCGGTGGATGCGCGGATGCCGTGGGCGGCGGCCCGGGCGTGGCAAGATGGCTGAAACCCCGCGAGGACTTCCCCATGACGCAACGCCTGGCCTCCTGCAGTTGCGGCCGGCTCACGGCCCAGGTCGTGGGCGAGCCCGTCCGCATCTCCATCTGCCACTGCCTGAATTGCCAGCGCAGGACCGGCGGCCCCTTCGCCGAGCAGGCCCGGTTCCGTCGTCAAGACGTGAGCCCGTCGGGTCCATCGTCGACGTACGCGATCACCGGTGACGAAGGGTCGACCGCCACGTTCCACTTCTGCCCGAACTGCGGCGCGACGGTCTACTACGAGATGGAGGCGATGCCTGAGTTCATCGCGATCCCGGTCGGCGCGTTCGCGGAGCCGGGCTTCCCGGCGCCGAACGTGTCGGTTTACGAGAGTCGCAAGCACGGATGGGTCGTTCCGCCGCCGGACGCGGAGCATTACTGACGAGCCGGGCCTGACGCCGCGGTCGAGCGCTCAGGGGCGCCTGTTCGGGCGCCTTCGTCCAGTGCTGATGATTCTTCTGGATCGGCTGCGCTCAGCGCACCAGCTTGCCGCCGGCGCCGAGCACGGCGAAGTCCACGTAGCGCGAGGTCGGGCCCTTGCCGAAGGTTAGGCGATGGCCGCCGACGTCGGTCTCGAAGCCGCGGTCAAGGGTCTCCGTCAGGCCGACGGGGCCGGCCGCGGCCGTGCGCTCCAGGGCCTTGACGAGCGCGCGGGCGGCGATGAAGCCTTCCAGCGAGCGCGAGGACAGGTCCGGGTCCTTGGCGTTGCCGCGCAGGCGCTGGTAGTCGCGGACGACTTCGCGGTCGGCGCGGTCGTCGGTCGGCAGCACCAGCGAGAACGCGAAGCCGCGCGCGCGGTCCGGGCCGAGCTTCGCGAGCAGCGCCTGCACGTCGATGATGGACATGCCGTACAGGGCGGCGCGGCCGCCGGCGGTCTGGTACTTGTCGGTGAATTCGATGGCGGCCGCGGTGGTTGCGGCGAGGAAGATCACGTCGGGCGACTGCTTGACCATGTCGGCCACCGCCTGGCCGACCTCGGTCGTGTTGCGCACGTAACCCGATTGCGCCACCAGCGTGAGGCCGTAGGTCTTCGCCGAAGCCTGCGCACCGGCGAGCGCGTCGCGTCCCAGGCCGTCGTCCTGATAGACGACCGCGACCTTGGTGCGGCCCATCTCGCCGAGCTGCTTGAAGAGGCGGTCCACCTCCTCGCGGTAGCTGGCCTTGACCGGGTACATGTTGCGCGCGGTGATCACGCTGTTGGCGCCGGACACGGCGCCGACCATGGACACGCGCGACTTCTCGAGAATGCCGTCCTGCTTGAGCGCTTCCAGGTTGGTGGTGCCTACCGTCCCGATCAGAGCCGTGGGCGCGTCCGTGCTGATCAGTTCCTTGACCAGTCGGACGGTGTCGTCGGCCTTGTTCGCGTCGTCGCGGGTGACGAGCTTGATCTTCTGGCCCTTGACGCCGCCGCGGGCGTTGACGTCGTCGATCCACAGCTTGGCGCCGGCGCGGATCGCCTTGCCGGTGACGGCCTGCGGTCCGGTGAACGGGGCGACCTGCCCGACCACGATGTCGGCCTGCGCCGTCGAGGCGGCCGCGAGGCACAGGAGGGTGATCAGGTGGCGGGCGCGGCGGGCGAAAGCAAGGGTCATGGTGGGTACGGCAGCTGGCGTGCGGGACCGTCCATTGTGATCACTGGGATGATGGTTGCGGTAGCAGATGGGCGACTGGGGGAGCGCCGGCCGGGCGTTCCGACAGGCGGCGCGGTTGGCCGGAAAGAAGGTCCCCGGGGGTCGACGCGCTACCTCTTTTGGGGCGCTCCTCGCGCCGTGGCGCTACGGGGACAGCGGCTTCTGCGCCTCGGCCAGGGCCTCGCGGGCTTCGTCGAGCTGCTTCTGCTCCTTCGCGATCTTCTTCGGATCGCCCTTGGCCTGCGCGGTCGCCAGGTCGGCCTCCCGGCGGGTCACCTTCTTCGTCGCGGCGGCGATGTCGCGCTCCCGATCGGCTGCGAGCGAGGCATCCGTGCAGTGACGCTTGTTGGCGGCCAGCGCCGACTTCAGCCCGGAGAGCTGGCGGCGGTTGCCCTTGGCGGTCGCCTCGGAGATCTGGGATTCGATGCTGGCCCGCTTGGCCGCGCAGGCGGGCGAGGGCGCGGGCGAGTCAGCGGCGTGGACCGCCGTTGAGCACGCGATGGCGAAGAACGAGGCGACCAGTACCTTCATGACGATCCCTTGAAGCAGTGGTCGGGAAAGTCTAGATCAGGGCAGGCGACCAACGGAACGATTACATGCGGGTACGGCTCTAGCATCGGCCCATGACGCAAGCACCTTCCCGTCGCCACCTCCTTGGTGTAGCTCTCGCTGCGCCGACCGCGGTCATGGCCGCAACCGCCGCCTCTGCCGCAGCCGCGGCAACGGGCGCAACCGCCACAGCTGGCGGATCGCGCGGCGCGCCCGGATCCGGCGGCGCGTCCGTGTCGATCTCGCCGAAGCGCATCGAGCGGATGCTCCGCGGCGTGGTCGCCGACGGTCGCGCCGTGGGGGTGTCGGCGGTCGTCTGGCAAGGCGGGACCGAGCGCTACTTCGGCGCCTTCGGCCTGGCGGATCGCGAGGCGCGGCAGCCGATGGCCCGCGACACGCTGGCGCGCATCTGGTCGATGACCAAGCCGGTGGCGTCGGTGGCGCTCATGCGGCTGTGGGATGCGGGCCGATTCCGGCTGGACGATCCGATCGCGCTCTACCTGCCGGAGTTCAAGAATATGCGCGTCCATGCGGACGACGGTCGCGGCGAGCGGCCGGCGGAGCGGCCCATCCTCGTGCGCGACGTGCTGCGGCACACGTCGGGGCTCACGTACGCGATGGAAGACGGCCCGGCCGATCGCGCGTTCCGGGCGGCGAATCCGCTGGAGACCTCGCGCGACCTGGCCGCGTTCAGTCGCGCTGTCGCGGCGCTGCCGCTGCGTCACGAGCCGGGCACGGCCTGGCAGTACGGCACCTCGACGGACATCGTGGCGCGCCTGGTGGAAGTGCTGGGCGACGAGCCCTTCGACGCGCACGTGCGCCGCCACATCCTGCGGCCGCTGGGCATGAAGGAGACGGACTGGACGCAGCCGGACGCGGTCAAGGATCGGCGGGCCGCGACCTACCGCTTCGGCGCCGACGGCCCGGCCCAGCGCGAGCCCGAGGTGCCCTTCCTCTTCGCCAGCGGCGGCGCGGGCCTGATCGGCCCCATCGACGACTACCTGCGCTTCGCGCGCATGCTGCTGGGCGAAGGCCAGCTCGACGGCGTGCGCGTGCTGCGGCCGGCGACGGTGAAGCTGATGCTCGTCGATCACCTGGATCCGGCGATCGCGCCGCGTCACTTCCTGAAGAGCCCGGGGATCGGCTTCGGGCTCGGCGGCTCGGTGCGCATCGCGCCGACCACGGCGGACGAGCCGGCCAGCAGGGTGGGCGAGTTCTCCTGGGGCGGAGCGGCCTCCACGCTGTTCTGGGTCGACCCGGCGAACCAACTCGCAGTGGTGTTTTTCGCCCAGAAGTTCCCGTTCGACGAGGCGCTGCACAAGGACGTGCGGCGCGCGGTGTACGGCTGACTTGGTGACCGACTCGCACACGGTTGTCAGGCGGCGGGCTGACAGAATGCGGCGATGAAATCCGATGTCGTGGGCAGGGAATGACAGCCACCGAGCACGCTGAACTCTCGCAGATGCTTCGCGCCGCGGTCGAGGAGACCTATGTCGCGTTTGCTGAGTTCCGCCGGCCAGCGCTGCCGCTGGATGTCTGCACGGCCTGCTGCATGCCGGAAGAAGTGGACAAGCAGTTGCGCGAGTGGCCGTTGAAGCGGCTCACGGTCGAGCATCTCTTCGAGTATGGCGATTCCGCGAAGAGCCAGGTGCAGAACCCGGCAGAGGTGGGATATTTCGTGCCGCGGATGTTGGAGCTGCTGGCGCAAGGGGCCGAGATCCGTCATTCGCTGGCGATTGCCTTGGATCGTCTGGGAGGATGCCCACCCGGCAGTTGGACGGCGTCGCAACAGTCCGCCCTGTCGGGTTTTGCGCTGGCCTACTTTGCGCTCGCAATCCGCGCCGGCATCGATCCGTCCAGACCCGCATTGCTGCACGATCCTTTCGAGGTGCTCCTGATGTTCGATGTCGGAGGGATCGCGATCCAGCCGCTGTTGGCGCATTGGCTGGAATGCGATGACCCGATGTCCACCGCGCAGTTCGTCAGGGAGAGCCATTGGAGATTCTGGGGCGAGCACGATTACAGCAATCCCTTCGCCTGGGACCGCGGGGAGTTCCGACAGGTGATTCGCGCGTGGATGTTGGACGCCAACACTCGGCGCAGGTTCACCGAGAAGTTGCTGTCGTCGGACTTCCTGGCGATCGTGCCGACTGTGCGCGGCAACGCTCATGTGTCCTTCGCCACGATGGTCGATGGGGTGTTCGAGCATCTCGTGCGCTGAACTTGGAGCAAGGCCCCAGTCCCCTGGGCCTTGTTGTTTCCGGCTAGGCGGAACGGTCATCGGCATCGCTGAGCGATCCCAGCGACCGGCGCATGCTGCTCGCGCTCGGCGATTCGATGTTGACGCACTTCTTGGTGTGGCTGGCTGGATCCTTACCCGCGACGCTGAAGGTGGCAGCTTTCGGGTAGGCTGGCCAACTGAACTCAAACCTTGTGGCGCATCTTTGATCTATTTCGACTTCAATGGTCAACGCGAGGCCGTACTTTCCACGGAGCACACTGGGCGACTCCTCGATCATTTCGATCGGTCACCCTCGTTCGAGCTTTGGGCCTCCGTCCCGGCAGGGCCTTCCCTATGCATGCTGCGCAATGGTGAGGATGCATGGCTGATGTATCTGCGGCATGCCGGCGACAGCGGGTTCTGCTCAAGGTCGACAAGTGGCCGCCCAGGCTCGGCGAACTTCACATTGGCAAATGGGCAGGTCGAGGCGTATCCGTTGTCTTGGTGCATTGAGTTGGAACAGTGCTACAAGGCCGTCGCCTACTTTTACGAGAACTCTGGAGCCCGGCCCGAATGGATCGAGTGGCATGAAGACTAGAGTTCAGACGGCCAGCTTAGACTCGCATTCCCACGGATGAGACCTCGTGAGACATCTACCAACCTGTGACATCCCAACAGTCCTGAGACGCGGCAAATCAGTCGAGCAGTTTCTTGGTCAGTCGCCGGGAATGGCAGGTTTCATTCGTCATGTTGAACTCCGCCCGACCGCAGAAGACGTTGAGTTGTGGGTGTTCAATGTTCAAGACATCGGAGCAGAGGACTTCGTTGACATCTACGACTTCCCGTATGCGGAAGTGGACGGCCCTCATGCGCCAGCTGGCAAGTTTGGAGACGCAGATGCAGCGCTTGCGGCAGCCGAAAGAATACTGAGCACCCACCCAGATCGTTGGACAAACCGCGGAATCGGGCAGGACGAATACTTGGACTTCGTTCGAGCCGGACGGCCGCTTAACTGGCCGGTCGCTGCGGCTGAACCGCACGGGCAAGCCGAGGCTAGTCGCGACAGCTAGCAGAACTCAGCGCGGTGGCGCAAAGCGGGCATCGGTGAACCTCCGCTCTCGGCCTGAAGCGGTAGTCAGGCTGGCAGATTGTTGCCAGCCGACCAAGTGTTTTCATTCTTGCTGGCCGGCTTGCAGGGGCGCTGCTTCCGCGGGCTCTTCCGTACTCAGTGAACCCAACGCCCGGCGCATGCCGCTCGCGCTCGGCGACTCGATGTAGACGCACTTCTTGTTGTGCCGCTTGCAGTGGTCCTTCACGCGCCAGTAGGCGTCGTGGCTGATGCAGCCGGTCTGGCAGATCACGAGGTCCGCTGCAGCCAGGCTGGCATCAAGCTTGGACACCGCGTCTTCCTCGCCGCCGTCATGGTGCAGGAAACGTCCGCCGGTTCGCTCGATCAGTTGGCGATAGATCGGCACCACCGCCGGCCGGCCGCCGACGCACAGCACCGAGCGCTCGTCGAGCGACGGCAGCGACTCCGCGTTTGGCTGCGACTCGGACTGCTGCGCCGTCCGCGTCTGGTGCTGCTCCAGTTGACGTTCCGATTGCGCCAGCGCCTGCTGCAATTCGTCCGCCCGTCGTTGCTCGCGCTCGGCCTGCTGGCGCGAGGTCAGCAGCGCGCGTTCCAGCTGATGGATGCGGTCCTGTTGCGCCTGAAGGTGCTTGGCCTGCTCATGGCGGTGGCGCAGGCCGGGGATGCTCTCCTCCAGCTGCTGCAGCTCCTCGCGCAGCCCGGCCGCCAGCGTGTCGCGCGCCAGCAGCTCGCCGCGCAGGCGCAGGCATTCGGCCTGGGACAGCTCCAGCTCGCGTGCCCGCTCCGCCAGCAGGCGCGTGCTGCGCGACTGCGCCTGCGCCAGCTCGCGCGTCAGGATCGCGTGCTCGTCCTGAAGCTCGTCGAGTCGCTGCAGGTCCGCGCGGTTCGCCGCGCCGACCTGATGCTGCAGCATGTGGATGTCGCGCAGGACCTGCTCCTGCAACGCCGCGTCGCAACGCGCATGCGTCAACGCGCCCCACAGCGCGCCGCCGACGTCGTTGCCCTGCTGCGCGGCGTTCCACCAACGCGTCAGCGACTCCGCCGTCTTGTGCTGCGACGACTGCCGCAGCGCGATCGAGAAGCGCTGGTCCAGCTCCTTCTGAAGCATCTCGGAGATCGGCCCGCGACGCGCGCATTCGTTGATCGCGCCGCAGTGCATCTCGTAGTCGTTGGCCAGCGCCTCGCCGCCGAGCATCTTGCCCAGCTTGCGACGCAGCACCGGCATCGGCAGGCACACGCCGATCACCGGGCACAACGCCTGCGCGGGCAGTTCCCACAGGCGACGACGGCGCGAGCCGCGCGGCACTGGCGTGTCGTCGGATGAGGACGAGGAGGGCGAGGAGGACGATGACGAGGAGATGGAGTCTCCACGTGCCAGGGCTTGCGCCAGCGGCAGACCGGCCACCGCGGCGGGCACGGTGTCGCCCTCCTGCATGAAGACGCCGCCGCCCGTCACCGCGTTCGCGGCGGAGGCCAGCAACGGGGAATCGCCTGGCAATCCGGAAGCGCCCGCGTCGGCGCGCGCCAGTAGGCTCAGGAGCGAAGGGGCGGTGGGCTTGTCGCACATGGGGTGGACTCCTTACTGCAAGGGGGACGCCTGGAGCGCGAAGCGCACCGGGTACTCGACCCAGCTGACCAGTCGCTGGTCGCCGCGTCGGGCAGGGACGAAAGGACAGGATTCGGCGACGCGACGCGCGGCTTCGTCCAGCAGGCGCCAGCCGCTGCCGCCGGCCACGACGACTTCGGCCGCATGACCGTCGGCGTCGACCTTCACGCGCAGCACGACCCGGCCCTCGATGCCGCGATCGCGCAGCATCCCCGGGTAGTGACGCTCGATCTGCCGGGCGCTGCAGGCGCGATGGTCGGCGGGTATCTGGACCGGGACATCGGTCGTCGCCGGTGCCGGGACGGTCGCCGGATCTGGCGAGGACGTCGTTGCCGCCGTCGAGACCGCGGCGACCGCGACGGGGCCGGCCACCGCCGTGCCCTGATCGGGCGCAGCCGCCGCAGGAGGGTCGAATCGCAGCGGCGTCGCGGCGACGGCGATCGGCGGCGTGACCTCGATCTGCACGGGCGGCGGCGGGATGTCCGGCGTCGGAGGAACGCTCAACGCTGAGCGGGGCAATTCGATGGGAATGGACGACGGAGGCGTCGCTTCCGATGTCGGCTTCGAAGGCACCAGACGTGCGCTGATCGTCAGCGGCACGGGCGCGGGCGGCCGCTTCGGCGCGAAGGCGTTCACCAGCGCCAGCAGCATGGCCGCGTGGATCGCCCCGGTCACGGCCCAGCCGGTCCAACGAGGACTCATGCGCGCGCTCCCACTGCGCCCGCCAGCATCGGCAGGATCGCGAGCCCGTGTTCATCGCGGAGCAGCCGCAGGCGCGTGTCGTAGAGCTGTTCCAGCAGCGGCAGGGTCGCCGGCAGCGCGTCGCAGTCGGCCAGCAGCCGGCCCGACTTCATGAGCCAGAGCCGGTCGAAATGATTCATCGCGAGGTTGAGGTCGTGCAGCACCGCCACCAGCGCGTGGCCACGCTGTGTCGCGAAGTCTGACATCGCCGCCATCAGCGAGACGCTCAGTCCCGGATCGAGCGCGGCCACCGGCTCGTCGACGAGCAGCAACCCGTCGCGCGCATCCCAAGCCTGCGCGAACACACGCGCCAGCTGGACGCGCGCCTGTTCGCCGCCGGACAGCGTGTCGAAGCGGCGACCGTGCAGGTGCTCGGCCTGCGCTTGCGTCAAAGCCTCGCGCACGATCGCGTCCTGGCGCCCGTCGCCTTGGCGTGCGACGCGGCCGAGGGCGACGACGAGCTCGACCGGCAGTCCGAAGGCGACACCATGCTGCTGCGGCAGTACCGCGCGGCGTTGCGCCAATGCCGCCAGCGACCACGTGCCGAGCGGTTGTCCATCGAAATGCAGCGCGCCGGCCGCCGGACGCAGCTCGCGCGCGATGAGTCGCAGCAACGTCGATTTGCCGGCGCCGCTCGGGCCGAGGATCGCGATGCGTTCGCCCGGATCGACGCGCAGCGTCAGCGGGCCGATCGCAGCATTCCCCAGCGTCACGCGCACGTCCTGCAAGGTCAGCAGCGAGCCCATCACGCGCTCCCCATGCGGCGCACCGCGCCGCGCAGCAGGAAGAGGAACCACGGCGCGCCGATCAGCGCGCTGAACACGCCGACGGGGATCTCCGCCGGCACCGCCAGCGTCCGTGCGAGGGTATCCGCGACGACGAGCAGCAGCGCGCCGGCGAGCATGGCGTTGGGCAGCACATGGTGCTGGTCCGCGCCGACGAGCTGCCGCGCCAGATGGGGCGCCATCAGGCCGATGAAACCGATGTTGCCGCACCAGGCCACCGCCAGCGCCGAGAGCAGCGCCACCATGGTGATGCACTGCCAGCGCAGATGTTCGACGTCGATGCCGACGTGCGCGGCCGCCGCTTCGCCGAGCGCAAGTGCATTCAGGCGTGGCGCGACACGCAGCGCCAGCGTGCCCAGCGCCAGGAGCGCGCCGGCCATCACCGCAGCCATGATCCAGTTGGCACCGGCCAGCGATCCCAACGTCCAGAAGTTGATCGCGCGCAGCTGCTCGTCGTTGGCGATGAAGCTGCACAGGCCGACGACCGCGAAGGTCATCGCCTGCAGCGCGAGGCCGCACAGCAGCAGCGCTGCGATCGAACCCGGCGCGAGCCAGCGCGAGAGGCGGTCCAGCGAGAAGCACACCGCCAGTGCGCCGACGAAACCGGCCAGCGGCAGCAGCCACAGGCGGACGTCCGCGGGCAGCGCCGCATGCAGGCCGGCGAAGACGGTGAGGGTGAGGGCCACCGCCGCGGCCGCGCCGCTGGTGACGCCGAGCAGGCTGGGCTCGGCCATCGGATTGCGGAACAGCGCCTGGCTGAGCGCGCCGGCGAGGCCGAGCGCCGCGCCCACCGCGAGCGTCAGCCCGAGGCGCGGCAGCCGCAGCTGCCACAGCACGTGCGCGCCGCCGGTCTTGGCCGCGTCGCTCCAAGGCCCGTTGAGCCAATCGGCCGCCGCGATCGGCATCGCGCCGAACTGCACCGCCACGACCACCGTCAGCACCAGCGCCGCCGTCAGTAGCATCGGGCGCGACCACGCGCGCCGTGCCGGCACCGTGGTGATCGGCGAGGGCAGGGCGGATCCGACCGAGCTCATCGTGGCGTATGCAGAGCCTGGGCCAGTGTCGTCAACGCCTTCGGCGTGCGTGGCCCGAAGCCGAGCAGCTCCATCGTTTCCATCACGACCACGCGCCGGTTCTGACCGGCCGGCGTCTGCGCCAGTCCCGGCAGCTTCAGCAGGCCGTCGATGCCGCCGCTGGCGTCGAGGCCTTGCGTGGTCGCGAGGATCACGTCCGGCGCCGCGGCGATCGCTGCTTCGGGCGAGAGCATCTTGTAGCCCTGCGCATCGCCCAGCGCGTTGGTCGCGGCGGCGTAGCCGATCATCGCGTCGGCTGCCGTGGCGGAACCGGCGATGCGCGCCTGGTTCGCCGCGTTCGACAGCACGAAGAGCACGCGCGGCGCGCGATGGCCGGCTGCGAGCTTCGTCACCTGGGCGCGGCTCGCGGTCCATTCGGCCTGCAGCTTCTGCGAGAGGGCCGTCGCCTGCCGCTGGCGACCGAGCAGCTCGCCCAGCGCCTTCGTCCGCTCGAGCACGCCTTCGAAGCGGTGCTCCGCGCGCAGCACGTGCAGCGGTACCTTGGCGGCCTCGAGCTGGCGCAGCACGGCGGGCGGGCCGGCTTCCTCGGTCGCGACCACCATCGTCGGCGCCAGCGACAGCAGGCCTTCGGCGGCCAGCGTGCGGGCGTAGCCGACGTTGGGCAGCTTGGTGGCGTCCGAGGGGTACAGCGAGGTGCTGTCCACGCCCACGAGCTCGCCCTGCGCGCCCAGTTCGTAGATCAGCTCGGTCAGCGCGCCGCCGACGGCGATGACGCGCTGCGGCGCGGCCCAGGCCCGACCGCCGAGCGTCAGCAGCGCCGCGGCCGGCGCCAGCGACAGGACGTGGCGGCGGCTCAGCACGGCACGGCCTCCGCCGGCGCGCCTTCGACCAGGCTCTCCAGCAGGTTGCGCCAGTCGCAGCGCTCGGCCTGGCCGGGCTTGCGTTCGCCGAACATCATCGCGATCGTGCGGCCCTGCGCGTCGAACAGCTCCAGCGAGCACACCAGCCCGTCGACCGTCGGCTTGCGCACCAGCCAGGCCGAAGCGATATGGTCTTCGCGCAGGTGCAGGTTGAAGCCCGGATCCAGTACGTTGATCCACGGTCCCATCATCGCGACCTTGTTCACCGGACCGCTGTGGATCTGGATCATCCCGGGGTTGCCGACGAAGACCATGATCGACACGTTCTCCTGCGCGGCGCGGCTCAGCAGCTCCTGCGCGCTGGACAGCGCCAGCGGCTGCGCGAAACGCGGTTCGGCCAGGCGCAGCGCCTGCGTGCGAGTCAGGCCGTGACGCTTGAGCAGACCGAAGAAATCGTGCGTGTCGCGCAGCGACGCCCACTCTCCGCGGAAGGCCGCGACATCGATGTGCGCGTCCGACACTTCCGCCGGCTCCTGCCACGCATCGCCGGGCTCGAAGCCGGGCTGCTGGTCATCCGCCAGGAAGCGCGCCACCAAGGCCTCGTAGGCGGCGAGATCGCTCTCCGGCTTCACGAAGACCTTGTGGATGGCCTGGCCGGCGGCGTCGAAGAACTGGAGGCTGCGCTGCACCGCGCCGTCGGACAGCCGTTCGGCGACGGCGAAGCCGTGGCGCCAGTGGCTGTAGAAGACGCGCAGGTCGATCGCGCCGCCCAGCACCAGGCCCATCTGGCGCTGCGGCCCCATCGCGCTGACGGCGGTGTAGACGCCGACCTTCTCGTGCACGCAGGACTCGTTGCGGGTCAGCGCCATGACCGGGCCCAGCGGCTCCAGCGCGGCGATCAGGTCCTGCCACGCCGCGCGCAGGCGACGCGCGCGCAGCGGGGACTCGTCGTCGGCGAACGGGCCGACGTGCGCGGCCAGCAGCGCGCCCTCGGAGATGCGCAGGTCGCTGGCGATGTCGCGGTGGCGCGCCTTGCGTTCCTGGCGCGCCGTGGCGAAGGCCTGTCGCAAAGCGGTGAAGCTGGCATGCATGGGGAACAACTCCTGGTCAGAAATCGGCGCGCAGGGTCACCTGGAAGGCGCGGCCGGTGGCGGTGTAGCTGTCGATCGTGGCCAGCGCCGCAGGCGTGGCCGCGCTGATGCCGGTCACGTCGCCCCAACGCCAGTATTTCTTGTCGAAGAGGTTGGTGACGTAGGCCGAGAACGAGAAGGTCTTGTCGAAGCGGTAGGCGCCGCCGAGGTCCACGACGTCGTACTTCTTCGGCGTGAACTGGCCGGCCGTGCTGACGTCCGACGGCTTCTTGCCCGAGCTGTGCAGCCAGGTGGCTTCGACGCCCCAGGGGCCGGACTCGTAGCGCGCGCCGACCTTGCCGCGCAACGGCTGCACGCTGTCCAGCGGCGTCTCGACGCCGTTCTCGATGCTGTGGCCGCGCGACTTCGCCACCGACGCGTTGACGTTGAAGCTCGAGGAGATGTCCCAGACGACACGCGCTTCCACGCCCTTGATGCGGGCCTGGCTCAGGTTGACGTACTGGAAGATCGCCGGATCGTTGGGCGTGAAGGAGCCGCGCACCATCTCCTGCGAGATGAAGTCGCGGTAGCGGTTGTCGTAGGCGCTCAGCTGCCAGCGCAGCGTCTCCATCAGCTTGCCGCGCAGGCCCAGTTCCCAGCTGTTGGCGTGTTCCGCCTTCAGGTCGGGGTTGCCGATGCTCTGGTAGCCCTGGATCGGGTTGGTGAAGCCGTTGTTGACCTGGTCCGGCGTCGGGGCGCGGAAGCCTTGCGCCCAGTTGACGTAGGGCTGGACGACGGGTGTCGCGCGCCAGATCAGGCCGATCCGCGGCGTCACCGCCTGGTCCGACAGCGAGACGATCTGGCCGGTGTAGCCGTTCTGCTTGGGCGACAGCTTGTAGTGCTCGAAGCGCAGCGCGGGAATGAGCGTGAAGTCGCCCGCCTCGATCTCGTCCTGCACGAAGGCGCCGGCCAAGGTGTACTTCGTGTCGGGGAAGGCCTTGCTCGGGAAGGTCTCCCCGGCCGGAGGCACGGTGCCGTCGCGCACGCCGTCGATCGTGTTGCGGCTGAGGTCGACGCCGTAGCTCAGGCGCTGGTTCGCGAGCTGCGTCTGCGCCTGCGAGCTCACGCCGATCACGCGTTCCTTGTAGGTGCCCAGGCGCGTGCGGTCGGGCGAGGTGTTGCGGTCCTCGGCGGCGAACTGGCGCGTCTCGCTGTCCTGCACGTAGACGTGCGTGGTCGCCTGCTGCAGCCACGCGGCGTTGAGGTCCTCGTAGCGGTGCGCCAGCGAGACCCGCGTGCGCTCCAGCTTGTCGTGCGCGACCAGCCCCAGCACCGCCGTCCCCGGCAGCGTGCCGGTCGCCGGCGGCGCGGTCACGGCCGTCAGCACGTCGGTGTCGACCTTGCGCTCGCGGTACTCGAGCGTGCCCATCAGGCGGTGGTTCGCGTTCACGCGATAACCGAGCTTGGCCATCACGCTGCGGGTTTCGACGTCGGTCGGATTGGGCGTGGTACGCGTGGCGTTGGGCGCGTCGTTGCCGCCCTCGTTCTTGGTCTCGTGACCGCGCTGGACTGTCGCCTGCACCAGGCTGCTCCAGTCCTCCGCGCCGAAGGCGACGGCGGCGCTGGCCCGCTTGGAGTCGTCGGCGCTCAGGCCGGTCAGCTTGGCGAAGCCGGCGAAGGTCTTGCCGTTCACCAGCAGGTCCTCCGGCGACAGCGTGCGCAGGCTCAGCGCGCCGGCCAGGCCGTCGCCGCCGTAGGAGGTGGACGTCGGGCCACGCAGCACCTCGGCGCTGACCAGGCTGTTGAGGTCGACGAAGTCGGCCCGGCCGCTCGCGAACGCGCCGAAGGCGAAGCTCTGCGGCAGGCGGATGCCGTCCACCATCATCAGCACGCGGTTGCCTTCCAGGCCGCGGATGTTGATGCCTTCGTTGCCCGAGCGGCCCGTGGAGGCGCCCGCCGCCGTGAAGCGCGGCGTCATGGCCTTGACCGAGAGATCGACCTCGTCGGACAGCAGGTCCTTCAAATCGCGCGCGTCGCGGCGATCGAGCTGCTTGCGGTTCTTCACGGTGACCGTGTTGGGCACCGCGTCGACCGAGCGTTCGGTGCGGGTCGCGGAGACGGTCAGTTCACCGAGTGGCTGGGGGGCCTCGGCGGTCGCGGTCTTCGCGGCGGTCGAGGTGGTCGTGGAGGCCGGCTGGGTCTGGGCGAAGGCTGGCGCGAACACCAGCGGGAAAGCCAACGACAGGGCGAGCGCGACGGGCGTCGGGCGCAGTGGCATGGTGACGAAATCCTTGTAGTTCTTGGATCTCGCACGGGCTGGCACGACGCGGGCTGGTGCGGGCAGGCGGTCCTCGCGGACGGCCGGCAGAGAGGGCGGAAGGGGAAACGGAGACGGAGACTGGGACGGGGATCGCGAGCGGGCGGACCGGTCCTCGGCCGGCCGCGCCGCTCAGCGGATCACTTGGTCAGGATGAGCTTGCCCAGCGAGGTCACGCGCAGCCGGTAGAGCGAGCCGGCGTGTTCGATCTCGACCTCGCGATCGTTGCCCATCAGCGCCTGGCTGCTGATGCGGCGGCGCTGAACGAGCGGAACCGCTTCGCGCGGCGAACCTGCGGCGACGCGTGCGCTGTCCAGCGCAACGGCTTGCAGGGCTTCGAGATGGGGGTGGTGGTGGGCATTCATGCGAAGCATCTTAATGAGAACGATTCGCAATATCAACCAAGAATCGCGATGATTGCTTTTTTCTTGATCGAACGCCGCTGGGACGGGGGGGACAACCCGGGCGGACGACGGAAACAGGCTGCGAATACTTCGCATGCAGAGCGCGGGCGGCGGGTCTTGTCCCCATTCGACGTAGGGATGAGGACAATGCGCCCCATCCGACCGAATTCCCAGGAGAAGAACATGAAGGGCGACGCCAAGGTCATCGAGTATCTGAACGCGCAGCTGAAGAACGAGCTGACCGCGATCAACCAGTACTTCCTGCACTACAAGATGTACAAGAGCTGGGGCCTGGAGCGCCTGGCCAAGCACGAGTACGCCGAGTCCATCGAGGAGATGAAGCATGCCGACAAGCTGATGGATCGCATCCTGCTGCTGGAAGGCCTGCCGAACCTGCAGGACCTGGGCAAGCTCTACATCGGCGAGAACGCCGTCGAGGCCCAGCACTGCGACCTGAAGATCGAGATGGGCAGCCATCCGCTGCTGAAGGAAGCCATCGCCTATTGCGAGAGCGTGCGCGACTACATCTCCCGCGAGGTCCTCGAGGAGATCCTCGCCGACACCGAAGAGCACATCGACCATCTGGAAACCCAGATCGAACTGATCGGACAGATCGGCGAGCAGAATTGGCTGCAAAGCCAGATGGGCGAAGCCAGCTGATCGCCAGCCCGCCCTCCCGGGACCCCAGCCGCCGC
The DNA here is from genome assembly GCF_048957715.1 of Mitsuaria sp. CC2. Lineage (NCBI taxonomy): Bacteria > Pseudomonadati > Pseudomonadota > Betaproteobacteria > Burkholderiales > Sphaerotilaceae > Roseateles > Mitsuaria sp. CC2. Next base: position 360,436 of record NZ_JARVXN010000013.1, on the reverse strand, counting down.
CAGGAACCCCAGCCCCGCCCAGCGGGGCTTTTTTTCGTCTTGATGACGAGACCGGCGCTGTGTCGTTGTTCACTGACAGTTGTCGGACGCGCCGAAGGGCTTCTGCAATCTAATTGAGAGGGATTCGCGTTTGCGCTAGTATCACGGCCATCCCAGGTTTTTCCTGACTCGCCGCCGCCATGATCGTCTGCCTCTGCCACCGAGTTTCCGACCGCGACATCCGTCGCAACGTCGCCGACGGCGTGCACAACTTCGAGGTGCTCCAGGACGAGACGCAGGTGGCCTCCGCCTGCGGCAGCTGCCACGACTGCGCGCGCGACGTGTTCAACGAAGCGCTGCGCCACTGCGCCGCTTCCCACGGCGTCACCTGCGCCAGCAGCCCGCGCGTCATCCCGATCGCGCAACTGGCCGCCTGAGCGCGCCGCTTCCGGCATGACGGCCGGACGAAAAAAACCGCAGACCGGTCGCCCGGTGCTGCGTTTTTTTTTGGGGCGTGGAGACGCCCGTGGCGCCCCCACTTCCGCGCCGATTACTTGGCGGCGGAAGCGCCTTCGGCCGGCTTCTCAGCCTTGTCGGCCTTCTTGTGGCCGGCCTTGTGCGCGGCGGTCTTGTCGCCGGCCGCCTTGTGATGCTTGCCGCCCTTGTGCTCGGCCTTGGCGTCGGACGCCGGGGCTGCGGTCGCTGCCGGAGCGGCTTGCGTCGTGGGCGCTGCCGGGGTGGCGGTGCCTTGGGCCATCGCGGCGCCGGCAATCAGCAGGGCGGGGATCAGGGCCAGGGTCTTGATGGTCTTGAAGGCTTGCATCTGGTTTCTCCAGCGGGTTGAACAAGGTGAGCAGACAACGACGCGGCGACACCTTGTGTTGACAGCCCGACGCTGCTTTGCAATGGGTTACGCAATCCGCACGGGTCCTTCACGCGTCAGGTCTTGCGCGCTGTCGCACGGGCAGGGCATCGGGCAAGATGCCGCGCACCCCTTCAGGAGACAGCGATGACCGCCCCCCACCACGCCTTCGACTGGACCACCGGCTACGCGAGCCGACGCAGCCCGGTCTTCGCGCGCAACGTCGTGTCGACCTCGCATCCGCAGGCCGCGCAGGCGGGCCTGCGCATCCTCGGGCAGGGCGGCAACGCGGTGGATGCCGCGATCGCGACCGCGGCCTGCATGACGCTGCTGGAGCCTTGCAGTAACGGTCTGGGGTCGGATGCCTTCGCGATCGTGTGGGACGGCAAGACGCTGCAGGGACTGAACGCCTCCGGCCTGTCTCCGCAAGCGTGGACGCCCGAGTACTTCGATCGCAAGTACGGCGCGGGTTCCTCGCTCCCGCTGCGCGGCTGGGACGCCGTGACCGTGCCGGGTGCGGTGGGCGGCTGGGTCGCCTTGAGCAAGCGCTACGGCAAACTGCCTTTCGCCGATCTGATGGCGCCCGCGATCGAGATCGCCGAGCGCGGCTACGCCGTGCCGGTGGTCGTGCAGGGCAAGTGGCGGCTGGCGTCGAAGGTCGAGGACCTCGTGTCGCAGCCGGGCTTTGCCGAGGCCTTCCTGCCCAAGGGCCGGGCGCCGGAGGTGGGCGAGGTGTTCCGCTTCGCCGCGGCCGCGCGCACGCTGCGTCTGATCGCGGAGACGAACGGCGAGGCCTTCTACCGCGGCGAGATCGCCGAGGCCACGGCGGCCTTCGCGCGCGAGACCGGCGGCGCGATCACCGCCGCCGACTTCGCCGCCTATGCGCCGGAATGGGTGGACACGATCTCGATGGACTACGCGGGCCACACGCTGCACGAGATCCCGCCGAACGGGCAGGGCATCGCGGCGCTGATCGCGCTGGGCATCCTCAAGCAGTTCGACATCGCGTCGCTGCCGGTGGACAGCGCCGAGTCGCATCACCTGCAGATCGAGGCGATGAAGCTGGCCTTCGCCGACACCTACCGCTACGTCAGCGACGCGCGGACGATGAAGGTCCAGGCCGCGGAGCTGCTGGATCCCGGCTACCTGGCCGGGCGCGCGAAGCTGATCGACCGCCGCAAGGCCCAAGACTTCCAGGCCGGCAATCCGGTCAAGGGCGGCACCATCTATCTGACCGCCGCCGACGAGAACGGCATGATGGTCAGCTTCATCCAGAGCAACTATCACGGCTTCGGCTCGGGCGTCGTGGTGCCGGGCTACGGCCTGTCGCTGCAGAACCGCGGTCACGGCTTCACGCGCGAGGCGGGACACGCCAACGTCGTCGCGCCGGGCAAGCGGCCGTTCCACACCATCATCCCGGCCTTTCTGATGAAGGACGGGCAGCCGCAGATGAGCTACGGCGTCATGGGTGCGAACATGCAGCCGCAGGGCCACCTGCAGACGCTGGTCCGCATGGTCGATCACCGGCAGCATCCGCAGGCCGCCTGCGACGCGCCGCGCTGGCGCTACAACGTGGGGCTGTCGATCAACGTCGAGTCGACGATGAATCCCGAAGCCGTCGCCGGGCTGCGCGCGCTGGGCCATCAGATCGCGGAGATCAACGACAGCTACCAGGACTTCGGCGCGGGCCAGTTCATCTGGCGTCTCGGCGATCCGGCGGTGGAGGGCTACGTCGCGGCGAGCGATCCGCGCCGGGACGGCGCGGCCGCCGGATGGTGAGTCCCCTGCCTTTCCTCACTTGTCGATGACGCCGGGGCGCTGATAGCATCGACGCCTTCTTCCTCCCCGGAAGCTCTCACGCCACGATCCACGATCGGAGCCGACGCATGACCAAGCTGCTAGACCGCACCAAAAACGACGCCCTGGCGTCGGTGCGCGCGCTCGGTCAGTCCGGCTGGGCGCGACGACCGTAGCGTCCTCACGGCGCTCGCCGGCCCCCATCGCCCCGACCGGGCCGGCCCGACAGGTCCTTGGCTTTCTGCGACCGCGACGCTGACGGCGTCCCGCTCGCCCGGTCCGCACCCGGCGCACGACGCCCCGTGCGGACCGCATCCGGAGTGTCATCATGTCCAACAGGACAAGCACGTGGGTCGACCGTTCGCTCGACCGCCTGCTGGATCTCATCCAGCTTCCCGCCGGCGATCTGCTGCGCAACCTCGTCTACCGGCGTCTCTGGACGTCCATCCTCATCAGCTCGCTGGGCGGGCAGATCACGCTGCTGGCGCTGCCGCTGACCGCAGCCGTGCTGCTGCACGCCTCGCCGACGCAGATGGGTGTGCTGACGGCCATGGAGCTCGCGCCTTTCGTGCTGTTCTCGCTGCCCGCCGGCGTCTGGCTGGACCGCGTGCGCAAGCTGCCGGTCTACATCGTCGGCGAGCTCACGCTGGCCGTCGCCGTGTTCAGCGTCCCAGTCGCCCACTGGATGGGCTGGCTGGGCATGCCCTGGCTGTACTTCGTCGGATTCCTGCTCGGCACGGTCTACACGATCGCGGGCAGCGCCTCTCAGATCGTGTTGACGCAGGTCGTGAGCCGCGACCGGCTGGTCGAGGCGCATGCGAAGAATGCGCTGGCCTCTTCGGGGGCGGAAGTCGCCGGCCCCGGCGTCGCTGGCGCGCTGATCAAGCTGGTCGGCGCGCCGCTGGCGCTGGCGGTGGACGCGCTGCTGCTGGTCGCCTCCGCGGCCATCCTGCGCGGCGTCAAGGTCAACGAGACCCTGCACCGCCTGGACGGCAGCGATTTCTGGCGCGACCTGAAGGCCGGCGTCGCCTTCGTGCGCGGCAAGCGGATGCTGGTCGCGCTGGCCTGCGCGGTCGGCGTCTGGCAGATGTTCAACCAGGCGGCGCAGGTGGTGCAGATCCTGTTTGCGACGCGCGTGCTCGGCCTGTCGGCGCAGAGCGTCGGCCTCTCCTACATCGCGCTGGGCGCCGGGACCGTGCTGGCGAGCGCCTTCGGCCATCGCATCACCACGCGCTTCGGGCCGGGCCCCAGCCTGATCGGCGGCTTCGCGATGTGCGGCATCGGCTGGGCGGCGCTGTGCGTCGCGCCGCCCAACGCGATCGGCGTGGCGGTCTTCGCGTTCACGCTGTTCATGTTCGGCGTCGGTGCGGTGTTGATCTTCATCAACTTCATCTCCCTGCGGCAGGCGGTGACGCCCGCTCCGCTGCTGGGCCGCATGACCAGCACGATGCGCTGGCTGATCCTGATTCCCGCCGGTCCCGGCGCGCTGATCGGCGGGTGGCTCGGCGAACACGTCAGCCTGCGCGCCGCGCTGGCCTTTGCCGGCGTGGGCGCCTTGCTGCTGGCGGCGCTGGCCTGGCAGGTCCGGGCCATCCGCACCGTGAAGGCGCTGCCCAAGGTCGAGGAGGAAGAGACCCCGCTGGGCGTCGAAGCGATGCCGCGGCTCCCTCCTGCGAGTCAGGCAAACGGCACGAACCTGCAGCCGGCCAACGGCAACTGATTGCGGTCACCCTCCACCATGCGCGTCATGCCAACCGACGACCCCATCCTCATCGACGTTCCCGAGCGCCTGGAGACGTCGCGGCTCCTGCTCCTCGCGCCGCGCGCGGGGATCGGGCCCCTCCTCAACCGTGCCGTGCTCGACGCGCAGGAGCACCTCAAGCCCTGGATGCCCTGGGCGCACGAGACACCCAGCGTCGAGCAGTCGGAAGCGGTCGCGCGGCGCATGCAGTCGCAGTTCCTGCAACGGCAGCACCTGGCGTATTACGTGCACGAGCGCGAGGCCGACGGCAGCGCCGGCGCGTTGATCGGCGGCGCGGGTCTGCACACGCTGGAGTGGAAGGTGCGCCGCTACGAGATGGGCTACTGGATCAGCCCGGCGCACACCGGGCGCGGGCTGGTGTCCGAAGCGGTGGTCGCACTGGCGCGGATGGCCTTCGGCCCGCTACGCGCGAGACGGCTGGAGATCCGCACCGATTCGCGCAACACGGCGAGCCGCGCCGTCGCCGAGCGGTGCGGCTTCTCGCTGGAAGGCCTGCTGAGAGACGACGCGCTCAACGTGTCGGGCGAGCTCAGCGACACCTGCATCTACGGAATGATCTCGGTCAACGAGTTGATCGACCCCGCGCGCTGAGGCGCGGCTCAGGCCGTCGGGCTGAAGCGGTCGACCGCGTCAGTGATGATGCCGTCGACGCCGTTGGCGATCAGCCACTGCGCGGCGGCGGCGTCGTTCACGGTGTAGACCAGCGCCTTCATCTCCGCCTCATGCAGGCGTTCCACCAGCGCCTGGTCCATCAGCGCGTAATGCGTGATGACGGCGCGGCAGCCCAGCGATTGCGCCAGCTGCAACCAGCCGTCGCCGTCGATCTTGTCGAGCAGCAGGCCCCGCGGCACCTGCGGCGCGGATTCCCGCGCACCGCGCAGCGCTTCCGGCTGGAAGCTGCTGAACAGCACCGTATCCGGCGCCGATCCTTCCCACAGTCGCAGCACTTCTCCGCCGACCACCTCGCCGGTGCGGAACTCGTCACCCGGTGTGGGTTTGATCTCGATGTTCAGCGCATGCTGATTGCGTCGCACGAAGGCGGCGATCGCTTCGAGACTCGGCGGCGGCTCGCCCGCGAAGGCGCGGCTGTGCCAGCGGCCGGCGTCGAGCCGCGACAGCTCGCCCCAGGTCCGGTCCGCAGCGCGGCCGCGCGCGCTCGTCGTGCGGTCCAGCGTCGCGTCGTGCAGCAGGAAGGGCACGCCATCCGCGCTCAGCTTCACGTCGCATTCGAAGGCGCGGTAGCCGTGGCGCGCGCCCTCGCGGAAGGCCGCCAGCGTGTTCTCCGGCGCGAGCTTGCCGGCGCCGCGATGGGCCACCCAGAAGGGCAGCGACCAGGGCCAGGTGGACTCGTCGGTGAGGGTGGGTGTCCGCAGCGTCATGTCGTTCTCCGTGATCGAGGATCCTCGCATCGACTCGAGACCGGCGTCGCGCTCAGTCGACGCGCTGCCCGGTCGCCGGATCGAACCAGTGCAGCCGCTCGGCGGGCGCCTTCAGCAGGACCTCGTCGCCGGGCCGCGGCGGGGCGTCCGTGCCGTCGATGCGCAGCGTGAAGGTCGCATCGCCGAGCCGGCCGTACACCAGCCGCTCCGCGCCCAGCATCTCGACCATCTCCACCTTCAGCGGCCAGGCCGTGGTGTCGCCCGCGACGATCTGGCCGTCATGCGGCAGCGCGTGTTCCGGGCGCAGGCCGAGGATCAATTCCCCCTCCCGCGGGGCCGGTTGCGGCAGCGGCAGTACCGCGTTGCCGATGACGAATCGACGGCCTCCGGCGCCCGCTTCCACGCGTCCCTTCAGCAGATTCATCGCCGGCGAGCCGATGAAGCTCGCGACGAAGGTCGTCGCCGGGCGGCCGTACACCTCCTCGGGCGTGCCGAACTGTTCCATGCGGCCGCCGTTCATGACGACGATGCGCTGCGCCAGCGTCATCGCCTCGACCTGGTCGTGGGTCACGAACAGCGAGGTGACGCCGAGTTCGCGGTGCAGCTTCTGGATCTCGAGCCGCGTCTGCACGCGCAGCTTGGCGTCGAGGTTGGACAGCGGTTCGTCGAACAGGAAGACCTGCGGGTCGCGCACGATCGCGCGGCCCATCGCGACGCGCTGGCGCTGGCCGCCGGAGAGCTCGCGCGGCTTGCGCTGCAGCAGGTGGGCGAGCTCCAGGATGCGCGCGGCCTTGTCGACGCGCTCGCGGATCTGCGTCTCGGACAGCTTGCGGATCTTCAGGCCGTAGGCCATGTTCTCGAACACGCTCATGTGCGGGTAGAGCGCGTAGTTCTGGAACACCATCGCGATGTCGCGGTCGGCGGGCTCGACCTCGTTGACGACGCGTTCGCCGATGGCGATCTCGCCGCCGCTGATCTCCTCCAGGCCGGCGACCATGCGCAGCAGCGTGGACTTGCCGCAACCCGACGGGCCGACGATGACGACGAACTCGCCGTCCCGGATCTCGGCGTTGACGCCGTGGATCACGGGGTTGGCCTTGGCGCCGCTGCCGTATTGCTTGACGACGTTGCGCAGGGAAATGCTTGCCATCGGAGTCTTCTCTCGTTTTACTTGTCGGCGCTTGGTGGTCGGCGATTGTTTCCCGGCGGTTGCTTCCCGGCGCTTACTTCTCGGCGTCCACCAGGCCCTTCACGAACCAGCGCTGCATCAGCACGACGACCAGCGCCGGCGGGATCATCGCCAACATCGCGGTGGCCATGATGATGTTCCAGTCGTTGGCCGCGTCGCCGCCGCTGATCATGCGCTTGATGCCGATGACGACCGGGTACATCTGCTCGTCGGTCGTGACCAGCAGCGGCCACAGGTACTGGTTCCAGCCGTAGATGAACTGGATGACGAAGAGCGCCGCGATGCTGGTCTTCGACAAGGGCAGCAGCACGTCCCGGAAGAAGCGCAGCGGACCGGCGCCGTCGATGCGCGAGGCTTCGACGAGCTCGTCCGGGATCGTCAGGAAGAACTGCCGGAACAGGAAGGTCGCGGTCGCCGAGGCGATCAGCGGCACCGTCAGCCCGGCGTAGGTGTTGAGCATCTTCAGGTCGGAGACGACCTGGTAGGTCGGGCCGATGCGCACTTCCACCGGCAGCATCAAGGTGACGAAGATGGCCCAGAAGAAGAAGTTCCGCGCCGGGAAGCGGAAGTAGACGATCGCGAAGGCCGACAGCAGCGAGATCGCGATCTTGCCCACCGCGATGACCATCGCGGAGACGAAGCTGACCCACATCATCTGGCCCACCGGGGCCTTGGAACCGCCGCCGGTGTTGCCGAACAGCGCGGCGGCGTAGTTGTCCAGGAAGTGCGATCCCGGCAGCAGCGGCATCGGGGACTGGACGATCTCCGCGGCCGTCTGCGTCGACGCGACGAAGGCGATGTACAGCGGGAAGGCGACGATCAGCACGCCGAGCACCAGGATCAGGTGCGACAGCATCGTCAGGGCGGGGCGACGCTCGACCATGTCAGTACTGCACTTTCTTTTCGACGAAGCGGAACTGCAGGACCGTCAGCGTGATCACGATGACCATCAGCACGACGCTCTGCGCGGCCGAGCCGCCGAGGTCCAGCGCCTTGAAGCCGTCGTAGTAGACCTTGTAGACCAGGATCGCGGTGTCCTTGCCGGGGCCGCCGTGGGTGGCCGCGTCGATGATGCCGAAGGTGTCGAAGAAGGCGTAGACCACGTTGATCACCAGCAGGAAGAACGAGGTCGGCGACAGCAGCGGGAAGGTGATCGTCCAGAAGCGGCGCCACGGGCCGGCGCCGTCGATCGCGGCGGCCTCCAGCAGCGACTTCGGGATGGACTGCAGCCCGGCCAGGAAGAACAGGAAGTTGTAGGAGATTTGCTTCCAGATCGCGGCCATCACGACGAGGGTCATCGCGTGGTCGGCATTGAGCAGGTGATTCCAGTTGATGCCCATCTGCTGCAGGCCGTAGGCGACCACGCCGATGGACGGCGCGAACATGAACAGCCACAGCACGCCCGCGATCGCCGGCGCGACCGCGTAGGGCCAGATCAGCAGCGTCTTGTAGACCGGCGCGCCGCGCACGACGCGGTTGGCCATCGTGGCCAGCAGCAGCGACACCGCCAGCCCGATCACCGCCACCAGCAGCGAGAACACCGCCGTCGTCTTGAACGAGGCGAGGTAGCTGTCGTCCTCGATCAGGTTCTGGAAGTTGGCCAAGCCGACCCACTCGGTCGACAGGCCGAAGGCGTCCTGCTGCTGCAGGCTCTGCAGCAGCGCCTGCGCCGCGGGCCAGAAGAAGAACACGCCGATCACCAGCGCCTGCGGCGCCAGCAGCAGCCAGGGCAGCCAGCGCGATCGGAACACCACGCGTTTCTGTTGGGACATCCGGGGAGGGCGTCGAAAGAGGAATCGGAAAGGGCGGGCAGACCGGAGCGCGACGGCGCCCCGGTCGGCTCAGCCGGGGGTCAGGACCTGTTGGCCTTCTGGAAGCGTTCCAGCAGTTCGTTGCCGCGCTTCACCGCGGCCTCCAGGCCTTCCTTGGGCTGCTTCTTGCCGGCCCAGACCTGTTCCATTTCCTCGTCGATGACGGTGCGGATCTGCGCGAAGTTGCCCAGACGCACGCCGCGCGACTTCTCCGTCGTCTTGCGGATCATCTGCTGCACGGCGACGTCGGTGCCCGGGTTCTGCTTGTAGAAGCCGCTCTGCTCGGTCAGCTCGTAGGCCGCCTTGGTCACCGGCAGGTAACCGGTGCGCTTGTGGCTCTCGGACGCGACGTCGGCCCTGGACAGGTACTGGAAGAACGCGGCCACGCCCTTGTACTCGGCCGGTTTCTTGCCGGACATCACCCACAGGCTGGCGCCGCCGATGACGGTGTTCTGCGGCGCGCCGGGCACGTCGGGGTAGTAGGGCAGCGGCGCGATGCCGGACGCGAACTTGGCGCTCTTCTTGATGTTGGCGTAGAGGCCGGAGGAGCCGGTCATCATGGCGCATTCGCCGGAGTAGAAGGTCGCGTCGGCGCTGTTGCCGCGGCCCTTGTAGACGAACAGGCCCTGCTTGGCCATGTTGGCCAGGTTCTCGATGTGGCGCACGTGCAGCGGCGAGTTGAACGTCAGCCGCGCGTCCAGGCCGCCGAAGCCGTTGTTCTTCGTCGCGTACTCGACGTTGTGCCAGGCGGAGAAGCTCTCCAGCTGCGTCCAGCTCACCCAGCTGGTGGTGAACGGGCACTTGTGACCGGCAGCCTTGAGCTTGGCGGCGGCGGCGGCGACTTCCGGCCAGGAGCTGGGCGGCTTGTTGGGGTCCAGGCCGGCGGCCTTGAACGCGTCCTTGTTGTAATGGAAGACGGTCGTCGAGCTGTTGAACGGGAAGCTCAGCATCTGGCCGTTGGGCGCGGCGTAGTAACCGGCGACGGCGGGCACATAGGCGGCGTTGTCGAACTTGGCGCCCGCCTGTTGCATGACCTGGCCCACCGGCACGATCGCGCCCTTGCTGGCCATCATGGTGGCGGTGCCGACCTCGAAGACCTGCAGGATGTGCGGCGCGTTGCCGGCGCGGAAGGCGGCGATGGCGCCGGCCATGGACTCGTCGTAGCTGCCCTTGTAGGTCGGGACGATCTTGTAGTCCTTCTGGCTGGCGTTGAAGTCCTTGGCCAGGTCGTTGACCCAGTCGCCGAGGGCGCCGCCCATCGAGTGCCACCACTGGATCTCGGTCTGCGCCGACGCGGCGGCGGGAGCGATCAGCGCGGCGAGCGCAACGGCCGAGGTGGCCAACAGGGATGTCGGGAGGTGCTTCATGGGTCTCCGATGCTCGGGGAGGGTGGTTCTGCGGTCCGCGGCGGACATCGTCGGTTGGACGGTCCGCCGAGGGCCGGCGAGGGCCGGCGAGCTTATCGATGGATTGTGACACTGGCGAACCGTCCGCCGAGGGGTGGACGGCGGCAGATCCCTAGAGTCCCTCGCCGGGGATGGCCCTCTGGGGGTGGGTTAGGATTCCAACCATTGCCCAGACCGGGCCGGCCGCCGATCGCGGCCATTCGCGAACGCCGCTTCCACGCCCGTGTCCAGCGGGTGCGGGGACCACAAGTCCAGGGCGCTGTCCGGTCGCGGGGCCTTGCCTTCTCCGCCTGTCTTTCCAGCCTGGCATCGGTTTCCGCTCCCCTGGACGCCGGCCTGCCGCAACCCCGGTGCGCGAGCACCTGGCCGCCATGAATGCACCGCATCTGCTGATGCCCGCCGACCCCGCGATGGCCGGCGACCTGAGCCAGCCGCACGCGCCCGCCGCCCGGCTGCGCGAGATTCCGTACAACTACACGTCCTTCTCCGATCGCGAAATCGTCCTTCGCCTGCTCGGCGCCCGGTCATGGGAACTGCTGGACCAGCTGCGCACCGAGCGCCAGACCGGCCGCTCCGCGCGCATGCTGTACGAGGTGCTCGGCGACATCTGGGTGGTGCAGCGCAATCCGTACCTGCAGGACGACCTGCTCGACAACCCCAAGCGGCGCGCGGCGCTGATCGGCGCGCTGCGCCACCGTCTGGGCGAAGTGCAGCGTCGTCGTCATCCGGAGGACGACGCCAAGCGCGATGCCTGGGTCGGTGAACTGCTGACGGCGGCGGAAGCGGCGGTGGGCGCCTTCTCCCACCAGTTCGACCAGGTGGCCGAGCTGCGCAAGCGCGCGGTCAAGGTCTTCGCGAAGATCACCGCCAAGGACAACGTCAAGTTCGACGGCCTGTCGCGTGTCTCGCACGTGACCGACGCGACGGACTGGCGCGTCGAGTACCCCTTCGTCGTGCTGACCCCGGACACCGAGGCCGAGATGGCCGCACTGGTGGCGGGCTGCTTCGAGCTGGGCCTGACGGTGATCCCGCGCGGCGGCGGCACCGGCTACACCGGCGGCGCGGTGCCGCTGGTGTGGAACAGCGCGGTGATCAACACCGAGAAGCTCGAGGCCATGCGCGGCGTCGAGATGCAGCGCCTGCCGGGCGTGGACCGCGAGGTCGCGACGATCTGGACCGAAGCCGGCGTCGTCACGCAGCGCGTGTCGGACCTGGCGGAGCTGCACGGCTTCGTGTTCGCGGTCGACCCGACCTCGGCGGAAGCGTCCTGCGTCGGCGGCAACGTCGCGATGAACGCCGGCGGCAAGAAGGCGGTGCTGTGGGGCACGGCGCTGGACAACCTCGCCTCGTGGCGCATGGTGACGCCGGACGCGAAATGGCTCGAAGTCGTCCGCGTCAACCACAACCTCGGCAAGATCCACGACGTCGAGGTCGCGAGCTTCGACCTGCACTACTACGACGCGACCGGCAAGACGCTGGAACGCACCGAACGCCTGGACATCCCCGGGCGCACCTTCCGCAAGGAAGGCCTGGGCAAGGACGTGACGGACAAGTTCCTCGCGGGCCTGCCCGGCATCCAGAAGGAAGGCTGCGACGGCCTGATCACCAGCGCGCGCTGGATCGTGCACCGCATGCCGGCGCATGTGCGCACGGTCTGCCTGGAGTTCTTCGGCAATCCGAAGGACTGCGTGCCGTCGATCGTCGACATCAAGGACTTCATGTTCGGCGAGATGAAGAAGCCCAACGGGGCCATCCTCGCCGGCCTCGAGCATCTGGACGACCGCTACCTGAAGGCGGTCGGCTATGCCACCAAGAGCAAGCGCGGCGGGCTGCCAAAGATGGTGCTCATCGGCGACATCGTCGGTGACGACGCCGACGAGGTCGCGCGCGCCACCAGCGAGGTCGTGCGCCTGGCCAACGGCCGTTCGGGCGAAGGCTTCGTCGCGGTCAGCGCCGATGCGCGCAAGAAGTTCTGGCTGGACCGCAAGCGCACGGCGGCGATCTCCAAGCACACGAACGCGTTCAAGGTGAACGAGGACGTCGTGATCCCGCTGCCCCGCATGGGCGAGTACACGCTGGGCATCGAGCGCATCAACATCGAACTGTCGCTGCGCAACAAGCTGGCGCTGGTCGAGGCGCTGCGCACCTTCTTCGCCAACGGCAACCTGCCGCTGGGCAAGGGCGACGACGCCGGCGAGATTCCGAGCGCGGAGCTGCTCGAGGACCGCGTGGCGCAGGCGCTGGCGCTGCTGGACGAGACCGGGCTGCAATGGCGCACGTGGATGCAGGAGTTGGACCTTCCCCGTGAAGGCGATCGCTCCTACTTCGAGCAGCTGCAGGACTACACGCTGCGCGCGAGCTGGAAGCGCCAGATCCTGAAACCGCTGCAGGACATCTTCGCCGGCGGCGCGTTCGCGCCCATCGTGGCGGAATGCAAGCGCATCCACAAGGAAGTGCTGCGCGGCCGCGTCTGGGTGGCGCTGCACATGCATGCCGGCGACGGCAACGTGCACACCAACATCCCGGTGAACTCGGACAACTACGAGATGCTGCAGACCGCGCACGAGGCGGTCGCGCGGATCATGACGCTGGCGCGCTCGCTGGACGGCGTGATCTCCGGCGAGCACGGCATCGGCATCACCAAGCTCGAGTTCCTCACCGATGAGGAGCTGGCGGGCTTCGCCGGCTACAAGGCCCGGATCGATCCGGAAGGCCGCTTCAACAAGGGCAAGCTGCTGCGACCCGGCACCGGCGGGCAGGGCGGCCAGACGACCTTCGCCGACCTGACCAACGCCTACACGCCCAGCTTCGGGCTGATGGGGCACGAGTCGCTGATCATGCAGCAGAGCGACATCGGCGCGATCAGCGAGTCCATCAAGGACTGCCTGCGCTGCGGCAAGTGCAAGCCGGTGTGCGCGACCCACGTGCCGCGCGCCAACCTGCTCTACAGCCCGCGCAACAAGATCCTTGCGACCTCGCTGCTGGTCGAGGCCTTCCTGTACGAGGAGCAGACCCGCCGCGGCGTGTCGATCAAGCACTGGGAGGAGTTCGAGGACGTCGCCGACCACTGCACGGTCTGCCACAAGTGCGTGAACCCGTGCCCGGTGAAGATCGACTTCGGCGACGTCACGATGAACATGCGCAACCTGTTGCGCAAGATGGGCAAGAAGAGCTTCCGTCCCGGCAACGCCGCGGCGATGCTGATGCTCAACGCGACCAATCCGGAGACGATCAAGGTGGCCCGCGCGGCGATGGTCGGCGTCGGTTTCAAGGCCCAGCGCATCGCCAACAGCCTGCTCAAGCGCGTCGCGCGCAAGCAGACCGCCGCGCCGCGGGCGACGGTGGGGACCGCGCCGATCAAGGAACAGGTCATCCACTTCATCAACAAGAAGCTGCCGGGGGGCCTGCCGAAGAAGACGGCGCGTGCGCTGCTCGACATCGAGGACAAGGACTACGTCCCCATCATCCGCAACCCGCAGAAGACGTCGTCCGAAGCGGAGGCGGTCTTCTACTTCCCGGGCTGCGGCTCGGAGCGCCTGTTCAGCCAGGTCGGGCTGGCGACGCAGGCCATGCTCTGGCACGCGGGCGTGCAGACCGTGCTGCCGCCGGGCTACCTCTGCTGCGGTTACCCGCAGCGCGGCTCGGGCCAGTTCGACAAGGCCGAGAAGATCATCACCGACAACCGCGTGCTGTTCCACCGCGTGGCCAACACGCTGAACTACCTCGACATCAAGACGGTGGTGGTCAGCTGCGGCACCTGCTATGACCAGCTTCAAGGCTACAAGTTCGAGGACATCTTCCCCGGCTGCCGCATCATCGACATCCACGAGTACCTGCTGGAGAAGGGCATCCAGCTCGACAGCAAGCAGGCCTATCTCTATCACGACCCCTGCCATTCGCCGATGAAGCTGCAGGAGCCGATGAAGACGGTGAAGGCGCTCGTCGGTCCCGAGGTGATGAAGAGCGAGCGCTGCTGCGGCGAGAGCGGCACGCTGGGCGTCACGCGGCCGGACGTGTCGACGCAGGTGCGCTTCCGCAAGGAAGAGGAGCTGCGCAAGGCGGAGACGCAACTGCGTGCAGCGGGCAAGGTCGGCGCCGAGGAGAACCTCAAGATCCTCACCAGCTGCCCGTCCTGCCTGCAAGGCCTCAGCCGCTACGGCGACGACATGCAGAACGGCCTGCTCGAGGCGGACTACATCGTCGTGGAGATGGCCCGCAGGATCCTCGGCGAGAACTGGATGCCGGAGTACGTGGCCAAGGCCAACCACGGCGGCATCGAGCGCGTGCTGGTCTGACGATCCGGTTCGGCTGAAGCGCCGACGAAAAAGCCCGCCTTCCGGCGGGCTTTGTTGTTGGGCGCGCTGCTCGCGCCCATGGAGGCCGTCGCGTCAGACGCGGAACTGTCCGACCTGCTCCACCAGCCGGTGCGCCTGCTCCCGCAGGCTTTCCGCGGCGGCGGTGCTCTCCTCGACCAGCGCGGCGTTCTGCTGCGTGCCCTGATCCAGCTGGGCCACCGCGCCGTTGATGCGGGTGACGCCCAGCGACTGCTCGCGCGACGCGGTGGAGATCTCTCCGATGATGTCGGTCACGCGCTTCACGCTGGTGACGATGTCGCGCATGGCCTCGCCGGTGTCGCCGACGAGCTTGGCGCCGGATTCGACGCGTTCGCCGCTGGTGGTGATCAGTCCCTTGATCTGCTTGGCGGCTTCCGCGCTGCGCTGGGCGAGGTGCCGGACCTCGGCGGCGACGACCGCGAAGCCGCGACCTTGTTCACCGGCACGCGCGGCCTCGACCGCGGCATTGAGCGCCAGGATGTTGGTCTGGAAGGCGATCGAGTCGATCGTGCCGATGATGTCGCCGATCTGACGGCTGGCGGCGGAGATCGCGTCCATGGTGGTCACGACCTGGGCGACGACGTTGCCGCCGCGCTGCGCGGCGCGGTCGGACTCACCCACGAGCTGATGGGCCTGCGAGGCCGACGCGGCGGTCTGGCTCATGGAGCTGGCGAGTTCTTCCAGCGCGGAGGCGGTCTCCTGCAGGTGGCTGGCCGACTGCTCGGTGCGCGCCGACAGGTCGCGGCTGCCCGCGGCGACTTCCGCCGAGGCGGTGCCAATGGAATCGCTGGCCTGGCGCACCTCGTTGATGGTGCGCGACAGCTGCACGCGCATGCGTTCAACGCCGGCCGCCAGGGCGCCCAGGTCATCCTGCTGACGCACGATCACCGGACGGGTGAGGTCGCCCGCGGCGACGGCGCTGACGGCGTCGTTCAGGTCCGCCAGCGGTCGGCCGACCCAGCGTCCGAGGATCCAGGTGACGCCCAGGCCCAGCAGCACGACGGTCGCCAGGATCAGGCCCCACAGCACCCACAGCGTGGCGTTGTGCGCCGCCAGCGCCTGCGCGCGCGAGGCCTCGGCGACGACCCACCAGCCGGTGGCTTCGGACTTGCGCGCCACGGCGAACGCGTCCTTGTAGCTGTCGCCGTAGACGGCCTGGACCTGCTCCAGCACGCCGTCCCCGTCGGTGGTCAGCGTCTTGACGTATTGCTCGGCCTGGTCGGCCGGCATCACTTCCGACAGCTTCTTGCCTTGCGAGCGCGGATGGGCGCGCAGCAGCGCGTCGGCCGGTGTCTTGCCCGGATCCAGGAGGTACAGGCCGCCGGTCTCGTAGAGCTTGACCGCGTCGGCCATCTTCACGAGTTCCTGCTGCAGGCCGCGCATGTCGAAGCCGATGAACAGGATGCCGACGACCTTGCCGCCCGCGTCCTTGATCGCCGAATAGCGGGTCATGTAGGGCACCTTGAAGAGCGTCGCCGGCCCCACGTAGGTATCGCCCCCGGAAAGCTTGCTGAACGCCGCGCCGGCGCGGTCCAGCGTCGTGCCGACGGCGCGCGAGCCGTCTTCCTTCTTCAGCGAGGTGGTGATGCGGATGAAGTCGTCCGAACCCTTGCGCGCGAAGATGGTCGCCACGCCGCCGGTGCGGCGGGTGAAACGGTCGACCGCGTCGAAGTTCCCGTTGAGCTTCTGGCCGTTGAAGGCCAGTTCGCCGTCGCCGTCCAGCGTGAAGGCGCCGCCTTCGAAGTCGCCGGCCAGCACGTCGTACAGCCGGTTGGCCGAGTCCCGCGCCGTGCGGTCCAGGGCGTCCGCGACACGCGCCACCGAAGCCGCTTCCGCCGACATGTAGTCCAGCGTGCGTTGTTGAGCCTGGTTCGTGAGCACCCAGGAGAGGGCGCCGCAGATGATCATCAGGAGCACCGCGATCGCGGCGCTGGACCAGATGGACACGCGACGGGCGACCGTCGCGCGCACGGCGGGAGTGTTGTTCATGTCCGGACGGCTCCGCGACAAGGCGGAACGGAAGTGATGGGGGAAAGCCTCCTCGCGCGTCGTTATGGTTTTTATCTTTGCGCTTTATCAAACTGTAGTGTGTATGACTGGGTTTCGGCCTATCTGAGCTATTGCTTTCCAAGGGATAACCCGTGGCTATTTCACGTTGACGTGAAGTAATGAGTCGCGCATCGCCCGAGAGGAGGACAGCGCTACCACCCGCGCATGGCTACCGACCGGACGGTCGATTACCGCCCGCCGCCTCCGCATGCCTCGACGCGACCTGACCTGACCCGACCTGACCCCTCGGAATTCACTCCGCCGAAATGCCGCGGCTGCGGATCAGGGCGTGCCATTTCTGCGTATCGGTCTGGATGACACGGGCCAGCGTCGCGGCGTCGCCCGGGATGACTTCCAGACCGAAATCCTCCAGCTTCACTTTCAGGTCCGGCTGCGCCAGCGTCTTGCCGAGCTCCGAGCCCAGGCGCGCGACGATCGGCTCGGGCGTGCCCTTCGGGACGAACAGACCTTGCCAGGCGCTGAGCTCGACGCCGGTCACGCCGGTCTCGTCGATGCTGGGCACGTCGGGCAGCGCGGCGATGCGCCTGGGGGAGAACACCGCCAGCGCCTTCAGCTTGCCGGCGCGCAGGTGCGGCAGCGCGGCGGCGGTGTCGAGGATGCCCATCGGCACCACGCCGCCGATCAGGTCCTGCGTCGAGAACGCCGTGCCGCGATAGGGCACGTGGACGATGTAGCTGCTGGTGCGGTCCTTGAGCAGCTCCATCGCCAGATGATGCGGGCTGCCGACACCGGGCGAGGCGTAGCTGTACTTTCCCGGCCGGGCCTTGATGGTGTCCAGCCACTGCCTGGCCGAGCTGAACCCGGCATTGGGATTGACCACCAGCAGCAGCGGGAAGCGCGCCATGGAGCCGACCGGCGCGAAGTCCGTCGCCGAGTAGGGCAGCTTCTTGTAGAGCGCGCTGTTGAACACCATCGCACCGATGTCCCCGGTGAGGAGGGTGTAGCCGTCCGGCGGCGACTTGGCGGCGTTGTCGGTGCCGATGATGGCGGCGGCGCCGGGTTTGTTGTCGATGACCAGCGTCTGTCCGAGCGCCCTGCCGAGCACCGGCGCGATCTGGCGCGCCAGGAAGTCCGAGCCGCCGCCGGCGGGGTAGGCGACGACCCATCGGATCGGCTTGGACGGCCAGGTGTCCGCATGAGCGGTCGCCGGCCAGCCCAGGGCGCCGGCGGTGGCGCCGAGGGCGCCCGTGATCACGAGGGAACGGCGCGAGGCGTCGTGCGGGCGGACAGGCATGGATGAGGTCTCCGGGTTGGCGTGCCGACCATCCTAGCCAGCGCCCGGGACCTCCTCTTCCGGAACAACCCGCTCAGCGCCCGTCGACCATCGCCGCGCCCGCCGCGCTCGCCGCGCCGACGACGGATCCCGCCGCCGGCGGGGCCATCTCGAGCAGCGCGACCCGCCTGCCCATGTCGTCGCGCTCGTCCTCGTTGCGGAACGACACCTGCATCACGTAGAGCGTGTCGCGCGCCGCGCCCTGGCATTGCAGCGCGCGCACGGCCCGGCGCAGGGCGGTGCGGTAGGCCAGGGGACCGCGGTCCTGCACGTCGCTCACGACGTTGCCGTTCAGGCGGAAGCTGACCGTGGACAGCCCTTCCTTGCCTTCGATGGCCTGGACCCGTGCCAGCCGGTCATCGAGCGCCTTGTCCACGCCCGGGCAGGTGGCGCGCACGTCGGTACGCGGGATCTCGCCGGGACGGCGGCCGGAGATCTCCACGCGCTGCAGGTCGTCGGGCGCGGCCTGGGCGGAACCGATGAACAGGACGGAGAAGACGGCACCGGCGGCGAGGCCGGCGGCGGCGCGGAGGAGATTGGTGCGGACGAGGCGGGTGGTCTGACGGGCGGTGCGGGTGGTGGTGTGCATGTCGTGCTCCTGTGGGCTGAGGAACCGTCGCGGCCCGCGTCACGGTGGCGGAACGATCGGTCTTTTTTCAGCGTAGGCAGCCCGGGGTCGTCGACCAAGCGGTGCGCGACCAAGCGTCGAAGCCGGGGGGCGGAGCGCGGGAAATCTGCGACGAAACGCACGTCGCCGCGACGATCCGCGGATCGACTTTCCCCAGTATCCATCGGATCAAAAGTCATGCGTGACTTTCCGGCCGACGTCTCGCCGGACGCACATGACGGAGCCATGACAAGACCTGGCCCCAAGCGTGCGGCGCGAGGCCCATGACTTCCGCGCGCAGGTTCCGAAAGGCACGGGTCCCGAATGGCACGGGGCCTGCCGCGCCTCACGGCGGGCAGGCCCCGGAGGCCGCGGCCAACGGTCGCCGCGGCGGGTTCAACATATCACCAGACCTTGATCGGATCCGCCGCCACCATCGCGTCGCCGGTCTTGCAGTTGAAGGCCTTGGCGAACTCCGGCATGTTGGACATCGGCGCCAGCACGCGGTACTTGCCCGGCGAATGCGGGTCGGTGCGCAACTGGTTCAGCAGCGCCGCTTCGCGCGACTTGCTGCGCCAGACCATGGCGTTGGACAGGAAGAAGCGCTGCTCGGGGGTGAAGCCGTCGATCTTGTCCGGGGTCTTGTCCCGGGACTTGTCCTGGCCCGTGCGGCGCAGCGCGTTCTGCAGCGCGTCGAAGGCGATCGGCATGCCGGCCATGTCGGAGATGTTCTCGCCCAGCGTCAGGCGGCCGTTGATGTGAGTGCCCTTGACCGGCTCGTAGCTCTCGTAGAGCGCCACCACGCGGTCCGCGCGCGCCTTGTAGTTCTCGGCGTCGGAGGCGGTCCACCAGTCGTTGAGGCTGCCGATGCTGTCGAACTGCCGGCCGCGGTCGTCGAAGTGGTGGACGATCTCGTGCCCGATCACCATGCCGATGCCGCCGTAGTTGACGGCGTCGTCGGCCTTCGCGTCGAAGAACGGCGGCTGCAGGATGCCGGCGGGGAAGGTGATCTCGTTGAGGCCGCCGGCCTGCGCGTTCACGATGTACGGCGACATCGTCCAGCGCGTGCGGTCGCTCGGGCGGTCGAGGTCCTTGATCTGTTCGCCGTGGAACCAGGCCGCGGCGCGCAGCTGGTTGCCGGCGAAGTCCTTGGGATCCAGCGTCATGCCCTCGTATTTCGGCCAGGTCTCGGGCGCGCCGATCTTGGGCTGCATCGCCTCCAGCTTCTCCAGCGCCTTGACCTTGGTCTCGGGGTTCATCCACGCCAGGTTCTGGATGCGCGTCTTCATTGCGGCCTTGACGTCGCCGATCAGCAGCGTCGCGCGGCGTTGCGCCTCCGGCGAGAAGGCCTTGGAGACAAACAGCTCGCCCAGCGCCAGTCCCAGCGGACTGCCGCCGGTGCGGCCGCCGATCAGCTGGATGACTTCCTCGTTGCGCGGCATCGGCTGTTCAAGCCCGGAGATGGTCGCGCCGCGGTAGTCGAAGTCGGCGTCGGCGAAAGCCTTGGGCAGGCGCGCGGCGCTGTTCTCCAGCACCCGCACCCGCAGATAGGTCTGCCAGGTGGCGAGCGGGACGTCCTGCGCCAGCTTGCCGACGCGCGTCATGAAGTCCGGCTGCGCGACGATCAGCCGCTCGACCCCGCCGGGGCGCTGGTCGCTGCGGGTCAGCGCCTTCAGGTAGGCGTCCCAGCTCAGGCCCGGCGCCTTGGCGGCGAGTTCCGGCGCCGTCATCGGGTTGTAGACCTTCAGCGGGTCGCGCAGCTGCGCGCGCGGCGTCGTCGCCTCGGCCAGCTGCGACTCGAAGGCCATCAGGGCGTCGATCGTGGGTGGCGTGGCGTCGAAACCGGCCGACGACAGCAGGCGCTGCGCATACAGCCGATAGGCCGCGCGCAGCTTCTTGGCGATGTCGGTGTCCTTGAAGTAGTCGTCGCGATCGGGCAGGCCCAGGCCGGCCTGGCCCAGCGTCAGCACGTTCACGCGGGTGTTCTTGACGTCGGCGCGCACGGACGCGCTCACCGGCGCGGCGATGCCCACGCGGCCGAGCTGCGACAGCGCGAACGGCAGATCACCGGCCGATTTCATGGTCGCGACCCGGTCCAGCAGCGGCTTGATCGGCTTCAGGCCTTGCGCCTCGATGGCGGCGCGGTCCATGCCGCTGGCGTAGTACGCCGCGACCTGCTTCAGCCCCGTCGACTTCTGCAGCGCCGGCTTGGCCAGCAGTTCCGCCAGCGCCTCGCTCAGCAGCCGGTCATTGGCGACGCGCAGCGCGTCGAAGCTGCCGATGCGGGTGCGGTCGGCCGGCAGCTCGGTCCGGGCGACCCAGGGGCCGTTCACGTAGTCATAGAAGTCGGCGCAGGGTGGAACGTCGGGCGAGAAGCTGGCGACGTCCAGCGCGCGGGCCGGCGCGACGGCCAAGGCCAGGGTGGAGGCGGCCGCGGCGGCGATCAGGCGTAGAGGAAACATGGTTATTTGTCACCAATGTGTGGCGAAAACGACAAGCCTCACAGGCTAAACGAGCCCCTCCCGAGCCGCCATCCGAGGCGTCCCGCGCATGGCTTCCGGCACCCCGGGCACGCCGTTCGCGCGGGGGCGCAAACCGCGCGCAAACCTTACGAATCAGCGCGTTAGGCGTAAGAAAGGGGCGATTGGCGGACCAAATTGTGCGTTTAGACACAAAAAGGTTATAGGGGTATTCCTTCCTGTTAACTGTTGCAGGTGGGGCGGTTGGCGCCCGACTGTCTTCCTACACTGCATCGCACGCCAATCGGATAGGCCGGTCGGCGTGCCCCACCAGAGGTGCCAACGCGCCAGGGCGTTCGGGGCTTTGCGGGCGTCGGTGAACCCGGCGCCGATCGAGAACTCTGGAGATGACAAGCATGTTGCGATTGAACAAGCTCAGCGTCGCGCTGGCTGTGGGTCTCGTCACGATGGGCGTCGCCCAGGCGGGCGTGTCGTCCGTGGACATCGACAAGGCCCCGCGGCAACTGAGCGAACAGACCGATCGTCTGATCGTGAAATACAAGGACGGCAGCACGGTGGTGCAAGGGCGCCTGGGCGTCGCGATCCAGGCGCAATCGGTGGCGAGCGACGCGATCGGCGCCCGTACCGAGCGCCTGCAGCAGTTGGCCGCCCCGCTGGGCGCGCGCCTCTCGCTGGTGCGCCAGATGGGCACCGGCGCGCATGTGTTCCGGCTGGACCGCCGGATGAGCCTGCAGGAACTGCGGGAACTGGGCGACCGGATCAAGGCGCAGGACGCCAACGTCGAGTACGTCGAGCCCGACCGCAAGATGCACGCGCTGATGGTGCCCAACGACAGCAGCTACGGCCAGCAGTGGGACCTGTCCGAGACGGCGGGCGGCATCCGCGCGCCGCAGGCCTGGGACCAGGCGACCGGCACCGGCGTGGTGGTGGCGGTGATCGACACCGGCTACCGGCCGCATGCGGACCTGTCGGGCCAGATCGTCGCCGGCTACGACATGATCGTGGACACCACGGTCTCGGTGGACGGCAACGGCCGGGACAGCGACCCGAGCGATCCCGGCGACTTCAACGCCGCCAACGAATGCCAGGCCGGCGACCCGGCCGCCACCTCCAGCTGGCACGGCACGCACGTGGCCGGCACGATCGCGGCCAAGACCAACAACAACCTGGGCGTGGCGGGCATCGCCTTCAACGCCAAGGTCCAGCCGATCCGCGTGCTGGGCAAGTGCGGCGGCTACACCTCCGACATCGCCGACGGCATGACCTGGGCGTCGGGCGGTTCCGTGTCGGGTCTGCCGACCAACGCGACGCCGGCCAAGGTGCTGAACCTGTCGCTGGGCGGCGGCGGCGCCTGCGACACCACGACGCAGACGGCGATCAACGGCGCGCGATCGCGCGGCGCCAGCGTCATCGTCGCGGCCGGCAACGAGAACCAGAACGCCTCCAACTCGAGCCCCGCGAACTGCTCGGGCGTGGTGGTGGTCGCGGCGACCGACCGCAACGGGTCGCGGGCGTACTACTCGAACTACGGGTCCATCGTGACGCTGGCCGCGCCGGGCGGCGACGTGCGCTCCAGCGCCAGCAACGGCATCCTGTCAACGCTGAACAGCGGCACCAGCACCCCGGGCAACGACAGCTACGCCTATTACCAGGGGACGTCGATGGCCACGCCGCATGTGGCGGGCGTCGCGGCGCTGATGTACAGCGCCAAGCCGACGGCCACGCCGGACGAGATCACCGCCGCCCTCAAGAGCAGCGCCCGGGCCTTCCCCGGCACTTGCAGCCAGTGCGGCTCCGGGATCCTGGATGCCAACGCCGCGATCACGGCGATCAAGGGCGGCGGCGGTGGCGGCGGCACGATTCCGGAAGTCGAGCCCAACAACAGCCGCACGGCGCCGCAGACGATCGCTGCGCCGGTCCAGGTGGCGGGCAACCTGTCCTCGTCCGACACCAACGACTACTTCAAGATCACGCTGCCCGCGGGCAAGACGCTGAGCGCGACCTTGACGCCGGCGGCGGGCAAGGACTTCGACCTGTACCTGCAGAACAGCAGCGGCACGCAGCTGAAGGCCAGCGAGAACGGCGCCGGCGCCGTCGACAGCTTCACGTACAAGAACACCGGATCGTCGTCGATCGTCGTGTACGTGCGGGCGCTTTACTACTCCGGCGGCAGCGGTACGTACACGCTGAACCTGGGCTGGTGATGCGACCGGAAGGACTTGCCACTCTCCTCGTTTGGTAAGCCGGGTGCCTCGGGCCCGAACGGGGCTCCCGTTGAATCCCGCCAGTGAAAGCTGGCGGGATTTTTTTTGCTCGCCCCGGCGAAAGCGCGGCGGGCCTCGTCGCCCGGAGCGGACCGCTACACTGCTCCCTCGTTTTCCCAACGCGTTCCTCGCGCGGTTTCATGGCCGGTCTCGCCCCCAATTCGCCGCTCCCCACCGACATCGTCGTGCACCAGCAGTCCAAGGTGCTGGAGCTCGCCTTCACCGACGGCGCGCGGTTCCGCATCCCGTTCGAGCTGATGCGCGTGCGCAGCCCGTCGGCGGAGGTGCAGGGCCACGGCCCCGGCCAGGAGACGCTGCAGACCGGCAAGCGCGACGTGACCGTCGTGGCGGTCGAGCAGGTCGGCCACTATGCGCTGAAGCCGACCTTCTCCGACGGTCACGAGAGCGGCCTGTTCACCTGGGCCTATCTGTACGAGCTGGGCCGGGACCAGGACGCGCTGATGCGCGATTACGAAGCGAGGCTCGCCGCCGCGGGCCTGGACCGCGACGCGCCCATGTCGACGAAGACCGCGGGCGGCCACGCGCACGGCGGCGGCAGCTGCGGCAGCCATTGAATCGCCCTCGCTCGGACATCGCCCCCGACGTTCCCCCATTCAGCAGGACCCCCCCATGAGCTCCACCCACTTCGGCTTCGAATCCGTCGACGAAACCGCCAAGGCCAAGCGCGTGCGCGGCGTGTTCGATTCGGTCGCGTCGCGCTACGACGTCATGAACGACCTGATGTCGATGGGGATGCACCGCGCCTGGAAGCTGTACACGCTGGCCGTGGCCAACCTCAAGCCGGGCGACCGCGTGCTGGACATCGCCGGCGGCACCGGCGACATGGCGCGGCTGTTCGCGAAGAAGGTCGGCGAGCGCGGCATGGTCGTGCACACCGACATCAACGAGGCGATGTTGCGCACCGGCCGCGAGCGGCTGATCGACGAGGGCATGGTCCTGCCGACCAACCTCTGCGACGCCGAGGCGCTGCCCTACAAGGACGGCTCCTTCGACCTGGTGTGCGTGGCCTTCGGCCTGCGCAACATGACGCACAAGGACCAGGCGCTGGCCGAGATGAACCGCGTGCTGCGCCCGGGCGGCCGGCTGCTGGTGCTGGAGTTCTCGCAGGTCGCCGAGCCGCTGCGCAAGCCCTACGACTGGTACTCCTTCAAGGTGCTGCCGCGCATCGGGTCGTTGATCGCCGGCGACGCGGACAGCTACCGCTATCTGGCCGAGTCCATCCGCATGCACCCGCCGCAGGCCGAGCTCAAGGCCATGATGAAGACGGCGGGGTTCGGCCATGTGGACGTGCACAACCTGACCGGCGGCGTCGTGGCGCTGCACGCCGGCATCAAGTGCTGAGCTGACATCTTCCAGCTTCTTACCGGATCCAAATGGACAAGGGCCCTTCGCGGGCCCTTGCTGCGTTCTGGCGCCCCCCTCGCGGGGAGGCGGGCGGCGCGGAGGGAAGCGGAGGCGTCAGCAGGGCGCCTTCCACTCCTTCAGTTCGGTGGCCAGGATCGGATGCCCGTCCTTTTCGGCGCGGCGCGCGAGCTCGTCGACGTTGCCTTCCGTGACGAACTCATGGCCGACGCCCTTCACGAGCTGGCCGTAGACGCTGTCGAGATCATCGGCGTCGATGTCGGCATCGGAGGTCGGGAACGGCGGCGTATCGGGCGGCAGTGTCGGCAGCTGCTGCGAGGAACGGGAAGGGGAATGGGCCATCGGAGTGCTCCTTGAGTCGATGTGGAATCGATGAATCGAGGGGAGGTCGAACGGAATGGCGAGGCCGCCGTCATTTCGGGCGCACGGCCTTGCGATTGGAAGGGGGCAGGTTTCCCTCCCGCAACTGCTTGACCGCGTCGCCGACGAGGTCGGCGACCTGGCGTACTTCGTTCTGCACGGCCTCGTCGCGGTCAAGCGCCTCGTGGCTGTTGAAGTAGGGCTCGAAGTAGCCGATGTAGCGGTCGAGCTGCGAGAGATTGCCCGCATCGATCAGCCCCATCCAATCCAGCCAGTCGCCGAGGTTGCGGCGCTGCGCTTCCACGCCGGCGACGTCGCCGTGCACCACCAGGCCGTAGGTGCGACCTTCGAGGTGCTTGGGATAGTCCCAGCCCTTCTCCTCGATGGCCTTGGCTTCCTCGGCCTTCTTGCCGTGGGTGGAGGTCGGATCCGGGTTGCCGCCGTCGGCGCAGACGAGCCGGTCGATCATGAGCTTCAGCGCGCTCGGCGACTGGTACCAGTAGGTGGGGGTCAGCAGGATCACGCCGTGCGCCGAGACCCAGCGCTCGTAGATCTCGTTCATCCAGTCGCTGGACTGGTCGAGCGCATGGTTCGGATAGCAGCTGCAGGGCCAATGGCAGAGCGGCATCGCGGTCGACACGCAGCCCTTGCAGGGATGGATCTGGCGACCGTATTCCGAGGTGATCAGGCTCAGGTCGAGCACGTCGACGATCACGTCATGGCGGGTGAGCTGTTCCTTGGCGATCTGCGTCAGGCGCCAGGTCTTGGACATCTCGCCGGGGCAGGTGCCGTCGTTGCGGTCGCTGCCGCAGACCAGCAGCACGCGTGAGCGGGTGGCGGGATCGCTCCAGCGCTGCTGGGCCCTCTTGAGCCGTTGATGCGTGTCCAGCCATTCGACGGCGGTTTCGTAGGACGGATCCTTGAACCCGTTGCCCGCCGGACGGGTGATCGGCGCCTTTCGGCCTTCCTTCATCGCCTCGAAGGCGATGGTTTCCAGGCGGGCGATGGCCTCGTGCTCCGCGCGGTAGGCGGGGTCCTGGAAGCGGCGCATGAAGCGCTCGTGGAACTGCTCGCGGGTCAGCTCCGCAGGCTGCTGGCCCTTGCGGATCACGGTCATCGGCGGTCTTTCGGGTGGCGGTGGGGACAGTATTCGGGGGAGTACCTGCGCGTGCCGTCGGACGGAGGAGTCTTGTGAAGCGGGCCGTGTCCTACGCAACCCTCTCCGTCAAGGCGACCTGACGCCTCGCACGAACGATGTGCCACGTCGGTGCGGGATGCACCCGACGCGGCGTGACCGCTTCAAACCCGCACCCCCTTCGTGCAACCGCCCCCCTCAAACGCGGGGTGAGGCATTCCCGTCTCCGGGCTTCCCCGCAACCTGCTTGTCACGAAGCGAACCTACGCTCCGCCCGTTCACTTTTCGATGCAAGTCAAGCGCAGTTCTTCACACATTTGCTGACAAATTTTTCCCGAAAACGTTTGCGCAAACAATTTGACAGCGTCATCCCTCACGGAGCCACCACCATGAAATTCCAACCGCTCGTCCTGGCGCTCGGCGCCTTCCTGGCCCTCGGCGGCCTGAACGCCCACGCCGACACCGTCGCCCAGTGGGACTACAACAAGGGCAGCACCAAGCAGTCGTTCAGCATGAACGGCGCGTCGTTCACCACCCTCGGCGGCGTGACCACCACCTTCGTCAGCCAGACCGGTTCGTCCGACCCCGCGTCCGGGCAGGCCCTGAACACCGCCAACTACGGCGCCCAAGGCACCGGCAACATGACCCGCGGCGTCCAGTACGGCGTGGACACGACCGCCTACGAAAACCTCGTCCTGAGCTTCGATCAGCGCAACAGCGCCACGGCCTCCGCCTGGACCACGCTGCTCTACACGATCGACGGCGAGAACTGGACCCAGGCCACCACCTTCAAGATGGCCACCGACAGCACCTTCGTCAAGGGCCTGAGCTTCGACTTCTCGTCGATCGTGGGTGTCGCCAACAACGCCGACTTCGCCTTCCAGCTGGTCAGCATGTTCGCGCCCGGCACCAGCAGCTACCTGGCCACCGGCAGCAGCAGCAACTACGGCTCGGCCGGCACCATCCGCTACGACATGGTCACCCTCTCGGGCACCGAGATCATCGCCGCCGCCGTGCCGGAACCCGAGACCTACGCGCTGATGCTGGCGGGCCTCGGCGCGATGGCCCTGGTCCTGCGCCGCCGTCAGCGTCAGGCCTGATCGCCAACGATCGCCGATCGACCGCCGACCGATCCCCCACGTTCGAGCATCGGGTCTCCCAGGCGCCCAACGCGGCGCCTGCCGCCCCCGATTCCTTCCGATCCAACGGCGCGCCCGCCGCGCCCAGCGAGGTTCTCATGAGCCGAATCCCTCCCTCCCTGCTGCTGTCCGGCCGCGCCGTGCTGCGCGTCACCACCTTCGCGGCCGTGGCCGTCGTGCTGACCGCCTGCGGCGGCGGCCTCAACGGCGAGAAGTCGCAGACGCAACAACAGGCCGCCACGCCTGACGACCGCGCCAGCGCCCTGGTCGCCGATCCCGCAGCCAAGTACCCGGACCACCACGAGTTCGACGCCGCGCTCGACGTGCCCTTCACCGGCGCCGAAGCCACCGGTGCGCGCGACTTCGCTGTCCACCTCGACTACGTTGGCGCGCCCGCCGGCACGCTGCTGGCCTACCGCGTCGAGCTGCGCTCGCCCACCGGCGCCGTGATCAAGCACTGGACCGGCGTCGAGAAGTACGCCGGCGACGTCAAGAGCGTTGCGCTGAACTGGGCCGGCCGCGGCAACGCGAGCCTGCCGGACGGCATCTACACCGCGACGCTGACGGCGCTCAGCGCCAAGGCGGAGACCGAGCTCAAGACCTCCGGCGCCGACGCGCAGTTCGCTGAACTCCTCGCCGCCCAGCAGGCTGGCGAAGGCGGCCACGCCGTCGAGCAGAGCTGGAACTTCGCCCTCGGCAAGCCGGCCAAGATCGCGATGGGCACGCTGCGTCCGCTGGCCGCGGGCGCCTCGGGCGAAGCCGACCAGCGCGTGCGCGCGCAGTCGGCGGCGGTGGGCGCGGGCGCCTGGCCCTACACCGTTTACTACGGCAGCTTCCACGGCCAGACCAACGACTCCGACGGCGGCGGCGCGATCGGCAGCTGCAGCTCGTCGCAGCCGGCGCAGACCGGCGCCTTCGGCCCGGATGCCGCCTTCCCGTATGCGAAGAACGCGGGCCTGGACATCTTCGCCAACACCGACCACAACCACTACTACGACGGCTCGTCCAGCACCAACGCCAGCGGCAGCGCCACGGCGGCCAAGGCGCGCTATCAGCGCGGCCTGCAGATCGCGGCCGACTACAGCGCGGCCAACGCCGGCTTCCTCGCCATGTACGGCATGGAGTGGGGTGTCATCAGCAACGGTGGCCACCTGAACATCTTCAACAGCAACGAGCTGTTCTCGTGGGAGTACAACCAGCAGAACGAACTCTTCGGCGACCGCTTCATCGCCAAGAGCGACTACGCGACGCTGTACTCGGTGATGCGCGCCCAGGGCCTGATCGGCCAGTTCAACCATCCGGACTCGAGCGGCCAGTTCATCATCAACGGCACCGACATGGCCTACAGCGCCGACGGCGACGAGGTGATGGTGATGTCCGAGGTGATGAACACCTCCGCGTTCTCGTCCAACACGACGGAGAGCGAGACCTCGCGCAGTTCGTACGAGGGCTCGTGGAAGAAGCTGCTGGAGCGCGGCTTCCACGTCGCGCCGGCGACCAACCAGGACAACCACTGCGCCAACTGGGGCAAGTCCTACACCAACCGCACCGCGGTGCTGATCCCGACGGGCACGCCGCTGAGCAAGGCCGCGCTGGTCGACGCGCTCAAGGCGCGCCGCGTCTTCGCGACGCTGGACAAGAACTCGCAGCTGATCTTCAGCGCCAACGGCAAGATCATGGGCGAGCGCTTCGACAACGCCGGCGCGCTGTCGCTCAACGTCGGGTTCTACAACCCGAACGGCCGCACGGTGGTGCAGACCGAGATCTGGGAAGGCGTCCCGGGTCGCAATGGCACGGTCACGCTGCTGACCAGCAACCCGACCGCCACCGTCACGCCGGCCAACGGCAAGCACTTCTACTACGCCAAGGTCACGCAGGACGACGGCAAGGTGCTGTGGTCCGCGCCGATCTGGGTCAACCAGGGCGTCAGCGGCGGCGACACCACGCCGCCGTCGGTGACGGCCGCGGTGAACGGCACGACCGGCACGATCACGTTCTCCGCCACCGCCAGCGACAACGTCGGCGTGACGCAGGTCGAGTTCTGGCTGGACGGCGCGCTGCGCGACATCGACACGACCGCGCCGTACTCGATCGCGGTCAACTCGGCGCAACTGGCCAACGGCACGCACAGCCTGGTCGCCAAGGCCTACGACGCGGCCGGCAACACGACGACGTCGGCGCCGGTCAGCTTCACCGTGACCAACGTGGTCGACACGGCCGATGAGGTCGAGCCGAACAACGCGATCTCGACCGCCAACGCCGTCGGCTCCCGCAACCAGCTGACCGGCTTCATCAGCACGGCCAACGACGTCGATTACTACAAGGTCGCACTGGCCGCGAACCAGCGCCTGCGCGTCGACATGGCCGGCCCCACCGAGTCCAGCATCGACTACGACCTGTATGTGGTGAAGTCCACCGGCGCCGGCCTGGCCCGGTCGGAAGCCGTCGGCAGCAGCGAGTCGCTGACCTATCAGAACGGCGCGACCGCGCAGACGGTCTACATCAAGGTGATGTCGTACGCAGGGTCGAGCACGACCTCGAACTACAAGCTGACCGTCAGCTATCCGTGATGCAGGAACACGGCCGCTGAGGAGCGGCCAGGAGGAGGAACTGGCGCGCTCTTGCTCCCTCTCCCGCTTGCGGGAGAGGGCAGGGGTGAGGGCCAGCAGCCGACGAAGTCAGAGAAAGGCGGTCCCGCGAAGGACCGCCTTTTTTTTCGTCAGCGCGCGGCGTGCGCCGCGGCATTGGCCTGTTGTTCGGACGATTCCCAACCGCCGCCCAGCGCAAGGAACAGCTGCACCTGCTCGTCGATCAGCGTGGCTTCGGAAGCGGCCAGCGCGGCGTCGTTCGCGGCGAGCGCGCGTTCGGCATCGAGCGCGTCCAGATAGGCGACCTTGCCGCCCTGATACAGCCTTCGCGCCTGCCCGGCGACGATCGCGGCCTCGTCGCGCGAGGCCTGCAGCGCCGCGCGGCGATCCAGCTCCCGCGCGTACTGGTTGAGGGCCGTCTCGGTCTCGCGCAGCGCGTTCAGCACGGTTCCGTCGAAGCGCGCCGCGGCCTGCCGCGTGCCGGCTTCGGCCTGCGCGATCCGCGCGTCGGCGACGCCGTTGTTCGGCAAGGTCCACGAGATCAGCGGCCCCAGGCTCCAGCTCAGCGTGTCGCTCTTGCCGAAGCCCGCGAGCGTGCCCGCCGAGCCGGCCGACAGGCCCAGGCTGATCTTCGGATACCGATCCGCGATGGCGACGCCGATCCGCGCAGTCGCGGCGTGCAACTCGCGCTCGGCCTGCCGGATGTCGGGGCGGCGGCGCAGCAGCGCCGCGCCGTCGCCGACCGGGATGGTGCCAGTGACCTGCGGCGCGACGTGGCACTCGGCCAGATCGCGCGGGAAGTCCTCCGGCAGCTCGCCGGTCAGCGTCGCGAGTCGATACAGCGCCGACTGCCGCTGCGCCACCAGCGGCGGCAGCGCCGCGCGCAACTGCTGAAGCTGGCTGCGGGCGCGCGCCGCGTCGATCTCGCCGACGCGGCCAGCGTGTTGCAGGCGCTCGGTGACATCGATGGCCTCGCGCTGCAGATCGACCGAGTGCTGCGCGGACGTCAGCCGCTGACCCGTCGCGCAGGCTTCCGCATACGCGCGCGCCGTGCCCGCCGCCACGTTCACCTTCACGAGATCGAGCGCGGCCGCCGCGGCCTCGGTGCTCGCGTGCGAGGACTCGATCGCCCGGCGGATCTGGCCGAACAGGTCGAGCTGGTACGACAGGCCCACGCCCGCGCTGTAGCGGTAGGTGTCCGGCGGCACGTCGTCCTTCTTCAGCATCGACAGACCCGACGGATGTCCGTAGCTCGGCCCGCCGTTGACGCTGACCGTCGGCTTCTCGCCGCCGGCGATTTCTGACGCCAGGGCCTGGACGCGTTCGAGGTTCGCGACGGCCTGGCGCAGGTCGGTGTTGTGCGCGAGCGCCTGCTCGATCAGTCCGTCCAGCTTGGGATCGTTGAACAGGCGCCACCAATGCGCGGGCAGCGGCGTGGCGTCGAAGGGCGGCGATGTGCCGGCAGTCTGCGCAGACGCTGCGGCGCGCTGCTGCTCAAGCCAGGGCGCAGACGCGCGCGGCTTCAGCACGACGGCCTCGACCGGTACCTGGTAATCCGGACCTTTGGGCGTCGTGGAGCAGGCGGCCAGCGTGGCCGCCGCGATCACCGCCAACAGGGGCTTCATCGCGCTCTTCACGACTGGGTCTCCGTCTTCATCGCGGCCGAGCTCGCGGCAGTCGCGGTGGTCGCAGTGGCCGCCGATCCGGCGATCACCTGCACGGTGACCGTCTGCCCCGCGACGAGCCGCTCGCCCGCCGGCAGCGGGTCGAGCTTCACCCGCACCGGCACGCGCTGCGGCAGCCGCACCCAGTTGAAGGTCGGATTCACGCTCGGCAGCAGGTTGGCGCTGGTGCTGCGGTCGCGGTCGGCGATGCCGGCGGAGAGGCTCTCCACCCGACCGGTGAGCGCCCGGCTCGCGCCCATCGGCTTGACCTCGACGGCGTCGCCGACGTGGATGCGGGGGAGCTTGGTTTCCTCGAAGTAGCCCTCGACGTAGAGCGAGCCCGCGTCCACCAGCGCGAGCACCGGATGCCCCGCGGTCGCGTAGGCGCCCTGGCGCAGATCGAAGTTGGTGATCGTGCCGGCGGAGGGCGCGCGGATCTCGGCGCGCGCCAGGTTGAGCTTCGCGCTGTCGACCGCCACCTCGGCCTGGGCGACGGCGGCGCGCGCCTGCTCGGCGCGGCTGCGGGTCTGCTCGCTCGCTTCCTGCGAGACCAGCGCGCCGAGTCCCTTGTTGCGATCCGCTTCGCGCAGGGCCTGCGCCAGCGCGACCTTCTGCGCCGACAGCTGCGCCTGCGATTGCCGCAGCGCGAGC
Organism: Mitsuaria sp. CC2; assembly: GCF_048957715.1. Lineage (NCBI taxonomy): Bacteria > Pseudomonadati > Pseudomonadota > Betaproteobacteria > Burkholderiales > Sphaerotilaceae > Roseateles > Mitsuaria sp. CC2. The sequence goes on along the minus strand of NZ_JARVXN010000013.1, from coordinate 328,303 downwards.
TCGTAACGCGCGCGGTCGACCTCGAACAGCAACGCACCGGCGGCGACCGCCTGGTTGTCCTGCACCGGCACGGCGGTCACCAGACCGGAGACGTCCGGCGCGACCTGCACGACGTTGGCGCGCACGCGGCCGTCGCGCGTCCAGGGCTGGAGCTCGTAGCGATCCCAGAGCTTGCCCGCGGCCCACAGGGCGCCGCCGACGGCGGCCAGGGTGACGGCGATGGAGATCGCCCGGCGAAGGGGGAAAGAGGAGAGCTTCATGTCATCGGATCCAGAAAAGCGAGGCCGCGCTCAGGCCCCACAGCAGCACTACGTAGAGCGCCAGATCGAACAGCGCCGGATGCCAGATCCAGCGGTAGGCGCCGGTCCACGCGAGCACGCGCCGGACGGCGGACAGCGCCAGCAGCGCCAGCCCCGCGAGCGGCATCAGCCAGGGCAGGTAGAGCCCGAAGAAATCCACTGCGCCGGTCATGCCGGGTCCTCCTTGTCCAGGGCGATCGGGTCGGTCTCACGGATCGGCAGGCGCGGCACCGGCGCCTGCGGGAACAGGTTGCGTCGCAGGCCCATCAACGCGCTGGCAGCGGGGATCACCTCGGGCGGCAGCGGGCGCGTGGCCGGGTAGACCTCGATCAGGCGTGCAAGTGCCGTGTCCAGTCGTTCCAGGAGCGCGGCGGGCGGTGAAGCGATCATGTCGGGACGACCGGCGATGCGCGCGCGTTGCCAGTCGCCGATAGCGACCAGCAGGGGTTGGAGCGGCAGCGTCGCTTCGCTCGCCAAACGGCCGCGAACTCCCTGAAGCGCCACGAGATCCGCGCCCACGCGCAGGTCATGCAGCGCGTCGTCGGTCGGCACGCCGGGCACCGAGCCGCCCGACTGCGCGACGCGCGGCGCCAGCAGCGAGATGCGGTCCAGCATGCGCAGCAGGTAGGCCTGCGCGCGGCCGGCAGAGCGCGGCAGGCGCGCGAGTTCGTCGAGCTCGCGCCAGGTCGTGCGCTGGATGCGGCGGGCGCTCCAGTCGGCGCCGACGGAGCGCATCAGCCGCGTGACGCGCGCCGCGACGAACACGCCGGCCAGTTGCCCCGACATCGAATTCAGGAAGCTGGTCAGGTCGGCCTGCGCGGTGTCGTGCATCGCCAGCGTGCCGATGACGCCGAACAGGAAGGGCAGGGCGGCGCCGAAGGTCGACGGCCGGCCGACATAAGCGCCGACGATCAGGAACATCGGCGCGCAGACGGCCATCAGCGTCCACATGTCCTGCACCAGCGGCAGCAGCACCAGCACGTAGAGCGCGCCGAAGGGCATGGACAGCAGGGTCCAGTGCAGGAAGCCGTTGATGGCCGGCACCGGGTCGTCCATCGCCGCGAAGAAGCAGCAGAAGATGGCCGCCATCATCGCGGCCGCGGAACCCATCGGCCAGCCCGTGAGGATCCAGAACGCGCAGCAGACGAGGATCGCGATCAGCGCGGCCGCGCCGGACCACAGCGCCATGCCCATGTCGCGGTGGAGCTTGGGCCCGCTCAGCGCCGGCGCCGGTCGCGAGCGCATGGCTTCGCCCGCGAGGCCGCGGTCGATGTCGGCGCGCAGCTGCATGCAATGCAGCCAGCCGTCGAGCAGCGCGCCGAGCCGCTCCGCCAGCGCGACACGCAGCAGGCGCGCCAAGGGATCATCGGCGAGGCGCTCGCGCGCCGCCTCGCCGGTCAGCGCGGCCAGTTGCCCGCGCAGGACGGGCGACTGCGCTTCGGCCTCGGCGGCCGGCAGCGCGAGCCACGGGCCGATGGCGTCGAGCATCGCGCGCACGTCGTCGGGCAGGGCATCGCCGGCGCTGTCGCTCCCCTTGCCGTTACCGCTGTTGCGATCGTTGCCAGCAGCGTGGGCCTCCAGCGCCTGGAGTCGGTCTTCCACGCCCGCCAGCAGCGGCGTCAGCGCGGCCACGCCGTCCTGCATCGCATGCACAGCATCGGCGGTCCAGCGCAGGTGGCTGGTGTCGAAGGGGATGTGGATGGACAGCAGCCGCAGCTGCGTGATGTCCGCGGCCACGCGCCGACGATCCGCGCCGCCGTCGCGGCGACCGGCGATGTCGGTCAGCCAGGCGCGCGTGTCGCCGAGCGTGCGGTCCAGCAGTCCGAGGACCGAGGCCGACAGGCTCTTGGGCAGCACGACGCTGTGGACCAGCGTCGCCGCGAGCACGCCCAGGCCGATCTCCTCAAGGCGCGCCACGGCGGTGTCGAAGATCGCCAGCGGCGTGTCCACCGACGGGAAGCCGATCAGCGCGGCGGTGTAGCCGGCCAGCATGAAGGCATAGGCGCGCGGCGTGCGGTCGCGCAGCGACAGGCACAGGCAGCCCGCCACCCACAGCGCGAGCGCCAGGCTCAGCAGCTCCGGTGCGTTGGCGAAGCGCGGCACCAGGATCACCGCCGCCGCGCCGCCGACGAGCGTGCCGATGAACCGGAACAGGCCCTTGGAGCGCACCGCGCCCGCCATCGGATTCGCGACGACGTAGGCCGTCATCAGCGCCCAGAACGGCCGCGGCTGACCGGCCCAGCTGGCGAGGAACACCGCCAGCATCGCCGCGGCGAAGGCCTTGAACGAGAAGAGCCATTCGGCGCCCGTGAAGCCGGGGCGCAGCACCGCCGGCAGCTTCGGTAGCCGCATCGACGGCCTGCGCAGCGAAGGGAAGGAGAGGGCAGGGAACTTCATGGCCGGTGAACGACTTGAGGTCGCCTCATTTGCGCCGCGGCGGCACGATCGCCTTCGGCGCGCCGACGCGTTCGGCCAGCGTGGCGAAGACGCGCAGCGCGGCTTCGATGTCGGCGTCGGGGATGCCGTCGTAGAGCTCGTTGCGCAGGTCGCGCAGCGTGTCCTCGATCTGTTCGCAGGCGTCCGCGCCCAGGGCGGTCAGGTGCAGCGTCTTCGCGCGGCGGTCGTCGGGATCCTCGTGGCGTTCGATGAAGCCGCCGCCGAGCAGTTGGTCCAGCGAACGCGTCAGCGACGGCCCCTCGATGCCCAGCAGCGTGGCCAGTTCGCCCTGCCGCAGCCCGTCGCCCTGACGGCCGATCATTACCAGGGGCCAGGCCAGCGCCTGCGACAGGCCCACGTGCGCGATGGCGAGGTTGGCCTTCGCGCGGTAGGCGCGTTCCAGCACCGGCAGCGTCACGCCGACGGACATCAACGCCGTTTCGCGGGCGGTGCGCGTCAGGGCGCGCGGCGACTTGGGGTTCGAGGTCGTCATGCCCCGCATTCTAATTAGGTAGCTTGCTATCTAATTCAGTAGGGGCATTCCGGTTGGGCAGCCCGGCACGCCGCCTTGCGGCGGCGTGGTGCGCCCGGTCTCCGGTCGCGTCCCGCGGCGGGGCCGAGCAAAAGAAAACGGCCGATCTGTCGATCGGCCGTTGCTTTTTCGCGTCGCGGGCTGTCAAGCCCGTGTCGCGATTTCGAGCGTCAGTCCTTGTCCTTCATGGTCAGCATGCGGTTGGTCCGCAACGCCACCAGGGTCACGATCGCGCCCGAGAGCAGGTAGGCGGTGACCGCCCACAGCCCGAACTTGGCCGACAACCCCAACGCCACCAGCGGGGCGAAGGCGGCGCCGATGATCCAGGCCAGGTCCGACGTCAGGGCCGCGCCCGTGTAGCGGAAGTGGGGCAGGAAGTTGGATGTCACCGCGCCCGACGACTGACCGTACGACAGCCCCAGCAGCACGAAGCCGACCAGGATGAAGATGTTCTGGCCCATGGCGCCGCTGTCCAGCAGGATGGGGGCGAACAGGCTGAAGATCCCGATCGTCGTCGCCAGCATGCCCAGCGTGCTGCGGCGGCCGATGCGGTCGGCGATCAGCCCGGAGATGGGCATCGCCCCCGCCGCCAGCAGGGCGCCGATGATCTGGACGATCAGGAACTGGGTGACGTTCTGGTCGCCGTACAGCATCACCCACGACAGCGGGAACACCGTGACGATGTGGAACAGCGCGTAGCTAGCCAGTGCCGCGAACGCGCCGATGAACAAGGTGGTCCCCTGCTTTTCGAACAGCTCGTCGACGTCGCAGGGGTCGAGCTCATGCTCCTCGAGGTTCTTCTCGTACTCGTGCGTCACGACCAGGCGCAGGCGGGCGAACAGCGCCACCACGTTGATCGCGAAGGCGGCGAAGAACGGGAAACGCCAGCCCCAGCTCAGGAAGTCGATGGTCGCCAGGCTGCTCCACAGATAGGCGTAGAGCGCCGCGGCGATCAGGAAGCCGATGGGCGCGCCGAGCTGCCCCAGCATCGCGTACCAGCCGCGGCGGCCGGGGGGCGCGTTCAGCGCCAGCAGCGAGGGCAGACCGTCCCAGGAGCCGCCCAGGGCCAGGCCTTGACCGATCCGGCACAGCGCCAGCAGGCCGATGGCGGCGCCGCCCCAGGTGTTGAATCCGGGCAGCACGGCGATCGTGCAGGTCGATACCCCCAGCAGGAACAGCGCCACCGTCAGCTTCACGCTGCGGCCGAAGCGCCGCTGGATCTCCATCCCGACCAGTGTGCCGATGGGCCGGACCACGAAGGCCAGCGCCAGCAGCGCGAAAGCGTACAGCGTCCCTTCCAGCCGCTCCATGTGCGGGAAGAAGATCGAGGGGAACACCAGGACCGAGGCGATGCCGTAGACGAAGAAGTCGAAGTACTCGGACGCCCGCCCGATGACCACGCCGACCGCGATGTCGCCGGGGGCGACCGCATCCTGTTCCTCTTTCGTCGCGACCCCCGTGCCTCGCGGCAGCGGCTGGCCCACGGTCGCCAGGTGTTGCCCGGCTGTTGGAAGGGTGCTGCTGTTCATACGTCTCCTGCCTGGGACAAAATGTCCAATAGTTAGCTTGAGTCAATCGGGCAAAATCTGCGCCCGGCGTGCCACGGTCGACAAGTGTCGTTTTCCCCCTGATCGCTTTCCCTTCGGAAGAAACCCCACTGGGTGTCTGAAGTCGGGAATCCCGCCATGGATGCCGCCATGAACTCCGTCATGTGCGGCGAGGGGCCCGAGTGAACAACGCCAGAAGGTCTGCTGAAGTCCCATGTACCTCAAAGCATCACTGAAGACAAGTCTCGCACGCGCTGTGCGCCCATTGGCCCGTCTCGGGCTGCTGGCGCTGGCGCTGCCCCTCGCCGCCTGCAACAACCTGGTCGTGATGAAACCTTCGGGCGACATCGCGAACCAGCAGGCGCAGCTCATCGTCGCCTCGACGCTGCTGATGATGCTGATCATCGTCCCGGTGATCATCCTCACGCTGGTCTTCGCGTTCCGGTACCGGGCGTCCAACACCCAGGCGACCTACTCGCCGGAGTGGGACCACTCCACCCGGCTGGAACTGATCATCTGGGGCGCGCCGCTGCTGATCATCATCGCGCTGGGCGCGATGACCTGGATCAGCACGCACAAGCTGGACCCGTTCCGCCCGCTCGAACGTCTGGACGCGCAGCGCGCGATCCCCGCCGGCGTCGAACCGCTGAACGTCGAGGTCGTGGCGCTGGACTGGAAGTGGCTGTTCATCTATCCGGAACAGGGCGTGGCGACCGTCAACGAACTGGTCGCGCCGGTGGATCGCCCGATCCACTTCAAGATCAGCTCCTCGACCGTGATGAACGCGTTCTACGTGCCCGCCATGGCCGGCATGATCTACGCGATGCCCGGCATGCAGAGCCAGCTCCACGCGGTCATCAACAAGCCCGGCGTGTATGACGGCTTCTCCGCGAACTTCAGCGGCGACGGCTTCTCGCACATGCGCTTCAAGTTCCACGGCCTGTCGAACGACGAGTTCGCCGCCTGGGTCGAGCGCAACAAGGCCGACGGCGTCGCGCTGACCAAGGAGCTGTACCTCGATCTCGAGAAGCCGTCCGAGCGTCAGCCGGTGCGCCGCTTCTCCAGCATCGCCCCGGGCCTGTTCGACGCGGTCGTCAATCGCTGCGTCGACGGCTCCAAGATGTGCATGGGCCAGATGATGGCCATCGACGCGGCCGGCGGCGGCGGCAAGGGCGCCATCGACGGCCTGGCCAGCAAGCCCTGGAGCAACGAGCAGAAGCGGATCTTCGTGGCCGCGCTGTGCACGCCTGACAACGCGGGGCAGTACGCCTCGCAATGGCAGGCCTCGGCCACCCGTAACTGATCGGCATTCCCGGTGCGTCCGCTGTGAGCCGCAGCGCCGGGACCGCAAGCACAACAGAGATCCAAGATGATTGACGCTCAAAAGCTCATCTTCGGGCGCCTCAGCCTCGAGGCCCTCCCGCTGCACGAGCCGATCCTGATCGGCACCTTCGCGATGGTCGCCCTGGGCGGCCTCGCGCTGCTCGTGCTGATGACCAAGTTCAGGCTGTGGGGCCCCTTCTGGCGCGACTGGGTGACCAGCATCGACCACAAGAAGATCGGCATCATGTACATCGTGCTGGGCCTGGTCATGCTGCTGCGCGGCTTCGCCGACGCGCTCATGATGCGCGCGCAGCAGGCCATCGCCTTCGGCGACCAGCTGGGCTTCCTGCCCCCGCACCACTACGACCAGGTCTTCACCGCCCACGGCGTGATCATGATCTTCTTCGTGGCGATGCCGCTGATCACGGGCTTCATGAACTACGTCGTGCCGCTGCAGATCGGCGCGCGCGACGTGGCCTTCCCGTTCCTGAACAACTTCAGCTTCTGGATGACCACCGGCGGCGCCGTGCTGTGCATGGCCTCGCTGTTCGTCGGCGAATTCGCGCGCACCGGCTGGCTGGCCTATCCGCCGCTGTCGGGGCTGCTCGCCAGTCCGGGCGTGGGGGTGGACTACTACATCTGGTCGCTGCAGGTCGCGGGGGTCGGCACCACGCTCTCGGGCATCAATCTGATCGCGACCATCATCAAGATGCGCGCGCCGGGCATGACCATGATGAAGATGCCGGTCTTCACCTGGACCTCGCTGTGCTCCAACATCCTGATCGTCGCCTCGTTCCCGATCCTGACCGCGGCCCTGGCGCTGCTGTCGCTGGACCGTTACGTCGGCACCAACTTCTTCACGACCGATCTTGGCGGCAACGCCATGATGTACATCAACCTGATCTGGATCTGGGGCCACCCCGAGGTCTACATCCTGGTGCTGCCGGCCTTCGGCATCTTCTCTGAAGTGGTCTCCACCTTCAGCCAGAAGAAGCTGTTCGGCTACGCCTCCATGGTGTACGCGACCGTCGTGATCACCATCCTGTCCTACCTCGTGTGGCTGCACCACTTCTTCACGATGGGATCGGGGGCCAGCGTCAACTCGTTCTTCGGCATCACGACGATGATCATCTCGATCCCGACGGGCGCGAAGATCTTCAACTGGCTGTTCACGATGTACCGCGGCCGCATCAAGTTCGAAGTCCCGATGTACTGGACCGTGGGCTTCATGGTCACCTTCGTGATCGGCGGCATGACGGGCGTGCTGCTGGCGGTGCCGCCGGCCGACTTCGTGCTGCACAACTCGCTGTTCCTGATCGCCCACTTCCACAACGTGATCATCGGCGGCGTGCTGTTCGGCCTGCTGGCGGGCATCTCGTTCTGGTTCCCCAAGGCCTTCGGCTACAAGCTGGATCCGTTCTGGGGCAAGTGCTCGTTCTGGTTCTGGCAGATCGGCTTCTTCGTCGCTTTCATGCCGCTGTACGTCCTGGGCCTGATGGGCGTGACGCGCCGCATGAGCCACTTCGACGAACCGTCGTTCCAGATCTGGTTCCAGATCGCGGCCTTCGGCGCGCTGCTGATCGCGGCCGGCATCGGCAGCTTCCTGATCCAGCTGGTGGTGAGCTACTTCAAGCGCGACCAGCTGCGCGACGTCGACGGCGATCCGTGGCAGGGCCGCACGCTGGAGTGGTCGACCTCGTCGCCGCCGCCGCAGTACAACTTCGCGTTCACGCCGGTGGTCCACGACCATGACGCGTGGCACGACATGAAGACCCGCGGCCACCAGCGTCCGGTGGGCGGCTTCAAGGAGATCCACATGCCCAAGAACACCGGCGCCGGCGTGATCCTGGCCGGCCTGTCGACGCTGTTCGGCTTCGCCCTGATCTGGCACATGTGGCTGGTGGCGGGTGTCGCCTTCGCGGTGACCGTGATCGCGGCGATCGTCCACACCTTCAACTACAAGCGCGACTACTACATCCCTGCGGATGAAGTGGCCCGCACGGAAGAAGCCCGCACCAAGGTGCTGGCCGCCCAGGCCTGATTCCGCAGCGAGCGAACTCCAACATGCAAGCAACGACCCTGACGAACAACACCGGCGCGCCGGTGTTCTACGACAACGGCGACCATCACCCGCAGCACGGCACGCTGCTCGGGTTCTGGATCTACCTGATGAGCGACTGCCTCATCTTCGCGGTGCTGTTCGCGACGTATGCGGTGCTGGGCCGCAGCTACGCGGCCGGCCCGTCGGGCGCCGACCTCTTCGACCTGCCGCTGGTGGCGCTGAACACCGGTTTCCTGCTGCTGTCTTCGATCACCTATGGCTTCGCCATGATCAAGATGCTGGCCAACAAGAAGCAGGGCACGCTGGTCTGGCTGGCCATCACCGGCGTGCTCGGCCTGTGCTTCCTCGCGGTGGAACTCTATGAGTTCGCGCACCTGATCCATGAAGGCGCGGGTCCGCAGCGCAGCGCGTTCCTGTCCTCGTTCTTCACGCTGGTCGGCACGCACGGCCTGCACGTCACCTTCGGCTGCATCTGGCTGGTGACGCTGATGGTCCAGGTCTCCAAGCTGGGCCTGACCAAGGAGAACAAGCGTCGCCTGATCTGCCTGTCGATGTTCTGGCACTTCCTGGACGTGATCTGGATCGGTGTCTTCACCTTCGTTTACCTGATGGGAGTGTTGCCGTGAGCGCCGACCACAATCACCACCACCACGACTCGCACGATCACGGCCATGGTCACGACGACCACGACGACCACGATGACGTCGGCTACCACGCCACCGTCAAGGGCTACCTGGTCGGCTTCCTGCTGTCGCTGATCCTGACGGCGATCCCCTTCTTCCTGGTGATGACGAAGTCGATCTCGTCGTCGGCGGCGATGGGCATCGTGCTGCTGGGCTTCGCGGCCGTGCAGATCGTGGTCCACATGATCTATTTCCTGCACATGAACTCGAAGGTCGAGGGAGGCTGGTCCATGCTGTCGCTGATCTTCACGATCGCGGTCGTGGTGATCATGCTGGCCGGCTCGATCTGGGTGATGTTCCACCTGAACAGCAACATGATGCCGGTCCACGACATGCGCAACATGCCCTGATGACCGAGTTCCCACCGGAACCGCTGCGGCCGCGCCGCGGCATCGCCTTCTGGGCGTTGCTGCTGGGCGCGGCCCTTTCGTTTGTGCTCTTCGTCTTCCTCGGTGTCTGGCAGGTGCAGCGGCTGGCCTGGAAGGAAGACCTGATCGCGCGGCTGGACAAGCGGCTGGCGGCCGCGCCCGAGCGCGCGCCCGGCGCGGACCGCTGGGACGCGATCACGAAGGAGGGGGACGAGTACCGCAAGGTGGCGCTCACCGGCAGCTTCGACCACTCGCGCGAGACGCTGGTGGGGGCGAGCACCGAGCTGGGCACCGGCTACTGGGTGCTGACGCCGCTGCGCACGGAACGCGGCGACTGGGTGCTGGTGAACCGCGGCTTCGTCACGCCGGAGTTCAAGACCCGCGCGTCGCGCACGGCGTCGGAGACGCAGGGCGAGGACCGCGTCGTCGGCCTGCTGCGCCTGAGCGAGCCCGGCGGCAGCCTGCTGCAGAAGAACGACCCGGCGCAGAACCGCTGGTATTCGCGTGACGTCGAGGCCATCGCCAAGGCTAGGCAGGTCGTCGAGGGGCCGGTGGCGCCGTACTTCGTCGATGCCGCCGCGGCGGACGACCAGACCCGCTGGCCGCGCGGCGGGCTCACGGTGGTGCGCTTCAACAACCACCACCTGCAGTACGCGCTGACCTGGTTCGCGATGGCGGCGATGCTCGCCGGCGTGGGCTTCTGGCTGTGGCGCGCGGAGCGTCGGCGTGCCGCGCACCCGGACGCGGCGCAGGACTGAGGTTGCGACCATGCCGCTGAGCCGTCCCGATCCGGACGACGACCACCCCGACGACAGCCGCTACCTGGACGGCGCGGCGGGGACGCTGGGGATCGCGGACTCCTCGGGCGAGGGCGCGCTGCAGGCCGGCCGCAACAACCTGCAGCAGCTGGTGCAGCTGCGCTGGCTGGCGGCGGCGGGGCAGTTCGGCACGGTGCTGTCGGTGCACTTCGCGCTGCACATCCGGCTGCCGATGCCGGAGATGCTGACGCTGCTGGCGATCCTGGTGCTGTTCAACGTGGCTTGCTGGCTGCGCACGCGCTGGGTGCCGAGCGTGCGCAACGCCGAGCTCTTCGCCGGCCTGCTCGTGGACATCGCGGTGCTGAGCGGCCAGCTGTACTACAGCGGCGGCGTCACCAATCCCTTCATCTTCCTGTTCCTGCTGCAGATCGCGGTGGGCGCGGTGCTGCTGCCCTCGCGCTACATCTGGTTCACGGTGGCGGTGACGGGCGGCTGCTTTGTCGCGCTGACACAGTGGCACCTGCCGCTGCTGGTGCCGGACATGGCAGGCCTGGCGCTGCCGACGCACTACATCGGCGGTCTGCTGATCTGCTTCGCGATCAACGCCTCGCTGCTGGTGATCTTCATCCAGCGCATCGGCCGCAACCTGCGCCAACGCGATGCGCGGCTGGCCGACCTGCGCCAGCGCGCGGCCGAGGAGGAGCACATCGTCCGCATGGGCCTGCTGGCCTCGGGCGCCGCGCACGAACTCGGGACGCCGCTGGCGACGCTGTCGGTGATCCTGGGCGACTGGTCGCGGATGGCGCCGTTCGCCGGCGACCCGGAGCTGCGCGAGGAGATCGAGGAGATGCAGATCCAGCTGCGCCGCTGCAAGGCGATCGTGAGCGGGATCCTGATGTCGGCGGGCGAGCTGCGCGGCGAGGCGCCAATGGTGACCACGCTGCAGGTCTTCCTGGACGATCTGACCGAGCACTGGCGCGCGACGCGCCCGCATCACGGCCTGGAGTACCTGCCGGCGGCCGACCTGCCGAAGGTGCGCATCGTGTCGGACGTCGGGCTCAAGCAGATGATCGACAACGTGCTGGACAACGCGCTGGAGGCGGCGCCGGGCCGGCCGGTGACGCTGCGCGCGCTGGCCGAGGACGGCGGGCTGGTGCTGCGGGTCAGCGACCGCGGGGCCGGCTTCCTGCCGGAGATGCTGGAACGCTTCGGCAAGCCGTATCAATCGAGCAAGGGCCGGCCGGGCGGCGGGCTGGGGCTGTTCCTCGCACTGAACGTGGTGCGCTCGCTGGGCGGGAAGCTGCAGGCGCGCAACCGGACGGCCGAGGAGGGCGGCGGTGCGGAGGTCGAGATCCGCATGCCCCTGTCCGCACTGGCGCCCCTGGGACTGCCTGACAATGCTGCCCATGACCACGGATGACCTCGCCGCGGATACCGACCGCCTGCTGCTGATCGTCGAGGACGACGATGCGTTCGCGCGCACGCTGTCGCGTTCCTTCGAACGTCGCGGCTACCAGGTGCTGCGCGCGACGAGCGTGGAGCAGGTGCAGAAGCTGCTGACCGACCGCGGGCCGGAGGAGGCGCCGGAGTACGCGGTCGTCGACCTGAAGCTGGCGGGCGGCGGCTCGGGGCTGGCCTGCGTGCAGACGCTGCACGAGCACGATCAGGAGATGGTGATCGTGGTGCTGACCGGCTACGCGAGCATCGCGACGGCGGTGGAGGCGATCAAGCTGGGCGCGCGGCACTACCTCGCGAAGCCGGCGAACACCGACGACATCGAGGCCGCGTTCTCGCGCGCACAGGGCGATGCCGAGGTCGAGGTTACCGACCGCGCGACCACGTCCATCAAGACGCTGGAGTGGGAGCACATCCACGAGACGCTGGCGGCGACGGACTTCAACATCTCGGAAACCGCACGGCGGCTGGGCATGCACCGGCGCACGCTGGCGCGCAAGCTGGAGAAGCAGCGGGTGAAATAGGACGAGCGCCTCGTCCCTGCGGAATCTCAGGGCGCCGTGGCGGGCATCTCGTCCCAAGTGCGTCCTTCGAGCACGCGACCGTTGGCCGACTTGGCACGCCGCTTCCCATCGGCGCCCCAACCGCCCCATTGTTTGAAGAAGAAGGCGACCCCCTGAGCCTCGCATTGTTGCTGCACGGCCAGCGCCCAGGCCTTTTTCATCGGCCTGGCTTTCGGCCCCGACTCGCCGCCGACGATCACCCAATGCATGTCGCTCAGGTCTATCGAACCAAGGTCCTCTAGCAGCGGTTCAACCGAAAGGAATCGAATCGACGCCGGCACCTTCCGGAGTTGATCGATGCGCGGCAGACCATATTTCCGATCCTCCACGGAGACGCCGATCCACGCATTGCGCGGCACCGGATGCGTTGAGAAGAAGGCGGCCAGACGGTCGGCGCGCTTGGTGAGGATCTGGTAAGTGTGCTGCGGCGTCCGGGCGATGACGTCGAAAACCTGGGTGATGAACGCATCCGGGATCTCGTCGTGGAAGAGGTCGGACATCGAGTTCACGAAGTACACCGTCGGCTTCTTTCGACCGAGAGGGTCCTCGAGCCGATCGGGGAGCAGCGTGAGTTCGAAGCCGTTGGCGTAGCCCGGTGCGCGCATGGCCTGCAGGCGCCGCGCCATCACTTCGGCGTAGCAGTGCTTGCATCCGGGGGAGATCTTGGTGCATCCGACCGTCGGATTCCACGTGCGTTCGGTCCATTCGATGCGGCTGACAGTGGTCATGAAGCAGTCCAGGCGATTGATCAGAAGGGTAGCGACAGGTTGGGACTCTTAGCGACGTCGTTCCAGATCCGTTCCGGGAACGGATTCCTGCTGAAGAAGACCAGGCGATAAATCGCTCGGCCTTCGGATTCGATCAGCGGCATCACGTCGCTGATCGTCATGCCGAGTCCACGAATCTTCCCGCACCAGTAGTCGAAGAACCAGTCCTTGAGGCTCGCTTTCGACAAACCGTTCGGCATGTTGAGGCGCCAATCGGGCGCGGCCTCAGCGAACCGATCACGCTTGGGATCAAGTTCCATGTCGACATTGCGTGTCAGATCCATGAGGCTGAAGTGCACGGCGAAGTCCACGCACTTCAAGCGGCTCAGTTGCTCGATGAGCGGGAAGGACAGGTATTGCAGGTTGTAGGGATCCAGGTAGGCCAGGCAAAGCGCTCCGCGAGGAACTTGGCGAACCATGAGAGGCACAGTCTCGGCCGCCGGACCCACGAAGCGTCGTGCGGGTGCGCCCAGGGCGCGAAGACGTTGCTCGCAGGCCTCGGCCCGATCGGCGTCGAGATCGCCCACGAAGACATGCGTGAAAGGACACCCCGAGGCGACGGACTGCCGCCATGCCACGATCGTGCCGCCGTCGCGAGTGTCCTGCTCCCCCTTTATCTGAACGCGGCCGGGGCCGCAGAACGGGTCGATCAGGACACGACGCGGGAACTTCGTCTGGGCCTTGCGCGTGCCGTCGATGTATTTCGCCAGGCAGGTGTGCTTGATTTCGGGAACCCACCATCCCACTCCCTCGTCGGCGGGCCCGCGTTCAACGGGCATTCCGGGGCAGGGGTCAGGATGGCGGGGCAGGATGAAGGAGGTACGTTTGTTCATCCCGCCATGTTCTGCAGGAGGTTCTCCGAGAACAAACCCAAAGCATTGCTGAAGAACCTCTTTCATCCACACTTCTAAGGAAGAGCGATGACTGCAATGGAGGTCTGAGTCGCGATCAGCTCGCTGATGTCAGAACCAGAAACGACAGAAGGGGCCGCGAGGCCCCTTCGTCGTGATGCGCGAGCAATGCTCGCCTTGAGCAGCGCTCAGTTCGTGCGGGTCGCCGCCGGCGCGCGCATCACGCGCGACTTGCCGCCGGTGGTGACGATGATCACCGGCTCGCCGGAGGCGAAGTTCTCGTTGCCTTGCGCCTGGACGATCGCGCGGCGTTCGCCGTTGCGCAGCTGCAGCAGGATCTCGACAGCCTGTTCCTTGGTCGTGCTGCGCTCCACCGCGTTGCCCAGCGCCGCGCCGGCCACCGCGCCCAGCACGCCGACGATCACGCCCTCGCGGCTGCCGCCGACGCTGCCGCCGGCCACGCCGCCCGCCACCGCGCCCGCGACGGCACCGACGCCGCTCTGCGAGCCGTCCACCGTCACCGGACGCCAGGACAGCACCGTGGCGTCCTGCACCTGCGACAGGCGCTGCGCGTCGCCGCGCTGGACCACGTCGGGATTCGTCGTCGTGCAGGCGGCCAGGGCCACCACCATCGTGGCAATCAGCAGCTTCTTCATCTCAGTTCTCCAATCGGTGCACGGCCAACGAACAACCGGAGGTCCGGGTTGACCACGCAACAAGTCTTTACCTCGCCGCCATCGGCCCCGCCGCCCGTCAAGGCGGCACAGAGAGACTCTACCGCAGGCGGCTTTGGGGGCTCTTAAGCAGGGACGGACGACTGCACCGTCGACACGGGCAAATCCTTCGCCCGGCGAAGGACGGGCTCAGGCGCTCCGGGCGGCCTTGCCTTCGGTGCGCGATGCGAAGCGCTGCCGCGCCTGTGCAATCTCGTCCCGGTGGCGCTCGGCCCATTGCCACACGCCACACAGCGCACGGCTCAATTCGCGTCCCAACGACGTCAGCTCGTACTCCACGCGAGGCGGCACCTCCGCATGCACCGTGCGCGTGAGCAGGCCGTCCTCCTCCATCCCGCGCAGCACCTGCGTCAGCACCTTCTGGCTCACCGCGCCGACGCGTTGCCGGACCTCGGTGAAACGCAGCCGGCCGTGCTCCGTCAGCACCTCCAGCGCAATGAGCGACCACTTGTCCGCGACCCTGCCGATGATGTCGCGGACCACGGCCTCGATCTCGGGATCCAGCGGCTCGCCGCTGTGGGGATGAACGAAGTGATGCGAGGAAGCGGCAGGGGAGGTCGGTGTGGTCACGGCGGGGTCCAAAGGTTACCGGCGGGTAATCAGGCGCCCGAAAAGTGCGTACTTCACAGGCTCTTCACGCGCCTCTAGGCTCGCGCATTCCCCCTGTCGAAGGACCCTCCGATGAGCGACTCCTCCTCCGCCACGACCCTCGATCGCCGAGCGTTCATGGTAACCACCGCGAGCGTTGCGGGTCCAGCGCTGACCGCTGGATGCGCCGCGCCCGGTCCCGCCGCGGCACCGCCCACGAGTGCGCCGCGCTGCGAGGTCGTGGTCAACGGCCGTCCGCATTCGCTGCGGATCGAGGCGCGCGCCTCGCTGCTGGACGTGCTGCGCGAAGACCTGCAGCTGACCGGCACCAAGAAGGGCTGCGACCACGGCCAGTGCGGCGCCTGCACCGTGCACATCGACGGCCGCCGCGTGGCGTCGTGCCTGACGCTGGCGGCGAAGTGCGACGGCCGCGAGGTCCGCACGATCGAAGGGCTGGAGCGCGCCGACGGCGCACTGCACGTGATGCAGCAGGCCTTCATCGATCACGACGCGCTGCAATGCGGCTACTGCACGCCCGACCAGATCATGGCCGCCATCGCCTGCGTGCGCGAAGGCCATGCGCAGACCGACGACCAGATCCGCGAATACATGAGCGGCAACCTCTGTCGATGCGGCGCCTATGTCGCCATCCTCGAAGCGGTGCGCGACGGCGCCCAGCGGATGAAGGGAGGCGACCATGCGTGACTTCAGCTACGGCAGCCCGGACAGCGCGAACGCCGTGCTGGCGCGCCGCGCCGCGGACGAGGCGCCCGGCCTGCGCTACCTCGGCGGCGGCACCACGCTCTTCGACCTGATGAAGCTGAACGTCGAGGCGCCCACCGCGCTGATCGACGTGACGCGCTGCCAGGACCTGCGCACCATCGACCTCGGCCGCAGCGAATGGCGCTTCGGCGCCGGCATCACGATGAGCGAAATCGCCGACCACGAGCGCGTGCGCAGCGAATTCCCCGCGCTCAGCGAGTCGCTGTGGAAAGCCGCGTCTCAGCAGATCCGCAACATGGCCACGCTGGGCGGCAACCTGCTGCAGCGCACCCGCTGCGCCTACTTCCGCGGCACGCCCGCCTACCCGTGCAACAAGCGCGAGCCCGGCACCGGCTGCTCGGCGCTGGAGGGCGCCAACCGCGGCCATGCGCTGTTCGGCGGCAGCCCCCAGTGCGTCGCGACCTATCCCGGCGACCTCGCCATCGCGCTGGTCGCCTTCGACGCGGTGGTCGACCTGCGCAGCCCGCGCGGCGCGCGCAGCGTCCCGTTCGGCGAGTTGCATCGCGAGCCCGGCGACACGCCGCACCTGGACACGCAGCTGGCGCCCGATGAACTGATCGTGGCGATCCGCATCCCGCGCTCGCCGGCGATGAAGGCCTCGGTCTATCACAAGGTCCGCGACCGGGAGTCCTACGCCTTCGCGCTGGTGTCGGCCGCCGTCGGCCTGCAGATGGCGGCGGGGCAGGTCATCGACGTGCGCATCGGGCTGGGCGGCGTCGCCACGCGGCCCTGGCGCGCCGTCGCGGCGGAACGCCACCTGCGCGGTCGCGCGCTGACCCGCGAATCCGCGCGCCAGGCGGCCGAACTGGTCTTCGCCGACGCGCGGCCGCTGCCGCACAACCGCTTCAAGGTCGCGCTCGGGATCGACACGCTCACCGACGCGCTGATGCAATCCAAGGAAAGGCTCTGACATGTCGACGTCTTCTTCCTCCCGACGCCGCGAAGGCCCCGAGCGCGTCGATGCACGCGACAAGGTGCGCGGCGCGACGCGTTATGCGGCCGACCACGTCCCCGCCGGCGTGCTGCACGCCGCGCTGGTGCCGGCGCCCGTCGGCCGTGGGCGCATCGATGCGATCGACACCGCTGCGGCGGAACGCGTGCCTGGCGTGCGACTCGTGCTCACGCACGCCAACATCGGTCCCTTGCAGGGGGCCGGTTTCCTGATGGGCGGCGGCTTCGGCTTCCAGAGCATGCAGCCGCTGGCGAGCGCCGATGTGGCCTATCGCGGCCAGTACATCGCGCTGGTCGTCGCGGACTCGCTCGAGGCCGCGCGCGAAGGCGCGTGGCGCGTCTCGGCGCGCATCACGCCGGCCCCGGTCGCGGCGACGCCGGAGTCGCCCGGCGCGCAGGCGATCGGACAGCCGGCGGCGTTGCCGCTCCCGTTCCTCGCCGACAAGCGGCTCGGCGACGCGGATGCGGCCTTCGCGCAGGCGCCGGTGCGCATCGACGTCACCGCGCAGATGCCGGCGCAGCATCAGAACCCGATGGAGCTGATCGCCACGCTGGCGCTATGGGACGGCGACACGCTGATCGTCCACGAACCCACGCAGAACGCCGAGTCCGTGCGCCACGGTCTGGCGCGTCAGCTCGGCCTGCCGCCGTCGGCGGTGCGCGTCATGTCGCCGACGATTGGCGGCGGCTTCGGTCAGAAGAACTCGCTGCAATCGCAGACGGTGCTGGTCGCCATCGCCGCGCGCCGGCTGGGTCGGCCGGTGAAGCTGGTCGTGCCGCGCGCGCTGCTCTTCCACAACAGTTCCTTCCGGCCGCGCAGCGTGCAGCGCGTGCGACTGGGCGCCGACCGGCAGGGGCGCGTGCTGGCGGCAATCCATGAGACGGACCAGCAGACCTCGCGTCACGACTTCTTCCCCTCGACCGGCAGCGACACCACCGCGCGGCTCTACGACATCAGGCACTTCCGCAGCGCCGACCGGCTGATCCGCACCGACGTCCAGACGCCGGGGTTCATGCGCGGCCCGCACGAGCATCCCTCGGTCTTCGCCTTCGAACTCGCCATGGATGAGCTGGCCACCGCCACCGGCATCGATCCGGTCGCGCTGCGGCTGCTGAACGACGGCACCGCCGATCCGCTGACCGGCAAGCCGTATTCGTCACGCCACGTGGGTGCCTGCCTGCGACGTGGGGCCGATCTGATCGGCTGGAAACGCCGCAGCGCAGCGCCGCGATCGATGACGCTGCCTGACGGCACGCTGGTGGGCCTGGGCGTGGCGATCGGGGCCTACAAGGCCGCTTCCGCGCCCGCGCGCGCCCATGTGCGGCTCGAGGCGTCCGGCCGCCTGCAGGTGTCGGTGGGCGGCCATGAGATGGGTCAGGGCATGCGCACCGCGATCGCCACCAGCGTGGCGCGCCTGACCGGCGCACCGGTCGGTGCCATCGAGCTCCGCATCGGCGACACGCAGGTCGCGCCGCAGCACGTCACGGCCGGGTCGTGGGGCACGGCCACCGCGCTGCCGGCCGTCGAGGAGGCGTGCCGTCGGCTGATGGAGGACCTGCGCGCCAAGGCCGGTGCGAACGGCGGCGGCAGCCTGCTCGACCTGCTGAAGGCCAGTGGACAGGAGGTCGCGGAAGCCCGCAGCCAGACGCGCGCGCCGGGGCAGCCGGAGCAGGTCTTCGGTCGCCTGGACGGCGGCCTGCCCGCGGCGGCGGGGCCGGTGTATCCGGACTTCGTAGCATTCAGCTACGCCGCCCATTTCATCGAGGTCCACGTCGAACCGACCACGCGCCGCATCCGTGTCGCGCGGTGTGCCAGCGTCATCGATTGCGGTCGCGTCGTCAGCCGTCGCACCGCGCGCAGCCAGGTCGAAGGCGGCGTGGTCTGGGGCATCGGCGCCTCGCTGCGCGAGATCAGCGAAGTGGACCCGCGTCACGGCGGGTTCCTCAACGCGGATCTGGCGGAGTACGTGATCCCGGTCGCCGCCGACATCGGCCGCATCGATGCGGACTTCATCGACGAGCCCGATCCCAGGCTCAATCCGCAGGGCGTGAAGGGCCTGGGCGAGGTCGTGATGGTGGGCGTGGCCGCGGCGGTCGCCAACGCGGTGTTCCACGCGACGGGCCGGCGCGTGCGGCATCTGCCGATCCGCGTGGAGGATCTCTACGAGGTGTAGAGCCGCGACGACTTGGGCACGCTCGCCAGCAGGAACTCCATCTGGTCCGCCACGATGCGGCGGCCGCGCAGGATCATGTCCTCATGCAGGCTGGGCACGTAGGGAAGGTAAAGCAGCGCCATGTGCGCCTCTTCCGGCGTGCGGTTGCCCTTGCGGCCGTTGCAGGCGCGGCAGGCGGTGATGCAGTTCATCCACGTGTCCCGTCCGTTGCGCGACACCGGCTGGATATGCTCCCGCGTCAGCAGGTCCGAATGCAGCACGTGCCCGCAGTACGCGCAGACGTGGCGATCCCGCGCGAAGAGCTTGAAGTTGGACAGTGCCGGCGCCTGGCGCCAGGCGCGGCTCGGGACCGCGCCGCGGACCGCGACGATGGGGTGCAGTTCGATGCGCGATTGCAGGCCGGTCAGCCGCTGGTATCCGCCGCGCAGGACGTGGAAGGGCTCTCCCAGTGTCCACGCGACGGCGTCGCTGGCGTACAGCACCGCTGCTTCCTTCGACGAGATCCAGGCCTGCGGTCGGCCCGAGATGTCCAGCTGGAGAACGTCCACGGTCGTTGACCTCCTGCGACAGAGAGTAATCCAGTCGGAGGGGGCAACTCAAGTGTCGGACGCCCACGGTGGCGCCGCCGAGACGTTTTTTCAGCTGTTCGCCGAACTTAGGCGCCCGATGCACGAGGTTCAAGTCGGGAAATGACCAGGATGAGTTGACTCTTTCGGGTCAGGCTTCCCGGTCACGAGCGTGTCATGCGCTCAGGAAGGCAATTTCCCCAGCGCTCTCAGCTCCGCGACCGCCACCAGCCCGCCCGCGGAGAGGGCGTCGTCCGGCAGCCGGGCCTGTCCGAGTCGCGTGTCGGGCGCCAACGCGTCCAACCGCTCCCGCAGCGTCGGCGTGTCGTCGCTGTCGATCTGCACGACACAGAGCTGGGCATCGCCCGGCGCGCCGCTCCAGCCGACCAGGTCGCCGTGCTCCAGACCGACGATCAACTGCGCCGCCAGCGGCGGCAGCAAGGCGGGCGGCGCCGCGATCACGTGCACGACGACCTCCGAGCCATCGCGCATCGCCAGCTTCACCGCCCGGTCCAGGCGCTCCCGCAGCGCCGCCGGGGAGAGCGGTTCCGGCGCGGGCACCTCGGGCTGGCCCGTGAGGTGGCGCAGCATCACGTCGAGTTCCTCGGCCTTGTCGAAGAAGCCGTTCGCGCCGGCCGCCAGCACCCCCGCGCGGTAGGCGTCGGTCTGGTGCGAGAGCACGTGCACCTGCCCCGCGTAGCCCTGCTTGCGCAGCGCCTTGAGCACCGCCAGCCCCGAGCCGCCCTGCGCGAGCGACAGGTCCAGCAGCACGGCGTCCGGCCGCAGGTGGCCGATCAGTGTGAGGGCCGTGGATTCGTCGGCGGCCTCGCCGACCACGCGCAGCCCCGGCACCGAGTCCAGCCGTTGCAGCAGCTGCCGACGGATGGTCAGCGAGTCCTCGACGAGGACGATGGTCATGGGAATCGCGGTCGCTTGCATCGTGATGTCGTGTCTCCCTCGTCACACGGTCCGTTCGTTCATTCGTCCAGCGGATCGAGGTCGCCCCAGCTCGTGCGGCTGATCGCGCGTTTGACCTCGTCCATGAAGTGTCCCTGAGGATTCGACGTGCCGCGAGCGCCAGGCGCGCCGGCCGTGCCGTCGGCGCCAGGGGCGCCCGCGCCGGTCGCCGATGTCGCGCCGTCCGCCGCCGGATCGCGGGTCGCGCGCTGCACGTGCCGGTTCAGCAGCTCGCGGTCGCGCGTCGTCAGCTGCGAGGCCGCGACGACGATCACCGGGATCGCCGCCGTCAGCGGATCGCGCTGCAGCGCCTCGACGACGCCGATGCCGTCGACCTCCGTCATCAGCAGGTCCAGCACGATCAGGTCGGGCACGTGGCGCCGCGCCAGTTCGATGCCCTCCTTGCCCCCGGTCGCGCGCAGCACCGAGAAGCCCGGCTGCGACAGGTGCGCGCTGAGCGATTGCAGATCACCGGGCGCGTCGCTGATCGCCAGCACCAGGAACTTGCGCGTGGCCGTCGGCTTGAAGCCGAGCATCTCCAGCTCCTTGCTCAGCGCCTTGCGCGACACCGGCTTGTGCAGCACCGCCGACGCACCCAGCGACAGCGCCACTTCCTGCCCCGCATCCACCGACACCACCACCACCGGGATGTGCGCCCAGCCCGGCAGGTTCTTCAGACGCGACAGCAGCTCCCAGCCGTCCAGGCCGCCCGGCAGGTTGACCTCCAGCGTGATCAGGTCGGGCCGCAACTGCGGCGCGAGTTCCAGCGCCGCCTCGGCCGACGCCACGTGGCGCACGCGGAAGCCCGCCGCGTTCAGCTGCGTCTGCATCAGCGCGGCCGCGGGCTCGTGGTGCTCGATCACCAGCGCCAGCGGGATCGCGTTGGGTTCATCCGGGAGAATGACGTCGGGCACCGTCGGATCGCGCCACGGCAGCCAGCAGGTGAAGCAGCTGCCCTTGTCCGGCGCGCTGCTCACCGCAACCGCGCCGCCGTGGAGCTGCACCAGGCGCGCCACCGTCGCCAGGCCCAGGCCCGTGCCCTCGACCTTGTGCGTCAGCACGTTGCGGACCTGGTTGAAGGGCTGGAACAGCTTGTCCAGCCCCTCGGGCGGAATGCCGATGCCGTTGTCGGTGACGCTGATCTGGATGAACTCGCCGTACTCGCTGTCCGGCAGTTCCGAACGGCGGCCGTCCGGGAAGCCCGGCAGGGCCTCGCGCGCGCGGACCCGCGTCACGCGGCGCGCCTCGAGCCGGATGTTGCCGCCCTTGGGCGTGAACTTCGCGGCGTTGGACAGCAGGTTGTAGATGATCTGCCGCAGCCGGCGGCGGTCGACGCACAGCCGCTGGCCGCCGCCCACGCCGAAGAAGTCCATCTGGACGCGGTTCAGCCGCGCGCGCTCCTGGACGATCGCCAGCGCGTCGCGCAGCAGCTCGTCGAGGTCCACCGGCTCGATGTCGAGGTCGACGCGGCCGGCCTCGATCTTGGCCATGTCCAGCAGATCGTTGACCAGCGACAGCAGATGCTGCCCCGCGTTGTGGATGTGGTTGCAGAACTCGGACTGCCGGTCGCTGACCGGACCCGCCGCGCCGTCGCGCATCAGCTGCGCGAAGCCGATCACGGCGTTCAGCGGCGTGCGCAGCTCGTGCGACATGGTCGACAGGAAGGCCGTCTTGGCGCTGCTGGCGCGGCTGAGTTCCGCGTTGAGCTGCTCCAGCGCGTCGTTGCGCTGCTGCAGCACGGCCAGCAGTTCCGCGCGGCTGTCGGCCAGCTCGCGCGCGGCGCGCGCCTCGGCGGCTTCCATCGCGCTGCTGTGCAGCTCGGCGTGGACCCGGCGCGCCTCGTCCTCGAACTGCTTGCGCCGCAGCTGCGCGCGCAGCCGCGCCTTCAGCAGCTCGACCTCGCCGTTGGCCTTGACGACGTAATCGTCGGCGCCGGCCTCCAGGCCGGCCAGCATCGACGCGCGTCCTTCGAAAGCCGTCAGCAGCACCACCGGGATGTCGCGCAGCGCCGGCGCGGCCTTGATGCGCCGGCAGGTCTCCAGACCGCCGATGCCCGGCATCTGCACGTCCAGCAGCACCGCGTCCACCGGTTGCACCGCGAGCAGCTCCAGCGCCAGTTCCCCGGTGCCGGCGGCGATCACGTCGTAGCCGTCGTCGCGCAGCGTGGCGCCGAGTTCCGCCAGCACGTTGGCGCTGTCGTCGACCAGCAGCAGGCGCTTGGGGCCGAGCAGGCTCGCTCCCTGTTCCGGCAGGCTGGACTTGGCGCTGCGCAGCATCGCGGCGACGCGCGCCAGGATCAGGTCGACGTCGTCCTGCTTGCGCGCGAACGCGTCGGCGCCGGCTTCCAGCGCGCGCAGCTCGGCTTCCGGACCCTCGTCCGCGGTGAGCAGCAGGCAGGGCGTGTGGCGCAGCGCCGGATCCAGCCGCAGGCGGCGGATCACCGAGGCGCCGTCGATGCCCGGCATGTGCTGGTCGACGATGACCGCGTTGGGCCGCAGCGCGGCGGCCTGGCGCAGGCCTTCCTCGCCGTGCGCGGCCATGTAGATGTCGTAGCCGTGCGGCTCCAGCGCCTCGCACAGCGCCTCGCGGAAGGTCTCGCTGTCGTCGATCAGCAGCACCGAGGCGATATGCGGCTCCGGCGTCTGCAGCCGGGCCTGCCGCTGGCGCACCAGCTCGCGGGCGCGGTCCACGACGTAGCTGCGGTCGTAGGGCTTGCCGACGTACTCGTCCGCGCCGTGGGCGATGCCGCGCAGGCGGTCGCCGGCCTGCGAGGCGTTGGACAGGATGAGCACGACGCAGTCGGCGCCGCCCTGGGGCGTGGCGCGCAATTCGGCCAGCCAGCTGCCGCCGTCGCCGTCGGGCAGCTGGTTGTCCAGCAGGACCAGCGCCGGCATGGCCTCGGCCAGCGCGGCCCGGGCCTGCGCCAGCGTCGCGCATTCGACGCAGTCGAAGCCGGCCTCCTCGAGCGCCTCCCGCAGGTCCATCCGGACCGTCAGGCTGTCCTCGACGATGAGGGTTCTCTTGTTCATGTGTGGGCTCCTCCCCAAGCGACGCCGCTCAAGCCCAGCAGGGCGGGGCCGATGTCGGCCAGCGGCAGCACCCGCTCGGCGGCGCCCAACTGGGCAGCCTCCCGCGGCATGCCGTAAACCATCGAGCTGGCCTCGTCCTGCGCCAGCGTCGCGCCGCCGGCGCGGCGGATCGCGAGCAGGCCTTGCGCCCCGTCGCGTCCCATGCCGGTCAGCAGCGCCGCCGCGACGCCCGGGCCGTTCTCCGCGGCCAGCGATTCGAAAAGTTCGTCCACCGACGGCCGGCACGAATGCCGCGGCGGCGTGTGGACGAGCGCGATCTGTCCGCCGCGCACGATCATGTGCACGTCCGGCGGCGCCAGCACGATCTGGCCGGCCAGGTCGCGCAGCCGCTCGCCGCCCTGGGCGTAGCGCACGCGGTGCGGCGTCTGCGCGTCCAGCCATTCGGCGAAGCCGCGGCTGAAGACGGCGTTGATGTGCATCACGATCAGCACCGGCAGCGGCGCCGGCGCGGGCAGCGCCTGCAGCACCTTCATCAGCGCGCCCGGGCCGCCGGTGGACGCCCCGAGCGCCAGCACCGCGCGACGCGGCGTCAGCGGGGGCGCCAGCGGTGCGGGCCGCGAGGCCGCGAACGTCGCGCCGGCGGCGGCATTGCCGGCGGTGCCGACCCCACTGCCACCGCCGCCACCGCCGCCCAGACGCGCCCGTACATGCGTGATGACGCGAATCCTCGCCACCAGCCGCAGCAGGGTCACATAGCGCCTCTCCCATTCGCCCTCGGGCTGGCCCGCGTTCGGCTTCTCCAGCACCTCGACGGCGCCGGCGGCCAGCGCCTCGTAGGTGCGCAGCAGTTCGCCGCGGTTGGTCGACGACGACACGATCAGGATGGGCGTCGGGCTGTGGGCCATGATGGCCTCGGTCGCCTCCTGGCCGTTCATGCCGGGCAGCATCATGTCCATCGAGACGACGTCGGGCCGCAGCCGCTGGCACAGCGCCACGGCCGTCGCGCCGTCGTGGGCCTCGCCGACGACCTCGATGTCGGGATGCGCCGCGAGCACCTCGCGGATGTGGGCCAGCACGGTGATCGAGTCCTCGACCACCAGCACGCGCAAGGTCTTCGTCGGCGACGACGAACCGCCGCCCAGGCCGCCGAAGCCGCTGCTGCCGCGCGTGTCTCCCGTCCCGCCGTTCATGCCGACGCTCCCTGCGCCTGCGCGCTGTTGGCGGCCTTCTGCGTCGAACGCGCGACCAGCCGCGCGACCTGCGCGAGGAACTCGTTCTGCGCGAACTCGCCCTTGACGATGTAGCCGTCGGCGCCGACGGCCTTGCCGCGGGCAAGGTCCTCGGGCGCGTTGCGCGAGGTCACCAGCACCGCGGGGATGTCGCGCAGTGCGGCGTCCGCGCGGATGCGGGCCATGAAGTCGAAGCCGTCCATGCCGGGCATCTCCACGTCGCAGAGGATGAGCGCATAACGCTCGCGCTTCGCGGCTTCCAGGCCGTCCTCGGCGGAAGCGGCCATGTGCACGCGGTAGCCGGCGGCCTCGAGGATGCTCTGTTCGAGCATGCGCGTCGTCAGCGAGTCGTCGATCACCAGGATGGTGCCGGTGCGCGGCGGCGGCGCGGCCGCCCGCGGGCGGGACTGGCGCGCGGCGGCGATCAGGCCCTCCGGGGCGAGCACCGGGACCGGCTGCTGCGCCGCGTCCAGCGCGAGGCCGGAAATCAGCGGGGAAGCCGGCAGCAGCGCCGGCGGCGGTCGAAGCACGACGCTGGTGACGCCGTCCAGCGAATCCACGCCCAGCACCGCGCGATGACCGCCGGCGCGGAGCACGAGCGCGGAGCGGGGCGCGGAGGCCGGAACGCCGGGGCGCAAGGCCTCGGCGAGCGAGAGATGGGGCAGCAGTTCGTCGCCGAGGGCCACGTGCGACCCGTTCAGCTCCGGGCGCTGCAGCACGCATTCGACGGCTTCCAGCGGGACCCAGGCCGACACGGTGCCGGCGCACAGTCGGATCGCGCGCAGGGCGGCCAGCTGCAGCGGCACGCAGAGCTCGACGGTGGTGCCTTCGCCGCGCCGGCTGCGCAACGTGAGGCGGCCGCCCAGGCGGTCGGCCGTGTCGCGCACCAGGTCCATGCCGACGCCGCGTCCGGCCAGCGCGTCGACGCGACGCGCGGTGCTCAGGCCGCCGCGCAGCAGTCGTTCGACGAGGGCCTCGTCATCGAGGTCGGCGGCGCCGGCAACACCCTTGTCGACGGCGGTGCGACGCACGGCGTCCAGGTCCAGACCGGCGCCGTCGTCCGAGCAGCAGAACAGCACCTCGCGGCCGCGCCGCTCGATGCGCAGCTCGATGCGGCCCTGCGGCGGCTTGCCGGCGGCGGCGCGTTCGGCCGGCGATTCGATGCCGTGCGCCACGGCGTTGCGCACCATCTGCACCAGCGCGCCGGAGATGGCGTTCAGCAGCTCGGCCTCGAGTTTCACGTCGCCGCCGTGGCCGGTCAGCCTCGCCTGCTTGTCCTGGGAGCGCGCCGCATCGCGGGCCACGCGTTGGAGCGGCGCGAAGAGCTGCATGGCCGGCAGCAGGCGCAATTGTTCGGCGCTGTCGCGCAGGGCGACGAGCTCGCGCGCGAGCTGGCGCGCACCGCGGTCGATCTGATCCTCGATGCGCGCGAGCGGCCCGGCCAGGATCTCCTGCTGGCCCTGCAGCGCGCCGCGCAACTCGCGGAGCAGCATCCCGGCGCGCTCCAGCGGCGCGAGGTGTCCCTGCGTGCGCGCGATGTCGGAGAGCAGGCCGTCGAGTTCCTCCGGCACCAGCTGCGGAATGGTCAGCACCGCGCCGGCGGGATCGTCGGCGGCGTCCTGGGCCGGCTCGCTGCTGGCGGGCGCCACGGGCGCTTCCGTTGCAGCGCCCGACGCGCTGGCGAGCATCGTGTCTGAGGCCTTCGATCCGGTGCCGCGGGCCGGCGAGAGCCCCGGTCCGCCCGGAGGAGAAGCGGTCGGTCCCGGCGTCCCCGCACCTGCCGTCGGCGCGTCGAGCGCCGTGATCGACTCCTCCGCCGCGTCGATCAAGGCCAGCAGCGCGTCGAGTTCGGCGCGCCCCGGCGGCTCGCCGCTGTCGCGCAGCGGCGTCAGCAGGTCCTCGATCGCATGTGCCTGGGCGGCGATCGCAGGCAGCCGCACGACGCTGGCCGCGCCCTTGAGCGTGTGGGCCAGCCGCAGCAGCCGCGCGGGCAGGTCCGGCGCGGGCGCCTGCTCGGCGGCGAGCACGGCCTCGCTCATCTGCCTGAGCAGATCGCGGGCTTCGACGCGGAAGAAGCGGTAGGGGTCCTTGGCCACGGCGCGGTGTTTCTGCTGGGGGTCTTTGCTCGGGTGTCCTGACGGGGCGGGTGTTCCGGTCGGTCAGGTCGGCTGCGCCTGCACCAGGCGCAGCAGGTCGCGGGACATCTCCGCCAGCTCGGTGGCCGTCTGCGAGGTCTGGCCGGAACTGGCTTCGGTCTCGCGCGATGCCTGCGCCGTGTTGGACAGCGCGACGTTGAGCTGTTCGACGGCGGTGGCCTGCTGCTTGGTGGACAGTTCGATCTCGCGCGCCGCGTCGGTGGTCGTGACGACCTGCGCGGCGATCTTGGCGAAACTCGCGGCGACGTCGTCGAACTGGCGCGCGCCGGCGTCGACCGCCTTGGAGCCGGTCTCGGTCGCCATGACGGTGGTGTTGACCGCGCCGCGCATGTCGTCGATCTGCAGGCGGATCTCCTTGGTCGACGCCGTCATGCGGTCGGCGAGCTTGCGGATCTCGTCCGCGACCACGCTGAAGCGCCGACCCGCGTCGCCCGCGACGGTGGCCTCGATGGTCGCGTTGATCGCCAGGATGTTGGTCTGTTCGGCCAGTTCGCCGACCAGGTCCAGCACGACGCCGATCTGCTGCGACTTGCGACCCAGGTCCAGCATGTGGTCGACCACCAGGTCGATCTGCCGCCGCATCGCGGCGATGCTCTCGCGCGCCGACTGCAGCGTGCCGTCGCCGCCGCGCGCCAGGCCGGCCGTCTGCTCCGCGATCACGACGACCCGCTGCGCGCTGTCGGCGATCTGGCGCGAGGTGGCCAGCAGCTCGGAGATGGTGGTGGAGATCTCCGTCATCGAGGTCGCCGTTTCGCGGGCACCGGCGGCCTGCTGGTTCGCCGCGGCCTGCAGCTCCGCGGACGAGCGCTGCACATGCTTCACCGCCGTGCCGACCTGGCCGCTGAGCGCGCGGCTCAGCGTCAGCGCCGCGACCAGCACCAGCAGCGCGCCGGCCACCGTGCCCCAGACGATGGCCGAGCGCACCGTGCCGGAGGTCGCCTCGACTTCCCGCGCGCGTTCGCGCAGCACGTCGTTCTCTTCCTCCTCCATCTGGCCGACGACCGCGCGCAGCTCATCCATGCGGCGCTTGCCCTCGCCCAGCGCGACCATCTTCAGCGTGGCCTCCAGGCCGTTGGTCCGCCGCGTCTCGATGCGCTCCTTGTGCAGCTGCATCAGCCCGTCGATCATCGTGCTCGCCTGGTTGAGCCGGGTCTGCTGCGCCGGGTTGTCGCGGATCAGGGCCTTGAGCTCCGCGAGCACCCGGGGAATGTTGGCGGCCGCGCTGCGGTAGGGCTCGAGGTAGCCCTCCTCGCCGGTCAGCAGATAACCGCGCTGCGCGGTCTCCGCATCTTTCATCAGGCTCATCACGGTGGTGACGTGGGCGAGCGCCGCATGCGTGCGGGTGACCTGGTAGCTGGTCTGCGTCAGCACGTCCACGCCGCGGTAGGACAGGATCCCGATGAGCAGCAGCAGCGCGAAGGACAGCGCGAAGCCCACCGACAGCTTTCTTCCGAAGGTCCACATGGCACGGGTCTCCCTGTCATCGGCCGGCGGCGCCGGCGCTTGTTGTCGTCGTGTTCGCCGGCGCCGGCGACCTGCCGGTGGCTTCCATCGAGGCGTTCGCGGACACGGCCGCGATCAGGCCGTCGAACTCGATCAGCGGGCGCAGGGCGCCCCCGCAGCGCACGGCCCAGCCGGTGCCGGCGGCGTCGTTCTGCTGCAGCCGGTCGCCGGCGGCGAGCCGCCATTGGCCGTCGAAGCCTTCGAAGCCCAGCGCGAGCGGCGCCGCGCGGGCGATCGCCCACCAGCGCACGTCGGTCGCATGGCCGCGGCCGATGAGCGCCTGCAGGTCGTACAGCGGCAAGACCTGGCCCTGATGACCGGCGAGTCCGAGCAGGCCGGGGGCGGCGGCGGGGTAGGGAGCGGCGGGCATGGCGGGCGTGAGTCCGGCCAGGTCGGCCAAGTTCAGGGCGAACGGGCCCCCGGCAATCCGTATGCCCAGCACGTCCAGCACCGCCTCTTCGTCGGCGTGGCGTCGGGGTTCGCCGAACGAGCGGTCGAAGGCGTCGCGCCATTCGGCGAGCAGCTCGCGGGACGCTTGCGTCATGCGCGGATCTCCTGCATTTCGTCGCGGCACAGGCGCCGCAGGTCCTCGCGGTCGAAGCCGCCGCCGAAGCGGCGCAGGCGGTCGCCCGATTCGTGCTCGAGCAGTTCCAACGCGCGGCGCAGCTCGCGGTGAGCGGCGATCACCTCGCCCCGACGCCGCGCCAGCAGGCCCAGACGCAGATGCGGCAGCGCGAACGAGGCGTCCTTCGCCGCGGCGCGCTGGTGGTGCCATTCGGCGGCGGGCAACTGGCCGCGTTCCTCCATCGCCAGACCGTGCAGGAACAGGCCCTCGGCCTGCAAGGTCGCCGGGGTGCCGGGCGAGATCAGCCGCGCGCAGGCGCGCAGCCCGTCCTCCACCTGACCGGCTTCGATCAGGTGCAGCGCCTCGTCCAGCAGGGCCTGGTCGTCACCGCCCGTGCCCGCGCCGGCGCCCCCGTCCGGCGTCGTGGCGTCCGAGACCGGCTCCGCCGCGGTCACCGCCGCGGGCAGTCCGGCGAGGGGGGCGACAGCCGGCCCGGGCGTCGCCGTGGCCGGCCATTCGAGCGGCCATGAGCGCGTGCTCGCCGGCGTTTCCCGACGGTAGAAGAAACAGCCGTGCGCCTGCCTGAGCACCAGCCCCTCCTGGTCCGCCGCCTCTTTGCCGCGCAGTGTCTCCGCGTGACCGAGGAACAGCACGCCGCCCGGCGCCAAGGCGCCGATCAGGTTGCGGATCGCCTGGCGCAGCGCGGAGGGCTCGAAGTAGATCAGCACGTTGCGGCAGAAGATGATGTCGAAGCTGCCGGGCGCCCAGAACAGCGCGTCGGGTTGACCGAGGTTGCGCTGCGCGAATCGCACACGCTCGCGGATCGTCGGGAGCGGCGTCCACTGGCCTGGATCGACACGGTGGAACCACAGGGACCGCTGTTCCTGCGTCGTCGCGCGCAGACTCCATTCGCCGTAGCGGGCCGCGGTGGCGCGGGCCAGCGCCGTCGGGTTCAGGTCGACCGCGAGCACGTCCCAGTCGACGCCCTGCGCCAGCAGGCCGGCGCGGTGCAAGGTGATCGCGAGGGTGTAGGCCTCCTCGCCGCTGGCGCAGCCGGCGGACAGCGCGCGGAGGCGTCTGCGCGTTCCGCCGGGCCCGGTCGCCGGCGACCCCGGCGCGGCGCGCGTCATCAGGGGGAGCAGGTCGACGCGCAGTGCGTCGAACTGCTCGGCATGCCGGAAGAAGAAGGTCTCGCCGACGGTCAGTTCCGCCGCCAGCGCGTCGAGCCGGGCGCGCGTGGGCGCCAGCTCCATCTGGTCGAGGAAGCGCGCTGGACTGACCGGCCCCGCGACGCGCGTGAGCGCCGCGGTGAGCCGGTCGTCCTGTCGTTCATCGAAATGGAGGCCGAGCCGGGCGGCGAGCAGCGCACGCAGCCGCGGCAGCAACGAGGGGAGGTCGACGGCGGCCGGCGCGGCGCGCGTCATGAGCCGGTCCCTGCGCGTGGCGGCGATGTCGCGGGCCCGGCGGCGTCATGGGCATCGTCGTGGTCGTCGTCGCGGCCGTTGCCGTCGTCATGAAGCGCGGTCAAGGCGCCGTCCGGCAGCAGCCGGGCCTGGTCGAGGACGGCGATCAGGTCGTCGTCGCGCTCGGCCAGCGCGGCGACGGCGGCGTGCTCGCGGTCGCGCAGCAGCGGCGGCAGAGAACGGACGCCTTCGGCGGGCAGGGTCTGCAGGCCCAGCACGTCGGTGACGGCCAGCGCGACGCGTCGTTCGCCCGCGCGCACGATCACGTAGCGGCGCGGCTGGAGGTCGGCCGGGCCGGAGGGGAGGCCGAGCAGCCCGGCCAGGTCGACGACGGCCACCCAGTCGCCGCGGATCCGCGCCAGGCCCAGGACGTGGACGACCGGCGACGCCAGCGGCTTCAACGGCTGCGGGCGCAGGGTTTCCTCGACGGCGTCCAGCGGCAGGCCGCACAGGCGGGACTGCACCCGGCACACCAGCACCCGGAAAACCCGGGCAACACCAGTCGCGCCAGTCGCGCCATTCGATGGCTCGTGCATTCTTCTGGCTCCCTGTTTGTGCCAGTCTATGCCGGCATCCGGCGGGCCCGGTTCGTCGAAGGTCACTTCGGCGACGACGCCCCGCGGATGACCCAGCGTCGCAGAGAAGTCGGCGCTTACGGGTCCGGGTAAACCCGGAGCTGCTTTTTAGGCCGCCATCACTAAAAAAGGGTGGTCAAGGATTGCGTTTCCGGCCCGGAACTGCTCAAAATAGAACGATCGTTCGTTTTATTATTCCGGGCACCGTGTCCACCTCCTCCTTCACCACCGCCAAGCCGACGGGCGCCAAGCCGGTCGCGTCGTCGCGCAGCGGCTCGCGCTCGATGCACAAGGGCGCGCAGACCCGTGCCGCGATCCTCGACGCGGCGCTGGGCCTGGCCTCGCACATGGGGCTGGAGGGGCTGTCGATCGGCGCGCTCGCCGATGTGACGAAGATGAGCAAGTCCGGCGTGTTCGCCCATTTCGGCTCGCGCGAGGAACTGCAGATCGCCGTGGTGCGCGAGTACCACGCCAAGTTCGAGGAAGAAGTCTTCTACACCGCGATCCGCCAGCCGCGCGGCCTGCCGCGTCTGCGCGCGCTGTTCGAGCGCTGGGTGCACCGCACCTCGGTCGAGGTCGACTCGGGCTGCATCTACATCAGCGGCGCCGTCGAATTCGACGACCGGCCGGGCCTCGTGCGCGACGCCCTGGTCGGCATGGTGCGCGACTGGCACGCCGCCATCCGCAAGGCCATCCTGCTGGCGCAGGAGGTCGGCCATCTGGTGCCGGACGCCGATCCGGACCAGGTGCTCTTCGAGATGCACGGCCTGATCCTGTCGCTGCATCACGACGCGCGTTTCCTGCGCAGCGAGGGCGCGCTGGCCCGCGCCCGCACGGGCCTGGAACGCATCCTCGACAGCTTCGCCACGCCGGCCGGCCGCAAGGCCGACGCCGAGACGCGGCAGACCGCCGCCCACGCCGCCAGCGCCGCCGCCGCGGGAACTCCGGTTCCCGGCCGCAAGCGCGCCTGAGCGGGGCGAGACCTTTCCGATCCCGTCCGATCTTTTTTCAGAACCATTCCTCAGGAGAGACCCCATGCCCCAGTACAACCCGCCCCTGCGCGACATGCAGTTCGTGCTGCATGAGCTGCTGCACGCGGTCGACGAGCTGAAACTGCTGCCCGCGCATGCCGAGATCGACGAGGACACCGTCAATGCGGTGCTGGAAGAGGGCGGCAAGTTCGCCAAGGAAGTGCTGACCCCGATCAACCTGTCGGGCGACCAGGAAGGCTGCACGCTGGACAAGGCCACGCACGAGGTCAAGGCGCCCAAGGGCTTCAAGGAAGCCTACGCGCAGTACGTCGAGGGCGGCTGGCCCGCGCTGTCGTGCGATCCGGAATACGGCGGCCAGGGCCTGCCGGTCCTGCTGAACCAGTTCATGTACGAGATGATGAACTCGGCCAACCAGGCCTGGACCATGTACCCGGGCCTGAGCCACGGCGCGTATGAGGCGCTGCACGCGCACGGCACGCCCGAGCAGAAGAGCACCTACCTGCCCAAGCTGACCTCGGGCGTGTGGACCGGCACGATGTGCCTGACCGAACCGCATTGCGGGACCGACCTGGGACTGCTGCGTTCCAAGGCCGAGCCGCAGGCCGACGGCAGCTACAAGATCACCGGACAGAAGATCTTCATCTCCGCCGGCGAGCACGACCTGGCCGAGAACATCATCCACCTGGTGCTGGCGCGCCTGCCGGACGCGCCGCAGGGCTCCAAGGGCATCTCGCTGTTCGTCGTGCCCAAGTTCAAGGTGAACGCCGACGGCTCGCTGGGCGAGCGCAACCCCGTGTATTGCGGCGGCCTGGAACACAAGATGGGCATCCACGGCAATGCCACCGCGCAGATCGTGCTGGACGGCGCCGTCGGCACGCTGGTCGGCCAGCCCAACAAGGGCCTGCAGGCGATGTTCGTGATGATGAACGCCGCCCGCCTGGGCGTCGGCAACCAGTCGCTGGGCCTGACGGAAGTGGCGTACCAGAACGCCGTCGTCTACGCCAAGGACCGCATCCAGATGCGCGCGCTGTCGGGCCCGAAGGCGCCGGACAAGGCCGCCGACCCGATCATCGTCCACCCCGACGTCCGCAAGATGCTGCTGACCGCGCGCGCCTTCGCCGAAGGCGGCCGCGCGCTGTCGGCCTACACCGCGCTGCAGCTGGACAAGGCGCTGAGCAGCGACGACGCCGACGAGCGCAAGGCCTGCGAGGACGAAGTCGCCCTGCTGACGCCGATCATCAAGGCCTTCATCTCGGACAACGCCTGGATCGCCACCTCGCACTGCATGCAGGTCTTCGGCGGCCACGGCTACATCCACGAGTGGGGCATGGAGCAGTTCGTGCGCGACTCGCGCATCAACATGACCTACGAAGGCACGAACACCGTGCAGTCGCTGGACCTGCTGGGCCGCAAGATCCTGGCCAACAACGGCGCGACCCTGAAGAAGTTCGGCAAGAAGATCGCCGAGTTCGTCGAGGAAGAGGGCACCAGCGAAGCGATGCAGGAGTTCATCAACCCGCTGGCCGACATCGGCGACAAGGTCACCAAGCTGACCACCGAGATCGGCATGAAGGCCTTCCAGAACCCCGATGAAGTCGGCGCCGCCGCGGTGGACTACCTGCGCGTCGTCGGTCACCTGTGCTTCGCCTACATGTGGGCGCGCATGGCCAAGCTGGCGCTGGAGAAGAAGGACGGCGGCGATCCGTTCTACACCGCCAAGCTGTCGACCGCGCGCTTCTACTTCGCCAAGCTGCTGCCCGAGACCGCGAGCCTGATCCGCACCGCGCGCGCCGGCCTGAACCCGCTCATGGAAATGGACGAGGCGCTGTTCTGAGGACAGCGTCACGGGCGCCCCCTCGAGCGGGGCGCCCGCGTTCCCCCACCAGCGTTCGCCAATAAGAATCGGAGAGAGACATGATGAAACCGCTGTTCGCCACCGCCGTCGCCCTGGGCCTCGGCATGTCCGCCAACCTCGCGCTGGCGCAGGCTTCGGCCCCGGCTGCCACGGCCACCACGCCGGTCGGCGTCTGGAAGACCATCGACGACGACACCAAGCAGGAGCGCTCGACGGTCCGCATCAGCGAGACCAACGGCGTGCTCTCCGGCAAGATCGAGAAGATCACCGATCCGGGCAAGCAGGACGCCAAGTGCGACGAATGCAGCGACGAGCGCAAGGGCCAGCCCATCATCGGGCTGACGATCCTGCGCGGCGTCAAGAAGAACGTCGGCGACGCCGCGCTCTGGGACGGCGGCGACATCCTCGACCCGGGCAACGGCAAGGTCTATCGCGTCCGCTTGCGTCCGGTCGACGGAGGCAAGAAGCTGGAGGTCCGCGGCTTCGTCGGCATGCCGATGCTGGGCCGCACCCAGACCTGGATCCGCGTCGAATAAGCATTGATGGACGCGCCGTCACGAGCGCGCCGTACAACCCCATTCCTACATCCTCGGGATGTTCATTGGAGAAACCATGAGTCGATTCCAAGTTCGCAAGGTGGCCGTGCTCGGCGCCGGCGTGATGGGCGCGCAGATCGCCGCCCATCTGGTCAACGTGAAGGTGCCGGTCGTCCTGTTCGACCTGCCCGCCAAGGAAGGCCCGAAGAACGGCATCGTCACCAAGGCCGTCGAGGGCCTGAAGAAGCTCAAGCCGGCGCCGCTGGGCGTGCCCGAGAACGCCGCGCTGATCCAGCAGGCCAACTACGAAGAGCACCTCGAGCTGCTCAAGGACTGCGACCTGATCATCGAGGCCATCGCCGAGCGCATGGACTGGAAGCTGGATCTCTACACGAAGATCGCTCCGTTCGTCGCGCCGCACGCGATCGTCGCGTCCAACACCTCCGGCCTGTCGATCACCAAGCTGTCGGAAGTCCTGCCGGAATCGATCAAGCCGCGTTTCTGCGGCATCCACTTCTTCAACCCGCCGCGGTACATGTACCTCGTCGAGCTGATCAACACGCCGACCACCCACCCTGAAGTCATCGATCAGCTGGAAAGCTTCGTGACCTCGGCCGTCGGCAAGGGCGTCGTGCGCGCCAACGACACGCCCAACTTCGTCGCCAACCGCGTCGGCATCGCCGGCATGATGGCCACGATGATCGAGGCCGAGAAGTTCGGCCTGTCCGTCGACGTCGTCGACGACCTGACCGGCAAGAAGCTGGGCCGCGCCTCCTCGGGCACCTTCCGCACCGCGGACGTGGTGGGCCTGGACACGATGGCGCACGTCGTCAAGACGATGCAGGACAACCTGAAGGACGACCCCTTCTACTCGACCTACGCCACGCCCAAGGTGCTGGCGGGCCTGATCGAGAAGGGCGCGCTGGGCCAGAAGGCCGGCGCCGGTTTCTACAAGAAGGTCGGCAAGGACATCCAGCGCCTGGACTTCGCCACCGGTGAGTACGTCACCGGCGGTGGCAAAGCCGAGGAGATCGTCGCGCGCATGCTGAAGAAGCAGCCCGCCGACCGCCTCAAGCTGCTGCGCGAATCCAGCAACCCGCAGGCGCAGTTCCTGTGGTCCATCCTGCGCGACTCGTTCCAGTACGTCGCCGTGCACCTGGACACCGTGGCCGACACCGCGCGCGAGATCGACTTCGCCATGCGCTGGGGCTTCGGCTCGCAGCAGGGCCCCTTCGAGCTGTGGCAGGCCGCCGGCTGGAAGCAGGTCGCGGAGTGGGTCAAGGCCGACATCGACGCCGGCAAGACGCTGTCGAGCGCGCCGCTGCCCGCGTGGGTCTTCGAAGGCCCGGTCGCCGAGAACGGCGGCGTGCACTCGAAGGACGGCTCGTGGAGCGCCGCCGAAGGCAAGTTCAAGCCGCGTGCCAAGCTGCCGGTCTATGAGCGCCAGGCCTTCCCCGAGTCGCTGGTCGGCGAAGGCGCCGTCGAGCCGCTCAAGGCCGGCACCGAAGAGTTCAAGAACGAGGAAGTCCGCGTCTGGTCGCTGGACGGCGAAGTGCTGATCGCCTCGATCAACGCCAAGCTGCACCTGATCAGCCCGACCGTGACCGAAGGCCTGCTCAAGGCCGTCGAGATCGCCGAGGCCAAGTACAAGGGCCTGGTCATCTGGTCGCCGGACGACGTGTTCTCCGCCGGTGCCAACCTCGAAGCGCTGATGCCGGTCTTCATGACCAAGGGCGCCAAGGGCATTGCGCCGGAAGAGAAGAAGCTGCAGGACATGATGCTGCGTGTGCGTTACGCCAGCGTCCCGGTCATCGCCGCGATGCGCGGCCTGGCGCTGGGCGGCGGCTGCGAACTGGCGGTGCATTGCGCCCGCCGCGTCGCGCACATGGAGTCGTATGTCGGCCTGGTGGAAGTGGGCGTCGGCCTGATCCCGGGCGGCGGCGGCCTGACCTACATCGCGCGCCGCGCGG
This sequence comes from Mitsuaria sp. CC2, assembly GCF_048957715.1. NCBI lineage: Bacteria > Pseudomonadati > Pseudomonadota > Betaproteobacteria > Burkholderiales > Sphaerotilaceae > Roseateles > Mitsuaria sp. CC2. The sequence goes on along the minus strand of NZ_JARVXN010000013.1, from coordinate 292,033 downwards.
CGGAGATGGCCTCGGCCGGCAACGCCAACGCGGACATCTTCGCCTTCCTGAAGGACGGCTTCACCAACGCCGCGATGGCCAAGGTGGCGACCTCCGCGCTGGAAGCGCAGAAGCTGGGCTACCTGCTCGACAGCGACATCATCGTCCCCAACAAGGACGAGCTGCTGTTCGTCGCCACGGCCCAGGCCAAGGCGATGGCGGACTCCGGCTACCGCGCCCCGCTCAAGGCCAAGTTCCCGGTCGCGGGCCGTTCCGGCATCGCCACCGTGAAGGCCCAGCTGGCCAACATGCGTGACGGCGGCTTCATCAGCGCGCACGACTTCCACCTGGCCTCGCTGATCGCCGACGTCGTCTGCGGCGGCGAAGTCGAAGCCGGCTCGCTCGTAACCGAGGAATACCTGATGTCGCTGGAGCGCAAGCACTTCTGCTCGCTGCTGGAGCATCCGAAGACCCAGGAACGCATCATGGGCATGCTGCAGACCGGCAAGCCGGTGCGCAACTGATCCGAGCGGCACACAAGGAACACATCATGAGCAAGCAAGTTCAAGACGCCTACATCTGCGCCGCCACCCGTCTGCCCATCGGCAAGTCGGGCCGGGGCTACTTCAAGAATACCCGTCCGGACGAGATGCTGTCGCGCGTCATCCAGGCCGCCATGGCCCAGGTGCCGGGCCTGGACCCGTCGGTGATCGAGGACGCCATCATCGGCTGCTCCTTCCCCGAAGGTGAGCAGGGCATGAACATCGCGCGTGTCGCGGCGGTCCTGTCGGGCCTGCCGAACACGGTCGGCGGCGTCACGGTGAACCGCTACTGCGCCTCGGGCATCACCGCCCTGGCGATGGCCGCGGACCGCATCCGCGTGGGCGAATCCGAAGTCATGATCGCCGGCGGCGTCGAATCGATGTCCATGGTCCCGATGGGCGGCAACAAGCCCTCGTTCCCGCCCGCGATCTTCGAGCGCGACGAGAACATCGGCCTGGCCTACGGCATGGGTCTGACGGCTGAGAAGGTCGCGGACAAGTGGAAGGTCTCGCGCCAGGCGCAGGACGAGTTCTCGCTGGAATCGCACCGCCGCGCGCTGGCCGCGATCGAGGGCGGCTTCTTCAAGGACGAGATCACCCCGTTCGAACTGAAGGACCGCCAGCCGGACCTGAACGGCGACGGCGTCATCGTCAAGAGCCGCATCGTCGACACCGACGAGGGCCCGCGCAAGGACACCTCGATGGAAGGTCTGGCCAAGCTCAAGCCGGTGTTCGCCGCCAAGGGCAGCGTCACGGCCGGCAACAGCTCGCAGACCTCAGACGGCGCGGGCGCGCTGATCGTGGCCTCCGAAGCCGCGGTCAAGCGTTTCGGCCTGACCCCGCTGGCGCGCTTCGTGTCCTTCGCCGTGCGCGGCGTGCCGCCCGAGATCATGGGCATCGGCCCGATCGAAGCGATCCCGGCGGCATTGAAGCTGGCTGGCATCAAGGCCGAGGACTTGGGCTGGATCGAACTGAACGAAGCGTTTGCCGCGCAATCGCTGGCTGTGCTGAACGATCTGGACAGCAAAGGCATCGTGCTGGACCGCTCCAAGGTGAACCCCAACGGCGGCGCGATCGCCCTGGGTCACCCGCTGGGCGCGACGGGCGCGATCCGTGCGGCTTCCGTGATCCACGGTCTGCGTCGCACTGGCGGCAAGTACGGCATGGTGACGATGTGCGTCGGCGCTGGCCAGGGCGCCGCGGGCATCATCGAGCGTCTCTGAGAGGCGCATCCCTTCGCAGTCCGCTCGTCCTTGGGCAGCGGCTGCGAGTGGGGCCGGAATGCTGCTGGGGGTTCCCGGAGGGATGCCCCCTGCTGCGTGGAGAGCCCGCGCTTGGCCAGGCGCAGGTAGGCGCCCTGAGCAGGACGCGAAGAGCATCGGGAGATCGCGATGATCAGTTTCCGAGCGGAGGATGGTTTCGAGCTTCGAGGCCATCTCTACGGCGACGCGGCGACCGCGAAGGCGGGCTTGCTGATCGCTCCTGCGATGGGTGTCGAACAGCGTTACTACGCCGCCTTCGCGCGCTGGATGGCGCAGCAGGGTTGGCTCGTCATGAGCTTCGACTATCGCGGCATGGGCGCCTCGCGTCCGGACGCGATGAAGCGGTCTCTCAAAGGGCTCGACGCCGACATCCACACCTGGGCCGAGCGCGACGCCGCTGCGGCGCTGTCGCATCTCGACCGACTGCTCGGCGACCGCCGCGAGATCCACTGGCTCGGCCACAGCCTCGGCGGGCAGATCCTCGGCATGCTTCCCAACCGCACGCGCGTGTCGCGCGCGGTGACGGTCGGCTGCGGCAGCGGCTACTGGCGCGAGAACGCCATCGGCCTGCGTCGCTACGTCTGGTGGCTCTGGTACGTCGTGGTCCCGCTGGCGCTGCCGGCTTTCGGCTACTTCCCGGGCCGCAAGCTGCGCAAGGTCGGCGACCTGCCGCGCGGCGTGATGGCGCAGTGGCGCCGCTGGTGCCTGGACCGCGAGTACATGATGGGCGAGGGCGGCGACGCCTTGCGCGCGCGGTACGCGTCGCTGTCGATGCCCATGCTCTCGCTGGCATTCACCGACGACGAGTTCATGTCCCGTCGCAACACGGAATCCTTGCACGGCTTCTACGCCGGCGCCCATCCCGAGATGCGCCGCATCGCTCCCAAGGACATCGGCGAGCGTCGCATCGGCCATTTCGGGTTCTTCCGCGATCGTTTCGAGCGCAGCCTCTGGCCGCAGGTCAGCGCGTGGCTGGCATGATCGCGACATTCATTCGAACAGACGGCCGTTGAGAAACGGTCGTCCCCCCATCGGCCGTCGCGAGACCGGCCGTCCCAACGAGGAGAGTGCTCCATGAGCATCAAGACCGCCATCGTCAACGGCGTGCAGACCATCGAGATCGCGCGTCCGGAGAAGAAGAATGCGCTGACCCGCGCGATGTACCAGGATATGGCCGATGCGCTGGTCACGGCCAACGCCGACAACGCCGTGCGTGCGGTGCTGATCCAGGGCCAGCCGCAGATTTTCACCTCGGGCAACGACATCGAGGATTTCATGGGCAGCCCGCCGCGCGATGAAGACGCGCCGGTGTTCCAGTTCATGCGCGCGATGATCGGCTGCGACAAGCCCATCGTGGCGGCGGTGAACGGCGCGGCGATCGGCATCGGCACGACGCTGCTGCTGCATTGCGACTTCGTCTACGTGGCCGACGACGCGCGTCTGGCGATGCCGTTCGTGAGTCTGGGCCTGGTGCCGGAGTTCGGCTCCAGCCTGCTGGTGCCGCGCCTGATGGGGCCGCGCCGCGCCGCCGAGAAGATCCTGCTGGGCGATCCGTTCACCGGCGAGCAGGCGGTCGAGTGCGGCGTCGCCAACGCGGTGCTGCCGGCGTCGGAAGTGGTGGCGCACGCGCGCCGCGTCGCCGAGCGTTTCAACAAGCTGCCTCCGAGCGCCGTGCGCGAGAGCAAGCAGCTGATGCGTCGCACGTCCAAGGACGAGCTGCTGGCGACCATCCAGGCCGAGGCCGAGATCTTCAGCGCGCGTCTGCGCAGCCCTGAGGCCACGGAAGCCTTCCAGGCCTTCTTCCAGAAGCGCCAGCCGGACTTCTCGAAGTTCTGAGCGACGCTCCCCGCCTCGCGCCCCCCTCGCGGCTTGCCCGTGAGAGCCAGGGGCCTGCCGGAGCGCACGCTCCGGTCGGGCCGCTCACGTCAGGCCGAAGCGGCCGGCCGACCGCTTGCGGTACTCGCTGGGCGTCACGCCCTTGATGTCCAGGAAGCGCCGGTTGAAGTTGGCCATGTTGTTGAAACCGACCTCGTAGGCGATCAGCGTGATGGTGCGGTCGGACTCCTGCAGCAGCTGGCAGGCCCGGTTCACGCGCACGCGGTTCACGAAGTCGGTGAAGGTGTTGCCCGTCGCGCGCCGGAAGAAGCGCGAGAAGCGGCTCTCCGTCATGCCCATTTCCCGCGCCAGATCGGCGGCGGACAGCGGCGCGCCGAGCTGCCCGGTGATGCGGCTGACCAGCACGTCCACCTGCGCGAGCTCGATGTCGCTGTCCTCGCTGCGCAGCGGCGCGCTGGACAGCAGGCGATAGTCGCTGCAGCGGGCCAGTTCCCCCATCCAGTCGCAGAAGGCGCCGAAGCGCGCCAGGCCCTGTCGTGCCTTCACGCGGCGCCAGTGCGCGGTGGCCTGCGCCTGCAGACCGAAGAACTCGATGCCGTGGCGGGCGCGCTCCAGCAGCGGCATCACCTCGCGCAGTTCCGGGATGCCGTCGGCGGCCGCGGCGAAGGGCTCATGCGGGAACTGGACGACCAGGTCGCGTTCCGGAATGCCTGTCTCGGGCACGTCCATGCTGATCCAGTTGTGCGGCAGGCGCGGACCCGTCAGCACCAGCTGGCCCGGCTGGAACTGGCCGATCCAGTCGCCGACGAACACCTTGCCCGACGACGCGGTGATCAGGTGCAGCTCGTACTCGTCGTGGCAGTGCCAGCGCGCCAGCGGGGTCGGGAAGCCGTGCGACAGGCAGCGGATGAAGCCCGCGTTCTCCGACGGCTCGTAACCCAGCTCCGGCGATCGGGAGTAGGCGTACTCCAGCTCGGGCTGGGTGCGTCGCGGTGCGGCTTGCGTCGTCGGCATCAAGGGCTCTCCCCGATGAAGTGTCGCACCCGTCCGGTTGCCGCGCGCAAGGCAGTCTCCAGCCGGGGATCGCCGGCCAGTTCTCCCCACAGCAGCCGATCGTCGGCGAAGGCCGCCACCGGATCTGCCGCGGCGCAGATCGCATGGGCCGCGTCGACGTCCATCACCTGATCCTGGTACTCATGAGGCAGCAGGCCGGCGTGCCAGCGCTGCAGGTAGGCCAGGAACAGCGCCGGCAGCATCGCGACGCTGGCGATCCCCTCGCCCCGCGCCAGACGCTCGCGGATCGTCGGCGTGATGAAGCCCGGGATCTTGCTGAAGCCGTCCATGGCCACGCGCTGGTTGGTGTCGGCGATGGCCGGATTGGCGAAGCGTTCCAGCACCACGTCGCGGTAGGCCGCCAGGTCCAGCGGGCTCGGCTGCAGCACGGGGATGGCGTCGTCGGTGGCGTAGTCGGCCGCCATCCGCCGGATGCGCGGATCCTGCGTGCCTTCGTGGATGAAGCGGTAACCCGCCAGCGTGCCCGCCCACGCGACGCAGCTGTGCGTGGCATTCAGCAGGCGGATCTTGGCCTCTTCGTAGGGCAGCACCGAGTCGACCATGTCCACCCCCACCGTCTCCCAGGCGGGACGACCGGCGGCGAAGCGGTCCTCGATGACCCATTGGGTGAAGCTTTCGCTCATCAGGGCGGCGCGATCGTCGCGACCGGTGGCGGCGCGCACACGGTCGGCGACCTCCGGCGTCGGGCGCGGCGTGATGCGGTCGACCATCGCGTTCGGGCTCGTCGTGTTCGACACGATCCATGTCGCCAGCGCGTCGTCGCCCAGCGCGCGCACGAATTGCAGCAGGCCCTCGCGCGATCGGTCGCCGTTGTGCCGCAGGTTGTCGCAGTTGAGCAGCGTGATCGGCCCCGCACCTGCCGCCTTGCGCGCGCGCAGCAGCGCGGTCAGCGCGCCGTAAAGCGTGCTGCCCGGACGACCTTCGCGCGCGGCGGCCAGGTCGGCGCCCAGTTCCGGCGCCTGCGACCAGTCGAGGTCGTTCCGGCTGTCCAGGTAGTAGCCGGCTTCCGTCACCGTGAAGGACAGGATGCGCGTGGCGGGATCCGCGGCGATGGCGATCAGGCCGGCGAGGTCCGGTGTGTACGGCACGACCGTACGGATGGTTTGCACCCAGGCGTAGCGGCGCTCCCCCTGCGCCGACACCGTCTCCAGCGTGTAGGCGCCGCCTTGCGCCCGCAAGGCGTCGATGGTGTCGGGCATGTCCGGACGCAGGTTGCCGCCGGCCAGCACCCAGCGGGCGTCGCCGCGGTCGTGCAGCGCCTGCAGGTAGAGCGCCTGATGCGCGCGATGGAAGGCGCCCAGTCCCAGGTGCAGGATGGTGAAGGGTCCGGCGGGGGCGGGGGCGGTGGCGGCGTCGAAGCGGGTGTCCTGCGCGATGCTCATGCGGCGAGTCCCTCCTGCGGCGCCACGACGCGGCCGGCGTCGTCGAACCACAGCGCCTGCGCGGTGTCGAGCTGCAGCGAGACCTCGTCCCCGGCCTCGCAGCGTGTGCGTTCACTGAGCCGCGCCACCAGCTGCGAGCCTTCGACGGTGCGCACGTAGAGCAGCGTCTCGGCGCCCAGCGCTTCCACCAGCTCCACGGTGCCGCCCATCGCACCGCCCACTGCGCCACCCACTGCGCCACCCATCGCGCCCTGACCGCGCGGCGCCACGCCGATGGCCTCCGGCCTCAACCCCATGCTGCCGTTCGCCGCGGCGCGCGGGGCGTGCCGCTGCAGCGCCTCGGGCAGCCGGCCGCACGGCACCAGGTTCATCCGCGGCGTGCCGATGAATTGCGCCACGAACTGGTTGGCCGGCCGGTCGTAGAGTTCCAGCGGCGTGCCCACCTGCTCGACCTGCCCGTCGCGCAGGACCACCACGCGACTCGCCAGCGTCATCGCCTCGACCTGGTCGTGGGTCACGTAGATCGTCGTCGCGCCGAGGTCGCGGTGCAGCTTGGCGATCTCCACGCGCGTCTGCCCGCGCAGCGCGGCGTCCAGGTTGGACAGCGGCTCGTCGAAGAGGAACACCTTGGGCGAACGCACGATGGCCCGCCCGATCGCCACGCGCTGCCGCTGGCCGCCCGACAGCGCCTTGGGCGTGCGATCGAGGTAGGCGGTCAGGTTCAGCACCTCCGCGGCCCGTTCCACCTTGGCGCGGATCTCCTCCGGCGGCGCGCCGGCGAGCTTGAGCGCGAAGCTCATGTTGTCGTAGACGCTCATGTGCGGGTAGAGCGCGTAGCTCTGGAAGACCATCGCCAGGTCCCTGCGACTGGAGGGCAGGTCCGTGATGTCGCGGCCGTCCAGCCGGAGCGAGCCGCCGTCGATGCGCTCCAGGCCCGCGATCAGTCGCAGCAGCGTCGACTTGCCGCAGCCCGAGGGTCCGACGAAGACGATGAACTCGCCCCGTTCGATGCTCAGGTCGATGCCGCGGATGGCGCGGTGCTGGGCAAAGAATTTCTCGACGCCGTTCAGTTCAAGGAATGCCATGGGAATGTCCTGCAGGTCCCGGGAGGTCCGGGTCATTTGACGGCGCCGAAGGTCAGCCCTTGCACGAGCTGCTTCTGGCTGAACCAGCCGAACACGACGATGGGCGCGATGGCCATCAGCGAGGCGGCGGAGAGCTTGGCCCAGAACAGGCCTTCGGGGCTGGAGTAGGAGGCGATCAGCGTGGCCAGCGTGCCGGCCTTGGCGGCGCTGAGGTTGAGGCTCCAGAACGCCTCGTTCCAGGACAGCACCAGGCACAGCAGGCCCGTGGAGGCGATGCCGCCCATGCCCAGCGGCAGCAGCACGAGCCGCACCTCCTGCCAGAGCGTGGCGCCGTCCATGCGGGCCGCCTCGAGGATCTCCGGCGGGATGTCGCGGAAGTGCGAGTACAGCATCCACACCATGATGGGCAGGTTGGTCAGCGCGAAGACGATGATCAGCGCCGCCTGCGTGTCCAGCAGCTGGCTCTTCTGCGCCAGCACGTAGACCGGCACCAGCGCGCCGACGGCCGGCATCATCTTGGTGGAGAGCATCCACATCAGGATGTCGCGGGTCCAGCGGCCGCGGAAGAAGGCCATCGCGTAGGCCGCCGGCGCGGCCAGCATCAACCCGAGCACGGTGGACAGCACGCTGGTCACCACCGAGTTGAGGGCGTAGTGCAGGTAGTCGCTGCGGCCCTGGACCTCGTGGAAGTTCTCCAGCGTGGGCGCGAACAGCCATTGCGGCGGCACGGCGACCGCCTGCAGCTCGGTCTTGAAGGCGGTCAGGCCCAGCCAGGCGATCGGGAAGAACAGCAGCAGCGCCACGGCCCAGGCGGCGACGGCGCGCAGCGCCGTGGCGACGGGGAAGGGGGCAGGTCGTCTCGGGGTCATGACGGGCGTCTCCTCAGCGGTCCAGGTTCTTGCCGACCAGGCGTATCAGGAAGACCGCGACGATGTTGGCCAGCAGCACCGCGAACAGCGCGCCGGCGGAGGCCACGCCGGCATCGAAGTTCAGCAGCGCCTGCTTGAAGATCAGGAAGGTCACGTTGGTGCTGGCGTCGCCGGGGCCGCCGCCGGTGGTGGTGTAGATCTCCGCGAAGATGCCGAGCAGGAAGATCAGCTCGATCATCACGACGACGGCGACGGACCGCGCCAGATGCGGCAGGTAGAGGAAGCGCACCTGCTGCGCGTAGTTGGCGCCGTCCATGCGCGCCGCTTCCAGCTGTTCGCGGTCCATGCCCTGCAGCGCGGTCATGAAGATCAGCGTCGCGAAGGGCAGCCACTGCCAGGCCACCATCACGATGACCGAGAACAGCGGGTGATCGGTCAGCCAGTCCACCGGCTGAGCGCCGAAAGCCGTCCAGACCTGCGCCAGCACGCCGTAGATCGGATTCATCATCATGTTCTTCCACAGCAGCGCGTTGACCGTGGGCATGACGAAGAAGGGCGAGATCAGCAGCACGCGCACGATCCCGCGGCCGGGGAAGGGCTCGTTGATCAGCAGCGCGATCGCGAGGCCGATCCCCACGGTGATCCCGATCACGCTGCCGAGCAGCAGCAGGGTGTTGGTGACCGCCGTGCCGAAGGACGGATCGGTGACGAAGAACTCGAAATTCTCAAGGCCCGCGAAACCGGTCTGGTCCGGCTGCAGCAGGTTGTAGCGGACCAGCGAGAAGTAGATCGTCATGCCCAGCGGCACGATCATCCACAGGAACAGCGTGCCGACGGCGGGCGCCAGCAGCAGGCGCGGCATGGAGCGATTCATGGCCGCTTACTTCCGGTAGTAGCCTGCCTTGGTGAGCTCGCGCTCGGCCGTCGTCTGGCCGGCCTTGAGCGCGGCGTCCACGGTGGTCTTGCCGGCCAGTGCCGCGCTCAGCTGCTGTCCGACGGCGATGCCGATCGCCTGGAATTCAGGGATCGCGGCGAACTGGATGCCGACATACGGGCTCTTGGGCAGCGTGGGGTCGTTCGGGCTGGCCGAGTCGATGGCGGCCTTCTCCGCGGCGGCGAAGCGCGCGGCCTTCTGGAACTCCGGATTCGCGTAGGTGCTCTTGCGCGTGCCGGTCGGCACCTTGGCCCAGCCCTGCGTCTTCGCCACGAGCTGGATGTAGTCCTTGCTCGTGGACCAGGTGATGAACTTCTGCGCCGCGGCGACCTTGCGCGAGCCGGCGGGGATCGCGAGGTTCCAGGACCAGAGCCAGTTCGCGCCCTTGGGCGTGTTCATCGTCGGCGCCTGCGCGAAGGCCATCTGCGCGGCGACCTGACTCTGTTTGGGATCGGAGACGAAGGACGCGGCGATGGTGGCGTCCACCCACAGGCCGCACTTGCCGGCGTTGGTCAGCGCGAGGATCTCGTTGAAGCTGTTGGAGGCCGATCCGGGCGGGCCGTATTGCTTGAGCAGGTCGACGTAGAAGGCGGTCGCGTCCTTCCAGGGCTTGGACTCGAGTTGCGGCTTCCACTGCATGTCGAACCACTGGCCGCCGAAGGTGTTCACCAGCGTGGTGATGAAGGCCATGTTGTCGCCCCAGCCCGGCTTGCCGCGCAGGCAGATGCCGTAGACGCCGTGCTTGGGGTCGTGGATCTTCGCGGCCAGGTCTTTCACCTGCGTCCAGGTCGGATGGTCGCCGAGTTGCACGCCGGCCTTGTCGGCGAGGTCCTTGCGGTACATGAGCATGGAGCTCTCGGCATAGAACGGCGCGGCGAAGAGCTTGCCGTCCACCGACACGCCGCTGCGCACGGTGGGGAGCAGGTCGTCGACGTCGTAGGCCGGGTCGGTCTTGAGTTCCTGCAGCCAGCCCTTGCGGCCCCAGATCGGCGCCTCATACAGGCCGATGGTCATCACGTCGAACTGGCCGCCCTTGGTGGCGATGTCGGTGGTGACACGCTGGCGCAGCACGCCTTCTTCCAGCGTCACCCACTTCAGCTTGATGTCGGGGTTGGCGTCCTCGAAATGCTTGCTGAGCTTCTGCATCTCGATCATGTGGCCGTTGTTGACGGTGGCGATCACCAGCTCGGTGGGCGTCTGGGCCTGGGCCGCGCCGACGAGGCCACAGAGAGCGACCAGGCCGGCGAGCGTGGTTGCGGTGAGCAGGGGCAGTCGCGACCGGTCGATACGGACGAAGCGGGGCATCGGGAGTCTCCTGTTATGGGTATCGGTCTTGGCCACCGGATCGAGCCGGCGCTGAGGTCGAACGATAGCCACTCGCAGTTGCTGCGTTGATACCCGAGGGCCGGGTTGGTGATACTCCTTTGCATCACTGTGTAGCGGTTGTCCCGATGACGCCTCAACCGCGTATCAGTCTCGCGGACCTCCGGTACCGCAACGATGCGAAGTGGCGTTGCGGGTCGCGAAGCACAATGAAAAACGCGCCCCTCAGGGCGCGTTGTCGTTCATGGGTGCCGATCGCTCACGCGGTCTCGGCCGGTCCGGCCACGCGGACCGGCAGGTCGTCCGTGTCACCCGACTTGCCCGACAGCGCCAGGTCCAGCGCGTCGTGGTCCAGCGCGCGTTCCCACTTGGACACGACGATGGTCGCCACCGCGTTGCCGACGAAGTTGGTCAGCGAGCGGCACTCCGACATGAAACGGTCCACGCCCAGGATCAGCGCCATGCCGGCCACCGGCACTTCCGGCACCACCGACAGCGTCGCCGCCAGCGTGATGAAGCCCGCGCCCGTCACGCCCGCCGCGCCCTTGGAGCTCAGCATCGCCACCAGCAGCAGCGTGATCTGGTGGGTCAGCGTCAGTTCGGTGTTGGTCGCCTGCGCGATGAACAGCGCCGCCAGCGTCATGTAGATGTTGGTCCCGTCCAGGTTGAACGAGTACCCCGTCGGCACGACCAGCCCCACCACCGTCTTCTTGCAGCCGGCCTTCTCCATCTTCTCCATCAGCGACGGCAGCGCCGACTCCGACGACGAGGTGCCCAGCACCAGCAGCAGTTCGGCCTTCAGGTAGCGGATCAGCTTCAGGATCGAGAAGCCGCACAGTCTTGCCACGATGCCCAGGATGACCAGCACGAACAGCAGCGAGGTCAGGTAGAAGCTGCCCACCAGCATGCCCAGGTTGAGCAGCGAGGCCACGCCGTACTTGCCGATGGTGAAGGCCATCGCGCCGAACGCACCGACCGGCGCCGCCTTCATCAGGATGTGCACCATCCGGAACACGGGCGCGGTCAGCGCCTCGAAGAAGTGCAGCACCGGCTTGCCGCGATCGCCCGTCAGCGCCAGCGCGATGCCGAACAGCACCGCCACGAACAGCGTCTGCAGGATGTTGCCATCCGCCAGCGCGCCGATCAGCGACTTGGGGATCACGTCCATCAGGAAGCTGACCAGGGTCAGGTCATGCGTCTTCTCGACGTAGCGGTGCACTTCCTTCTGGTCCAGGTCGGCCACGTTGACGTTCATGCCGGCGCCCGGCTGCACGACGTTGGCCACCACCAGGCCGACGATCAGCGCCAGCGTGGAGAAGAACAGGAAGTAGGCCATCGCCTTGCCGAACACGCGGCCGACGGCGCTCAGCTGCGTCATGCTGGCGATGCCGGTCACGATGGTCAGGAAGATCACCGGCGCGATGATCATCTTCACCAGCTTGATGAAGGCGTCGCCCAGCGGCTGGAACTTGACGGCCAGCGCCGGCTGGAAATAGCCGAGCGTGATGCCGATCGCGATCGCGATGACGACCTGCAGGTAGAGGTGGCGATACCACGGCACGGGCACGGCCGGCGCGGCGGAGGCGGAAGGGGTCAGCATGGAATACGGCTCCGGTTGCGGCCAGGCAGTATCCCATCCGAGGTTTTTCCGATGCTGCGGGATCTACCTACAAACCCTGAGAGGTGAATGCCCATTCGCACCGCGGGGCGCAGACCGACCGGACGGCCCTATCGCGGGGCCCCCGTGCACGGATCGGGTCAGGCCTCCTGGCCGAAGACGCGCGACTTGCCTTCGCGGTCGATCGCGACGTAGGTGAGGTTGGCTTCGGTCACCTTGACCACATGCGGATTCGCCGGGTTGCGCTCGGCGAAGACCTCGACGTGCACGGTGATCGAGGTGCGCCCGATGCGCGTGACCTGTGCGTAGAAGCTCAGCAGGTCGCCCACCGACACCGGCTGCTTGAAGATGAACTGGTTGACCGCCACCGTCGCGATGCGGCCGCGCGAGATGCGCGCCGGCAGCACCGAGCCGGCCAGGTCGACCTGCGCCATGATCCAGCCGCCGAAGATGTCGCCGTTGCCGTTGGCATCCGCGGGCATCGGCATCACGCGCATCACGAGCTCGCGCGGTCCGATGGTCTCGGGCGAGAGCAGGCTGCCGGGCGTCGTGACGGACGTTGCGACGGGTGCCGCGGCGGGCGGGACGGCGGGGCCCTCGGCGGGGGCATTGGGAACGGTGGAGTCGCTCATGATGGCCAAACGGTGACAATGAGCGGCATTGTCGTCCAGCATGTCCGCCCTCGCCAGGGCGGGTGCCCGACTCCACGGCAAGACCACGCACCCCTCCATGCGCCGTTCCACACTCGCCGGCACCGCGCCGACCCCTCCCGCTCCTTCCACCGACGGCGCCGCCGTGTCCGCGTCGTCCGCAGCCGCGCCCGAAGCGCGCGGCGACTGGCACACCATCGCGCGCCTGCTCCCGTACTTCTGGCAATACCGCTGGCGCGTCGGCATCGCGCTGGGTTTCATGGTCGCGGCCAAGCTCGCCAACGTCGGCGTGCCGCTGCTGCTCAAGCAACTGGTCGACAGTCTCGACATCCCCGCCGGCAGCGCACAGGCGTTGATGGTCGTGCCGGTCGGTCTGCTGCTCGCCTACGGGATGCTGCGGCTGTGCACCTCGCTGTTCACCGAGGCGCGCGAATTGATCTTCGCCAAGGCCACCGAGGGCGCCTCGCGCAGCATCTCGCTGCAGGTGTTCCGCCATCTGCACGACCTCAGCCTGCGCTTCCACCTCGAACGCCAGACGGGCGGCATGACCCGCGACATCGAGCGCGGCACGCGCGCCGTGCACGCGCTGATCTCGTACTCGCTCTACAGCATCTTCCCGACGCTGGTCGAGGTCGTGCTGGTGCTCAGCCTGCTCGCGGTGAAGTTCGACGTGCGCTTCGCCTGGATCACCGGCGCGGCGCTGGTGTTCTATATCGGCTTCACGATCGTCGTCACCGAGTGGCGCACCAAGTACCGCAAGCTGCTCAACGAGCTCGACTCGCATGCGCACAGCAAGGCGATCGACTCGCTGCTGAACTATGAGACGGTGAAGTACTTCAACAACGAGGACTTCGAGGCCGCCCGCTACGACCAGAGCCTGGAGCGCCTGCGCCGCGCGCAGCTCAAGTCGCAGCGCACGCTGTCGCTGCTCAACAGCGGACAGCAGGTGATCATCGCCGCCGCGCTGGTGGCCATGCTGTGGCGCGCAACGCAGGGCGTGGTCGACGGCCGCATGAGTCTGGGCGATCTGGTCATGATCAACGCCTTCATGATCCAGCTCTACATCCCGCTGAATTTCCTCGGCGTGATCTACCGCGAGATCAAGCAGAGCCTGACCGATCTGGAGAAGATGTTCGGCCTGCTGGCCCGCGAACGCGAGATCGCCGACGCGCCCGGCGCCCAGCCGCTGCGCGTGATCGGCGCGGACGGCGCGACCGTGCGCTTCGAGGATGTGCACTTCGCCTACGAGCCCCAGCGTCCCATCCTGAAGGGCGTGAGCCTGGAGATCCCGGCGGGCAAGAAGGTCGCCGTGGTCGGGCCGAGCGGGTCGGGCAAGAGCACGCTGGCCCGGCTGCTCTACCGCTTCTACGATGCGCAGTCGGGCCGCATCGCCATCGACGGCCAGTCGCTCGCCGAGGTCACCCAGCAGAGCGTGCGCCGCGCGATCGGCATCGTGCCCCAGGACACCGTCCTCTTCAACGACACGATCGCCTACAACATCGCCTACGGCCGCCCCGAGGCGACGACGGAGGAGATCGAGGCCGCCGCGAAGTCCGCGCACATCCACGACTTCATCAGCGCGCTGCCGCTGGGTTACCAGACCATGGTCGGCGAGCGCGGCCTGAAACTCTCCGGCGGCGAGAAGCAGCGCGTCGCGATCGCGCGCACGCTGCTGAAGAATCCGCCCATCCTGATCTTCGACGAGGCGACGTCGGCGCTGGACTCGCGCAACGAGCGCGCCATCCAGGCCGAGCTCGAGGCCGCCGCGCAGGACAAGACCGTGCTGGTCATCGCGCACCGGCTCTCCACGGTGGTCGACGCGCACGAGATCCTGGTGATGGAGCAGGGCCTCATCGTCGAGCGCGGCACGCACGCCGCGCTGCTCGCGCAACGCGGCCGGTACGCGCAGATGTGGTCGCTGCAGCAGGACGGCCAGGATCGGCAGGACCTGCCGGAAGGTGCCATCGCGCCGCGGGGATAAACTCCCGCGCCGTGGAAACCAAATGGCTTGAAGACTTCGTGAGCCTGGCGGAGACGCGCAGCTTCTCCCGCTCGGCTCAACTGCGGCATGTCACGCAGCCCGCGTTCTCGCGCCGCATCCAGGCGCTGGAAGCCTGGGCCGGCGTCGATCTGGTCGACCGCTCGTCCTATCCGACGCGACTCACCGCCGCCGGCGAGACGCTGCTGGGCCAGGCCGTGGACCTGCTCGGCAATCTGCAGGCCACGCGCAACATGCTGCGCAGCCACCAGTCGGCGGGGCAGGACATGATCGAGTTCGCCGTCCCGCACTCGCTGTCCTTCAGCTTCTTCCCGCACTGGCTGATGGAGCTGCGCCAGCGCTTCGGCGAGGTGAAGTGCCGGCTCAACGCGCTCAACGTCCACGACGCGACGCTGCAGCTCAGCGAAGGCAACTGCGACCTGCTGGTCGTCTACCACCACCCGAGCCAGCCGCTGCAGCTGGACCCGGAACGTTACGAATCGGTCTCGCTGGGCCACGAGACGCTGGCCGCCTATGCGAAAGCTGACACAAGCGGCGCGCCGATGTTCCGGATTTCCGGACACCCGGGGCAGAAGATCCCCTTCCTCAGTTACGCCTCGGGCGCCTATCTCGGGCGATTGGTGGAACTGATCGTCAAGGGCGCGGCGCAGCCGCTGAACTTCGAATCCGTCTTCGAGACCGACATGGCCGAGAGCCTCAAGGCCATGGCCATCGAGGGGCACGGACTGGCCTTCCTGCCGGCCAGCTCGGTGAAGAAGGAAGTGAAGGCGCGCCGCCTGGTGCGGGCCGCGGAGCCCGGCCAGTACGAGCTCAACATGGAGTTGCGCATGTACCGCGAGCGCCAGGGATCGACGCGACGGGTCAAGCCGGTCGCGCAGGCGCTGTGGAATTTCCTGACCCACGCCGAGAAGATCGACGCTTGAGTCGGCGGCTGAAGCGACAGGCCGGTCGACGCCCGACATGCCGACCTGAACCGGGCACGGAACCTGCATACGTAAGCCACGCAACAAGTCGAGATGCGTGATACTCCCTACCCAGCAAAGCGACCGCTCATGGTCTGCTCTGCCGTTTGGGAGGCTCACCGGTCGAACCTCCCTGAATCCGCTTTTTGAATCCGAACAAGCAGGAGCATCTATGAAGAAGGCATTGCTGGTACTGGCCCTTGGCGCGGCGTTGGTTGGCGTGGCGCAGGCCGACACGCTCAAGAAGATCAAGGACACAGGCAGCGTGACCATGGGCGTTCGCGAGTCCTCGGGCGCGCTGTCCTATACGCTCGGCGACGGCAAGTACGTGGGTTACCACGTCGAGATCTGCCAGAAGGTGCTGGGCGACGTCCAGAAGCAGCTGGGCCTGTCCAAGCTGGACATCAAGTACCTGCCGGTGACCTCGCAGAACCGGGTGCCGCTGGTGCAGAACGGCACCGTGGACATCGAGTGCGGTTCCACCACCAACAACATGACCCGCGCCAAGGACGTGGCCTTCGCCGTCACGACCTACGTCGAGGAAGTGCGCATCGCGGTCAAGGCCGATTCGGGCATCACCTCGATCGCCCAGCTGAACGGCAAGACGGTCGCGACGACCACCGGCACCACCTCGGTCCAGCTGCTGCGCAAGCATGAGCGCGCCAACGGCGTGGACTTCAAGGAAGTGCTGGGCAAGGACCACGCCGACAGCTTCCTGCTGCTGGAGTCGGGCCGCGCCGACGCCTTCGTGATGGACGGCCAGATCCTGGCCGGCAACATCGCCAAGTCGCGCAACCCGGCGGGCTTCAAGATCGTCGGCGAAGTGCTGTCGGTCGAGCCGATCGCCATCATGGTCCGCAAGGACGACCCGGCCTTCAAGAAGGCCGTGGACGACAGCATCAAGGGCCTGATGAAGTCGGGCGAGATCGCCAAGCTGTACGACAAGTGGTTCACGCAGCCGATCCCGCCGACCAACACCAAGGTGGGCCTGCCGGCCACGGCCGCGACGAAGGACGCCTGGGCGAACCCGAACGACAAGCCCGTCGAGGAATACGCCAAGAAGTGATGGTCCTCGCCTGAGCACAAGGCGCCCCGCGGGGCGCCTTGTCGCAACAGGCCTTCGTAGTGTTGGATGGAGCACGCCATGGCGAGCTGGGATTGGCAGTTGTACTGCACAGACATGGTGACCGAGGAGGTCGCGCCGAAGTGTTTCGGTGCTCCCGGTTATGAGACTTACCTGGACGCGATGATCCACGGCTGGGGCTGGACGATGTTCGTCTCGGTCGTGGGGCTGCTGGTGGCGCTCGTGGCCGGATCGCTGATCGGCGTGCTGCGCACGGTGCCGAACAGGAAACTGGCGATGTTCGGCGAGTCCTGGACGGAGCTGTTCCGGAACATTCCGCTGATCGTCCAGGTGTTCATCTGGTATCACGTGGTGCCGCGCCTGTTCCCGGTGCTGGACCTGCCGCCCACCATCCTGGTGGTGATCGCGATCGGCCTGTTCACCTCGGCACGGGTCGCGGAGCAGGTCAAGGCCGGCATCCTGACGCTGCCCAAGGGTCAGCGTTATGCGGGCCAGGCGCTGGGGCTGACCCTGCCGCAGACCTACCGCCATGTGCTGCTGCCGATGGCGTTCCGCATCGTCATCCCGCCGCTGACCAGCGAAAGCATGAACATCGTCAAGAACTCGGCGGTGGCCTTCGCGGTGAGCGTGCCCGAGCTGGCGCAGTTCGCGCTGCAGGCGTCGGAGCAGTCCAGCTTCGTGCAGATCTTCCTGCCCGTGACGCTGCTGTACTTCGTCTCGGCCTACGCGATCAACCGCGTGGCCAAGGGCATCGAGTGGTACGTGCGCGTGCCCGGCATCCTGGGAGCGAAGTGACATGACGCAACTCGATTTCTCGTTCCTGACCTGGGACGTCCTGACGTCCTTCGTGGCCAAGGGCCTGTGGTTCTCCATCCAGCTGACGATCTCGGCCATGATCGGCGGCATCGTGCTGGGCACGGTGCTGGCGCTGATGCGCCTGTCGGGCCGGTGGTGGCTGGAAAGGCCGGCGGCGTTCTACGTCGACACGCTGCGCTCCATCCCGCTGGTGATGGTGATCCTGTGGTGCTACCTGCTGCTGCCGTACGCCACGGGCGCGCTGGGCTGGAGCACCTTCAAGCCGGAGACCACGGCGCTGATCACCTTCACGCTGTTCGAGGCCACCTACTACTCGGAGATCATGCGCGCGGGCATCCAGTCGGTGTCCAAGGGCCAGGTCTACGCGGGGTACGCGATGGGCATGACCTACCGCCAGACCATGAGCCTGGTGGTGCTGCCGCAGGCCTTCCGCAACATGCTGCCGGTGCTGCTGACGCAGACCATCGTGCTGTTCCAGGACACGTCGCTCGTGTATGCGATCGGCGCGTACGACCTGCTGAAGGGCTTCGAGGTCGCCGGCAAGAACTTCGGTCGGCCGATGGAGACCTATCTCTTCGTCGCCGTCGTCTATTTCGTGATCTGCTTCAGCCTCTCCATGCTGGTCCGCCGGCTGCAGAAGAAGATCGCCATCATCCGTTGAGGTCCGCTCCATGATCGACATCAAGAACGTTTCCAAGTGGTACGGCCCGTTCCAGGTGCTGACCGATTGCTCCACCACCATCCAGAAGGGGGAGGTGGTGGTGGTGTGCGGCCCGTCGGGGTCGGGCAAGTCCACGCTGATCAAGACCGTCAACGCGCTGGAGCCGATCCAGGCGGGCGACATCGTGGTAGACGGCACCAGCCTGACCGATCCCAAGACCAACCTGCCCAAGCTGCGCTCGCGCGTGGGCATGGTGTTCCAGCATTTCGAGCTGTTCCCCCACCTGTCGGTGACCGAGAACCTGACGCTGGCGCAGGTCAAGGTGCTGGGCCGCAACATGGCCGACGCCAAGACCCGCGGGCTGAAGATGCTGGAGCGCGTGGGCCTGATGGCGCACAAGGACAAGTTCCCGGGCCAGCTGTCGGGCGGCCAGCAGCAGCGCGTGGCGATCGCGCGGGCCTTGTCGATGGACCCGATCGTCATGCTGTTCGACGAGCCGACCTCGGCGCTGGACCCCGAGATGGTCGGCGAGGTGCTGGACGTGATGGTCCAGCTGGCCAACGAGGGCATGACCATGATGTGCGTGACGCACGAGATGGGCTTCGCGCGCAAGGTCAGCCACCGCGTCATCTTCATGGACGCCGGCAAGATCATCGAGGACTGCACCCGCGACGAATTCTTCGGCGATCCGGAAGCGCGCTCGCCGCGCGCCAAGGACTTCCTGGCGAAGATCCTGCAGCACTGAACCCCGACGCCTCCGGCGTCCCGCGTTCCGTCCAGAAGGCCCGCTCCGCAAGGTGCGGGCCTTTTGCGTTCTGACACCCATCGAGGTGGTCGCGATCTGACCGATTTGTGCGGCGAGTCGCACGAGGTGTGGTGACGTCGTGCGGGAATCCGCCCGGCAACACCTGGCATCAATCCAGGAGCATCGGCATGTTGATGCTGCTGGCGGGGCAGCATTTGGGGCGGTGCGACAATCCCGCCCCATGAGCGAAACCCTTGTCCTGACCCGTCCCGACGACTGGCACGTGCACCTGCGCGACGGTGCCGCCCTGCAGAGCGTCGTCCCGTATACCGCGCGCCAGTTCGCGCGCGCGATCGCGATGCCGAACCTGAAGCCGCCGATCACGACGGCTGAACAGGCCCTCGCGTATCGCCAGCGCATCCTCGCCGCGGTACCCGCCGGCGTGGACTTCGAGCCGCTGATGACGCTCTATCTGACCGATCGCACCACGCCCGAGGACATCGCCGCCGCCAAGGCTGCTGGCGTCGTCGCGCTGAAGCTGTATCCAGCCGGTGCCACGACCAACAGCGATGCCGGCGTCACCGACATCCGCAAGACCTATGCGACGCTGGAGGCCATGCAGAAGGCCGGCCTGCTGCTGCTGGTGCACGGCGAAGTGACCGACGGCGACGTCGACGTCTTCGATCGCGAGGCCTTCTTCATCGACCGCGTGATGCAGCCGCTGCGCAAGGATTTCCCCGAGCTGAAGGTCGTCTTCGAGCACATCACGACGAAGGAAGCCGCGCAGTACGTGACCGGTGCCGACCGCTTCACCGGCGCGACCGTGACGCCGCAGCATCTGCTCTACAACCGCAACGCGATCTTCATGGGCGGGCTGCGTCCGCACTATTACTGCCTGCCGGTGCTCAAGCGCGAGGAGCATCGCCTCGCGCTGATCAAGGCGGCGACCTCGGGCAGCGCCAAGTTCTTCCTCGGCACCGACAGCGCCCCGCATGCGTCGGTGATGAAGGAGAACTCGGTGTGCGGCGCCGGCTGCTTCACTGCGCTGTCCGCGATCGAGCTCTATGCCGAGGCCTTCGAGGCCGCGGGCGCGCTCGACAAGCTCGAAGCGTTCGCCAGCTTCAACGGCGCCGACTTCTACGGCCTGCCGCGCAACACCACGCAGGTCACGCTGCGCAAGACCGACTGGACGCTCCCCGACGCCGTCCCCTTTGGCGAGGCGGCGCAGCTCAAGCCGCTGCGCGGCGGTGAAGTCATGACCTGGAAGCTCGACTGACCCTCACTTGAACTGATACGACGCCGACAGATAGAAGAACCGTCCGCGAGGGTCGGTATAGCTCGGGTCGTATCCCGAGATGAAGAAGTAGGCCTGGTTCGAGAACGGCGGCGCCTTGTCGAACAGGTTCTTCACCCCGGCGCGGAGGGTGAGCGCGGAGGTGGCTTCCCATCCGCCTGCCAGGTCCCACAGCGAGTACGCCTTCACCCTGTTCCTCGAGACGATGTTCCCGGCGTCGTTGTCGATGGCCGAGTTCTGGTCGTCGTAGCCGCTGTAGAACGTGTTGGCGAGGTTGAGGCTCCACGGTCCGCGCGACCAGTCGAAGTTCAGCCGATGGCGCCAGCGTTGCACGACGCCGTCGGTGACGAAGCGGCCCAGGTTGCTGATGAACGGATCTCCGTCGCCGGTCTGCTTCTTCGACGAGAGCGTGAGCGTGCCCACCAGCCGGGCGCCGAAGCGTCCCCAATCGGTGGCGGGCGAGCGGAACTGCAGCGTCAGGTCCAGCCCGGAGGCCTTCTGCTTGCCGCGGTTCTCCTTGTGCAGCTCGATGAAGCAGATCGACGAATCGTCGGGGTCGAAGTCGCAGCCGTCGACCGGCACCGCGTCGTTGTAGCGGTGGATGAGCGAGGCGTACTTGTCGGCGTTGGCCAGGATGACGTCCTCCCCGATCGTGCTGATCAGGTTGCGCTTCTCGATGTTCCAGTAGTCCAGGCCGATGCTCCAGTTCGGCGTCGGATCCGTCAGTACCCCGATCGAGAACTGCCGCGACTTCTCCGGCTTCAGCTTGGCGTTCGAGTAGATGCGCGTTTCCCAGAAGTCCGAGCAACTGGTCAGGTCGTTGTCGTTCTCGCGCATGCAGACCGGGTCGGCGAGCACCGGCGTCGTGCTGGTCTTCACCGAGCGGTAGAGGTCGTTCATCGACGGCGCGCGGAAGCCGGTGCCTGCCGAGGCGCGGAAGGTGAGGTCCTTCATCGGCGCGAAGCGCAGGCCGATCTTGGGATTCGTGGAGCCGCCGATCTTCTGGTAGTGGTCATGACGCAGCGCCAGCTGCAGTTCCCACTGCTTGGCGAAGGGCACCAGCAGCTCCCCGTACGCGGCCCAGATGTTGCGCGCGTTCTTGGTGAACTGCGCGTCGCCGGGCGTCGGGTCGCCGAGGATGTCGTCCGACAGCAGCAGGTCGCTGGCCGACGATTCGGACTTCTCGCGCCGCATTTCCGCACCGACCGCGATCGCCATGTCCCCGCCGGCCAGACGGCTCAGCGTGCGCGTCGCCTTGACGTCCAGGCTGTCCATGGTGCCGCGCGCGCGGCGCACTTCCTGGTTGATGTTGTTGTCGCGCAGGAAGTCCAGCCCCGCCTGGCTGGACGGGCCGAACGGATTCAGGAGGCCGTCGGCATAGGCCTGCATCGTCGCGTTGTAGGGCAGGTAACCGCGCACGTCGCGGTCGGAGATCCGGTTCACGCTGTGGTTGAGGCCCCAGTCGTAGTCCCACGCGCCGACCGTGCCGGTCATGCCCAGCACCACGCGGCTGCCGGTGCTGGTGAGCTCGCTGGCGCGATTGCCGGCTTCGAGCATGCGGGTGCGGACCTCGATCTCCGGATCCACGTCGGCCAGGCCGGTCGCCGCCAGCGCCGGGATCATGGACACGTCGAGCAGTGCGTCGATCCGGTTGCTCGTGCCCACGTACCAGCTCTTGCTGCGCGAGTAGGAGGCCTCCACGAAGAGCTGGTGGTTGCCGCCCAGCGCCACGACGCCGCGGCCGAGGACGTTGCCCTTCTCGGTTTTGGGATACAGCTCGAGGTCGCGCATGTAGTCGTACGAGCAGGCGTCGACCCCGCCGATGCCGGCCGGCAGGTAGAGCGTGTGCGGCGCCTGGCAGTCCGGGATGCTCAGGTTGATCGTGCGGTTCGTGATGGGCCGGCCGTTGAGCAGGAAGCCCTGTTCCTGCAGATAGTCGCGCTGGTCGGAACTCAGGCGGATGTTGCCCGGGAAGGTCACGCCCGACAGCAGGTGCGGCAGCCGCTCGGGGATGCGCAGGTCGGAGATGAAGTCGCGCTGCGAGGTCCGCAGCGCGTCGGTCTTCTGGAAGTCCAGCACGCCCATCACGTTGAAGCCGTCGCGCGCCAGGTCGCCGTGACCGGCGGCGATGGACGCGGTGCGCTTGCCCGCGCCGCCTTCGCCGGTCTTGCCGCCGTAGACGTCGAGCTGCACGCCCTGGTAGTCCTTGCGGGTGATGAAGTTGACGACGCCGCCGATGGCGTCGGTGCCGTAGATCGCGGAGGCGCCGTCGAGCAGCACCTCCACGCGCTCGATCGCGGCGGCGGGGATGTTGTTGAGGTCGACGCCGTTGTCGTCGCCCGGCGAGGCGAAGTTGGCCATGCGTCGGCCGTTCAGCAGCACCAGCGTCGACGACGTGCCCAGTCCGCGCAGGTTGGCCGAGTTGAAGCCCATCTGGTCCTTGACGCCGCCCGTGCCGATGCTGACCCCGTCGGTCAGCGCGTTGCTCATGGCCGAGACCGTCGCCATGATCTCGGCTGCCGTGGTGACGCCGGCCTTCACGATGTCGGTGCGGTTGATCACCTGCACGGGCAGGGCGCCTTCGTCGGCGATGCGCTTGATCGCGGAGCCGGTGATCTCCACGCGCTGCAGTTTCTGCGCCGACGGCGCGGAGGCCGCCGGGTCCGGCGGCGCGACCTGTGCGTGCGCCACGCCGCATAGTGCGACCAGGGCCGCGGCCGCGCAGACACGCGGAGCGAACGGCGGTCGAAGCGTGACGGGCGAGGGGCGCGGGGATCGGACGGTCATGAGGGGCTCCCGGAGGCCGATGGGGGTGGCTCTGTCGAACCAGTCTAGGGAGCGGGCCGTCACGGACAAGGGTGATGACCCGCGACAGTCGCGACGAAGCAACTGGGCGGTGACCATTGGTCACCCGTTGGTGGGTTCGAGAGGCTATGGTGGGGTGAGAGGCCGCATCGCGCGGCGGGAGGCTCTGACGATGTCCGTTCGCTGTGTGCTGTGGTGCGCCGCTGCTGCGCTTCTGTTGGCGTGGTCCGGCCAGGCAACGCCTGCCCCCCTGTCGGATGTCCCCATTAAAGGTCACGCCATGGCCATCGGCGGTGCGCTCAAGGCCGACAACGACGAAGTCTGGAACCGCCTGATCGCCCTGGCCGGCGGACGCGGCGCGCGGTTCGTCGTCTTCGGCACCGCGGCCGAGGACCCCGAGGCCAGCGCCAAGCAGGTCGTCGAGCAGCTGCAGCGCCGCGGCGCCTTCGCCGAGGCGCTGCCGGTGGCGCCGAAGTTCTCGTGGGTCGACCTCAACAAGGTCGTGCGCGACGCCGCGCTGATCGCCAAGGTGCGCAACGCCAAGGGCATCTTCTTCACCGGCGGCTCGCAGGAGCGCATCGTCGACGTGCTCTACCCGGGCGGGCACTCGACGCCCATGCTGGACGCGATCTGGGAGGTCTACCGCAAGGGCGGCGTCGTCGCCGGTACCTCGGCCGGCGCGGCGATCATGAGCACGGTGATGTTCCGCGACGCCCCCAGCGTCATCAGCATCCTCAAGGGCCAGTGGGAGGAGGGCAAGCAGATCGACCGCGGCCTGGGCTTCGTCGGGCCGGAACTCTTCGTCGACCAGCACTTCCTCAAGCGCGGGCGCTTCGGCCGCATGGTGCCGCTGATGCTGGCCAAGGGCTACAAGCTGGGCCTGGGCGTGGACGAGAACTCCGCCGCCGTGATCCGCGGCGACGAGGTCGAGATCCTCGGCCACAAGGGCGCGCTGCTGGTCGACCTGAGCGAGGCGTCGTCGGACCGCAGTCTCGGTGTCTTCAACCTGAAGAACGCCCGGCTGACCTACCTCGACCACGGCGACCGCATGAACCTGCGCACGCGCGGCGTCACGCCCTCGCCGGTGAAGCTGCGCGGCCAGAAGCTCGAACCCGGCGCGCCCGACTACAAGCCCTATTACACGCTGCCACAGTTCTACACGGACATGCTGGGCGATTCGACGATCTCCACGGCGATGTCCATCCTGATCGACAGCGTCCAGCCCGAGTTCCGCGGCCTGAGCTTCGAAGCCGCGCCCAAGGCCGGCGACACGCTGGCGGACCTGGGCTTCCTGTTCCGGCTCTACAAGGGCCCGGGCAGCATCGGCTGGAGCACGGACGAACTCGGTCCCGAGGACTACACGGTGGTCAATCTCTACCTCGACGTGACCCCGGTGCGCATGCCCTTGCCGCTGTTCGGTCCCTGGCCGGGCGAGCCTCGCACCAGGAAGCCCGCCGCGGCCGAGGAACCGCCTGCGGGCGAACGACCACAGCAGTGAGGCAAGCGGCGACCAAGGTCGCCCGGGCGACCGGCAAGGCCGTCCGGCATCCGGATTGCTGGCGGCCTCTGCAAAGCCGCTAGCATGCGGCGTCCGCTCTTCCTTGCCCTTCGCTCCCGTCCTGCCCTTCCTGCCCTTACCTGCTCTTCTCCTGGAGTCTCCTGCGTTGTCGCGAAAACCTCTCACCCCAGGGCGTGCCGCCGTCGGGGCGGTCCTGCTGCTGCTGAGCGCGGCGCTGGGCCTGCCCACCGCGGCGCAGACACGCCCCGCGCCGCTGCCCGCCATGACGCCGGCATCGCCCGCCGTGCCGACCCAGCCGACCGTTCCGCCAGGCGCTCCGGCGACCGCCGCCAGCCAGGCGATCTCGTCCGCGCCGGTCTCGGCCAGCGCCCGCCGGCTCTATGACCGCAGCCGCGCGCAGCTGCTGCAGGTCCGCACGCTCTACAACGGCAGCCAGGCCTCGGTGGGTTCGGGCTTCGTGGTCAGCGCCGAAGGCCACGTGATCACCAACTACCACGTCATCAGCCAGCACGCGCTGGAGCCCGAGCGCTACCAGCTGAAGTTCCAGACGCCCGAGGGCGACGGCGGCGACATCGAGCTGCTGGACTTCGACGCCCGCCGCGACCTCGCGCTGTTGCGCATCGTGGCCAAGCCCGGCGACGCGAAGGCCGATCCCAAGGGCGTCGTCGCCCGCATGACCGGCACCCCGCTGGTGTTCCGCAAGGCCGAGCAGCCGCTGGCCAAGGGCGAGCGCATCTACTCGATGGGCAACCCGCACGACGTCGCCTTCGCCGTCGTCGAGGGCACCTACAACGGCCTGGTCGAGCGCAGCTTCGACCCGCTGATCTACTATTCCGGCTCGATCAACCCCGGCATGAGCGGCGGTCCGGTGATCGACGAGGACGGCGAGATCGTCGGCATCAACGTGTCGACCATGATCTTCGCGCAGCAGATGAGCTTCCTGGTCCCGGGCGAGCACGCGGCCGCGCTGCTCGCGCGCAGCCGCAACGCCACGCCGATCAAGGGCGCCGCCTGGCCCAAGCTGCGCCAGCAGCTGATGGCTTACCAGGACGAGCTCTCGCGCAATTTCCTGGCGCAGCCGTGGCGCACGCTGACGCATCCGCGCTACCGTTTCCCGATCCCGCAGGAGGAGTACATGCGCTGCTGGGGCAGCGGTTCCTCCGCCGACGAGCAGGGCCTGCAGATGCAGCGCACGCAGTGCCGGATGGAGCATGCGCTGTTCATCAGCGAGTCGCTGCAGACCGGCTACTTCGGCGTCACCGAGGAGGTCTACGACGGCAGCAAGCTGGGCGCGCTGCGTTTCTCGGCGATCTACTCGGCGAGCTTCCGCAACGAACGCCTCGGCGGCCCGGACCGCGACCGCACCGCGCCCTACTGCAAGGAGGACTTCGTCCAGCAGAAGGACGGTCCGCCGCTGCGCGCCGTCGCCTGCCTGCGGGCGTACCGCAAGCTGGAGGGCCTTTTCGACCTCACCGTGCTGGTCACCAACGTGGACGCCCCGACCGAAGGTGCCCTCGGCCGCTTCGACGCCCGCGGCGTCAGCTTCGCGAATGCCACCCAGCTGACGCGCCACTATCTCCAAGGATTCGCATGGACCACGCCGCGGTAATCGAGATCGTCGACCGGGACGGTCATTGCCGGGAGGTGCACAAGGTGCGCGCGTGGCCGCTGCGCATCGGGCGTTCGCCGGACTGCGACCTCGTCCTGTCGGACCCGCACCTGGCCGGCGCGCATGCGCTGCTGCATTGGGATCGCGGTGAACCCGCCGCTGACCTTGCCGCTGCACCCGGCACCGAACGCAGCGACGGGACGCCGGACGCGGGCGCCTCGCCGGCCGCCGACGGCCCGGTGCTGGAACTGCTGCCCAGCCAGAACGGCGCCTGGCTGGACGGACGCAGACTGGCGGCCGGCAGCCGCGCGGCATGGCCGTCCTCGGCCCTGCTGCAGATCGGCACGACGCGGCTGCGATTGCGCACCGCGCTGGATGCGCTGCCGGCCGAGAAGCCTCTGAACCGCGCCGACGAGCCGGTCAAGCGCGATGCGCGGCCGTCGTGGGCGCTGCCGGCGCTGCTGGTGCTGTGGGCCCTGATGCTGTGGGGCGCGAACTGGGCGGCCAACGACGGCTCCGCGAGCTGGGTCGACACGGTCAGCGCGCTGCTCGCGCCCATCGGCGTGGCGCTGATCTGGGCCGCGCTCTGGGCGCTCGTCACGCAGCTGTTCCGGCACTGGTTCGCGTTCGGCGCGCACCTGTGGCGGGCCCTGGTCGCCACCGTCGCGATGCAGCTGCTGGACCTGCTGCTGCCGCTGCTGGGCTACACGCTGAACGCCCCGCGCCTGTTGGCGCTGGAGCCGGTACTCATGTCGGTGGGCGCGGCGCTGCTGCTGTGGTGGCATGCGACCGTCGTGTGGCCGCGCGCCTCGCGCCGGGTGGCGGTGGGCATCGGCGCGATGTGCCTCGTGGGCCTGGCCCTGACCGTGGGACGTCGCACCGAGCAGCAGTACTGGCTGGGCCCGAGCTACATGGCCACGCTGGCGCCGCCGTCTCTTCGCCTGGTGTCGCCCAAGCCGGTCGACAGCTTCATCGACGGCATGGACAAGCTCGAGGCGCCGCTGCTGCGCCAGGCCGAGAAGCGCAACGAGCAGGCCGGCGGCAGCGGCGACAACGAAGAATGATCGAGGGGTGAGCGAGGCGTGATCCGGCCCGGCGGTCCTCAGTTGGCCGTCAGCCGCTTCTCCATGAAGACCGACAGCGGGTCCGCGGCATAGCTGCCGAAGGGCGCGCGTCGGTCGTACCCCAGCGTCTCGTAGAGCTTGAGGGCCTCGGGCTGGTGCACGCCGGTCTCCAGGCGCGCCAGTTCGATGCCTTTCGCCCTGAGATGGGATTCGAGCTCCTCCATCAGGACCTTGGAGATCCCGCGCCCCCGGAAGTGCGGCTGGACGAAGACCCGCTTGATCTCGCCGTACGGGCCTTCGGCGTCGTCGACGACCTTGACCGCGGCGCAGCCGGCCAGCCACTCCGCGAGCCACACGCCGATGAAGCGCACCTGGGGCTGCGCCAGGGCCTGCGCGTCCTCGAGGTGATTGCTCTCGCTCGGATAAAGGGCCGCCATGTACGCGTCAGACTGCGCCAGCAGGGACATCGCGGCGGGGCTGTGAGGGTCCAGGGGTTCGATCTGCATGCCACGAAGGTAGCAACCGATGTGCCCAGACGCACGGGATCCGTGAAAGACCCTGAAAAGCACTGCAAGCCGATGTTGGGCCTGCAGCGTCGTCATAAATGTGAAGCAAGCCGATAGGCCGGATTCTGTGCGCGGATCCTCTTGCGATTCCCCGCGTGACCGCCATTCCTCTGGGCCGGGCATCACTGCCCGGCTCGGTGCCACCTACCCGCCAGCTCTGCGAGCCGCATCGACGCTGGCCTACTTGGTGTTGCTGCGCGTAGAGATTGCCCGTTTCACCCGATGGCGGCTTGCGCCGCCATCGACTCGTCTCTGTTGCTCTGATCCTCGGCTTTCGCCGGGCAGCCGTTAGCTGCTACGCCGCTCTATGCAGTCCGGACCTTCCTCCAGTGCCGTGTTTCCACGATCGCACCAGCGGCGGTCTGGCTTGCTTCACGGGGGCGAGTTTACCCCGCGGGTCAGGCCTTGCCGGCCAGCACCGCTTCGATGGTCTTCTGCACCGCCAGCGCCTCGGCAAAGCCCGGCAGGCTGTGCGAGTGGCCGTCCAGCATCGCCGACCAGTGGCTGAGCTGGTCCGTCATGCCGTTCATGCGCAGCGTCTCCGCGTCGCCCATGCTCTGCACGCGTTCGCCCTGGCGCTGCTGCGTCACGCCGAACCAGTCGCGCAACTCGATCTCGCCCTCGCTGGCGCGCCACAGCATGCGGTTGTCGTCGGCGCGGTCGCCCTCCAGGCGCGCGCTGATCGCCACCGGCACGCCGCCGGCGACCAGTTCGGCCTCCACCGCCTGTTCCGAGCCGACGCCGTCGGCCGGGTAGTCGACCGTGCTGCGGACGACGCGGGCCGGTCCCAGCACCCGTTGCAGCACGAAGATGAAGTGCGACAGCACCTCGCGGGAGAAGCCGCCCTCGGCGCGCTGTGACAGCCACGCGCCGGCACCGGCCTGCCACGGCCGCGGCCAGGCCGAGAAGCGCAGGTCGATGCTGACGCCGTGCAGGGCCCCCAGCGGCCGCCGCGATCCCGCACCAAAGGCCAGTTGCAGCTGCGCCAGCCCGGTCGACGAGGCCAGCGAGTAGTTGACGGCCGCCCGCTGGCGCTCGCGCTCGATGCGCTCGATGCAGGCGTGCGCGGCCGCGAAGTCGGTGGTCAGGGGCTTTTCGCACAGCACCGCGAGACCGGCGTCGAAGGCCTCTTCCGTCAAGGCGATGTGCGGTCCCGGCGGCGTCGCGATGTAGAGGCCGTGCAGACCCGGTTCCTGGATCAGCGCCTCGGCGCTGGTCGCCGCCCGCAGCAGCGGGTAGTGGGCCAGCGCCTGGGCCAGCACGGCCGGGTTCTCGTCCCAGACGCGGGTCACCCGCAGGCGGGCGTGCCCCGCCAGACGCGCCAGCATCCGCTGACCCATCACGCCCAGCCCGACCACCCCAATGCTCAATACGCCTGGCACCACGTTCCCCGCCCGAAGTTCCGCAAAAGTCCCGCAGTGTAGGGGCCCCGCTACACTGGCGACCGCCGTCCGGCCAACCCGGGCGGCCCGCGCACGCTTCCCCCGCAAGCGTCGTTCCCGGTCGGCATGACGGCCGGTCCCGCCGCTTGCCGGGCGTTATCGTCGGCGGCTTCCCGTCCGCACGCTCGCAACACACCCACGCATGAACCCCGAAGCCAGCCAACTGTGGCGCGCGCCGCGCTGGGCCCTCGCCATCCTGCTGGCCGCCCTGGCCACGGTGGGGCCGTTCTCGATCGACACCTACATCCCGGCCTTCGCCGGCATCGCGCAGGCGCTGGACGCCACACCGATCGAGATGCAGCAGACGCTGTCGGGCTATCTGCTCGGCTTCGCGGTGATGAACCTGTTCCACGGCGCGCTGTCGGACAGCTTCGGCCGGCGGCCGGTCGTGCTCTGGGGCATGGCCGTCTTCGCGCTGTCCTCGATGGGCTGCGCCCTGGCCGGCAGCATCGGCCAGCTGGTGTTCTGGCGCACGGTGCAGGGCCTGTCGGCCGGGGCAGGCGTCGTGGTCTCGCGCGCCATCATCCGCGACATGTTCCCGCCATCCGAGGCGCAGCGGGTGATGTCGCAGGTGACGATCTTCTTCGGCCTCGCGCCGGCGATCGCGCCCATGATCGGCGGTTTCCTCTACGTGCACGCCGACTGGCACGCGATCTTCTGGTTCCTGGTCTTCATCGGCGCGCTGCTGTTCGCGGTCACCTGGCGCCTGATGCCCGAGACGCTGCACCGCGACCACCGCCAGCCCTTCCGGGTCGGCTCGCTGATGCGGGGCTACCGTTCGCTGGTCGGCAGCCGGCGTTTCCTGCTGCTGGCGCTGGCCAGCGGCATCCCGTTCAACGGCATGTTCCTCTACGTGCTGGCGGCGCCGGTCTTCCTGGGCGAGCACCTGGGCCTGGCGCCGACGCAGTTCTTCATCTTCTTCCTGTTCAGCATCGGCGGGATCATGGGCGGCGCCTGGCTGAGCGGCCGACTGGCCGGCAAGATCGCGCCGCGCAAGCAGATCCGGCGCGGTTTCCTGATCATGGGCTTCACGTCCATCGCCAACGTCGTGTGCAACCTGACGCTGCCGCACAGCCCGTACTGGGCCTTCCCGCTGATCAGCAGCTTCGCGTTCGGCTGGGCCCTGATGGTGCCGGTGGTGACGCTGCTGGTGCTGGACCAGGCGCCGGAGCGCCGCGGCATGGCGTCGTCGCTGCAGGCCTGCATCGGCAGCGCCGCCAACGGCCTCGTCGCCGGCGTGCTGGTGCCGCTGGTGATGCATTCGATGCTGGCGCTGGCGGTGACGTCCGCCGCGATGATGTGCATCGGCCTGGCGGCCTGGACCTGGGTCAAGCGCGAGGTGTCCGCGGCGGCGGCCGTGCCGCCCACGCCGACGCCCGGCCCCGAGGCGTGACATCGCGACATCGTCCCGCCCTCAAGATGGCGGGCCAGGCTCCGAAATAGAAGGGCGATCCTTCTGTCCCCGGAGCCCCCTTCATGTCTGACCGTCCCGGATCCGGCGCCCTGCTGCCGGCGGCCCTCTGCCTGTTCCTGCTGTGGCCGGCAGCGTCCCGCGCGGCTGACGCGCCCGCGCCCGCTCCGAAAGGGGAAGTTTCCGGCGAACCACTGCGCGACCGCCTGGCGGACCGCCTGAAGGAGGACGCCGCCGCGCTCAAGCTGAGCACCAAGCCGGCGGGCGCGCCCCCGGAGGTCAAGACCAGCAACCCGGTCGACCAGCGCGCCCGCCGCGCCGCCAAGCCCGCCGCCGCGGCATCCGGCGCGAAGTCGTCGACGCCCTGGTCCTACACCGGCGAGGGCGCCCCCGACAAATGGGGTCAGCTGCAGCCCGAATTCCGCCAGTGCGCGATCGGCACCCGCCAGAGTCCGATCGACCTGCGCGACACGATCAAGGTCGATCAGGAGCGCATCCAGTTCGACTACAAGCCCAGCAGTTTCTCGGTGGTCGACGACGGCCACACGATCCAGGTGAACGTGGCGCCGGGCAACGGCCTGACGATCATGGGTCGTCGGTACGAGTTGCAGCAATTCCATTTCCACCGCCCCAGCGAGGAACGCATCAACGGCCGCCAGTACGACATGGTGGCGCATCTGGTCCACAAGGATGCCGGCGGACGCGAGGCCACGGTGGCGGTGCTGCTGGAACGCGGCCAGGACCAGGCGCTGATCCAGACGGTGTGGAACCACCTGCCGCTGGAACGGGGTGACACCTACACCGCGCCGGTGCCCATCGACCTGACCCAGCTGCTGCCCAAGGACCAGGGTTATTTCTCGTACATGGGGTCGATGACGACGCCGCCCTGCACCGAAGGCGTGCTGTGGCTGGTGCTGCGCCAACCCGTCCAGGTCTCGGCGCAACAGATCTCGGTGTTCTCACACCTGTACCCGATGAATGCCCGCCCTCTGCAGGCGCCGTCGGGCCGCCTGATCAAGGAATCGAACTGACGACATCACGCAAGCCGCGAGGGGGCAGGGCCCTCGGGACGCTGACCGACTGAGCCGCGGAAGAAGGATGTTCCGCTTGGGGCCGAGGGCGTGGGATCCACGCCCCGGCCCTTTTCTTTGGGCCTTTCGCGCCGTTCAGGGAAGGGCGTGGAAGCCCAGGAACATGTCGGTCGCCGAGTCGGCCACCTGCCGCTGCTGCGCCTTGTCCAGCGGCGGCTGCCCCATCGTGATCTGCGGCCAGAACGCGAAGCCCTTCACCAGCGCCTGCAGCTGCGAGGCGGCGAACGCCGGATCTCCTGGCTTGAGCCGGCCGTCGGCCATCGCTGCGCGTATCCACACGGTCAGCGCTTCCTCGCGGCCGCCGAGCCGGCACAGCATCTCCCGCGCCCGCTGCGGCGCATGGATCGCCTCGGCGATCAGCACCCGCGCCAGGTCCAGGAACTGCGGGTCGTCGCTCATCGCGAGCTTCTGCTCGACCAGCGTCAGCAGTTGCTCGCGCAACGGCAGGTCGGCGCGGTAGGTCAGCTTCAGCGTCGCCTCGGTCGCGACCCACAGCCGCTCCAGGATCGCGTCGAACAGGGCGTCCTTGCCGCTGAAGTGGTTGTAGACGGTCCGCTTGGAAACCTGCGCGCGACCCGCGATACGGTCCATGTTCGCGACCTCGAAACCGTGCTCGCGGAACTCGGCGATCGCCGCGTCGACGATCGCCTGCCGCTTGCGGTCGGTCAGCCGCGTGCGCTCCGCCTCGCCGATGGCGGTGAGGTCTTCGGGAGTCGGCGCGGATTGGGGCACGGCGTCGTCGGAAGTCATGGGCAGAATCTTACACCGGGGAGTTTACTTTTCAGATTCCACGCTCTAGACTCCAGAAAAACTACACTGTGTAGTGCAAGTTTCAGATGAGCCTTCCCTCTCCCCGACGCCCTGTCGCTCGTTCCGTCCGCACCGCCCGCGCGCTGCGTCCGCTCACCGTGCTGAGCGGCCTTGCCGCCGTCCTGATTGTTGGAGCCCTTGCCATGACCGCTTCCCGCGTGATGTCCTCCCCCGCCGTGGTGCCCGCCAATGGCGCCACCGCTCCTGCTCAGGAGGGCACCCAGCCGTCCCTGGAGCAGTCGCCCCAATGGGCGAAGGGCCAGTTCCGCAACCCCGCCGTGGAGCCCGAGCAGGGCTTCTGGAAGACGATGGGCATCATGTGGGACTTCATGTTCCACAAGCCTGCCGGCACCGCGCCGGATGCGCCCATCGAGGTGAGGGCGCTGACGAAGGACCAGCTGCTGGCGGCGCCGGACCGGACGCTGTTCCGTCTCGGACACTCGACGGTGCTGCTGAAGCTGCGCGGACGCTTCTGGCTGACGGATCCGGTGTTCTCGGAGCGCGCGTCGCCGTTCTCGTTCATGGGTCCGAAGCGCTTCCATGCCCCGCCGATCGCG
Organism: Mitsuaria sp. CC2; assembly: GCF_048957715.1. NCBI lineage: Bacteria > Pseudomonadati > Pseudomonadota > Betaproteobacteria > Burkholderiales > Sphaerotilaceae > Roseateles > Mitsuaria sp. CC2. The sequence goes on along the minus strand of NZ_JARVXN010000013.1, from coordinate 259,044 downwards.
CTCGACGAATTGCCCGAGATCGAGGCGGTCATCCTGTCGCACGACCATTACGACCACCTCGACCACGACACCGTGCTCGCGCTCGCGCCCAAGGTGCGCCACTTCGTGACGCCGCTGGGCGTGGGTCAGCGCCTGATCGACTGGGGCGTGCCCGCGGCCAAGGTGCAGCAGTTCGACTGGTGGCAGGGCACCTCGATCGCCGGCGTCCAGTTGACGGCGACGCCGGCGCAGCATTTCTCCGGCCGCAGCCTGAGCGACCGCAACTCGACGCTGTGGGCCTCGTGGGTGCTGATCGATGACGATCTGCGCGTTTTCTTCAGCGGCGACACCGGCTACTTCGACGGCTTCAAGGCGATCGGCGAGCGTTTCGGACCGTTCGACCTGACGCTGATGGAAACCGGCGCCTACGACCCGCGCTGGCCGTACGTGCACATGCAGCCGGAGCAGACCATGCAGGCGCACGTCGACCTGAAGGGCAAGCGCCTGCTGCCCATCCACAACGGCACTTTCGACCTGGCGATGCACCGCTGGCAGGACCCCTTCGAGCGCATCAGCGCGCTGGCGCGGCTGCGCAACGTCGAGCTGGTGACGCCGGTGATCGGTGCCCCCCTGGCGATCGAGCAGCCGGGGCCGACGCCGCAATGGTGGCAGGGGGCCGCGGTGAGTGCGCCGGAGGCCGGAATGGCTGGCGAGCCGGCGGCGTCGGCGGTCGGTCGCTGAACGAGGGCTATCAGCGGCTCACCTAGAGGTGTCCTCGGGTCAGCCAAGGCTCCAGGTCTTGAAGGCCACGTACGTCCCGTACTGGCCGAGCAGGTCGCTGCGGCGTTCCTCGTTCCACACCTTCAGAATCTTCTTGGCCATCACCACTGGCGGCGGCACTCGATCGGCGCGGGCCAAGCCCGCGACCGTGCGCACCCGGCGAACGGTCTGAATCTGGACGATCTTCGTCACGATGGGACGTTCCGCCGTCTTCTTGGCGTAAGCCTCCAAGCCCAGACCGAAGGCGAGCGTGTACTTGAGAAGGTCGGGACCGGACGGCGCCACGTCGAACCGGATCATGTACTTCTCGATGAAAGGGGTGACGTCCTTGAGCATGTAATGCGGGCTGTTCCGGTTGGACAGCACCTCGCTGCCGTATGCCTCCAGATTGCGCAGCACCAGTTCCTCCAGTGGAAACGTGATGCCCACGATCTCCTGGTCGTCAATGGCCCTGCCGGGACAGGCGATGGCGTAGCAGGTTGCGACATCAGTGCTGTCGGCGAAGCTCGACACGATGATCGAGAACATCTGCCGATAGGTAGAGGGGCTGGTCGTAGCGGAATCCGTGGCCATCTGAACCGGGCAAGAAAAAAGGCACGGAGAACCGTGCCTTGATCGTGGAGGCGCGGGGCTCAGAAGTCGTCGTACGTGCGAGACAACGCGAACGGCTGGTCGCACAGTCTTTCGATCAATGCCGTTGACGAGTTCGTTCCGCCGGCGCCGCCAACCGCAGCCGCCCACGCCTGCTGGGCGGCGAGCAGCGTCTCGCCCAACTCAACCGAGTTGGCGAAGCTCTCGCCCAAGGCGATGGCACGTTGTTCAAAGTCCGCGTTCTGCACGATTCGCTCCAGAAAAGGGCCTTACCCTGGAAACGAATATACGCCAGCGGGAAGCGGCCCTCAGAGGTTGCCACAAGGCCTCGGTTGGGGGCGAACCAAACGCCAGCTGCAGAACACCGCTTGTCTGCGCGAAGCTCCCGCAACGCCCCTCCCTCCCCCAAAGCCCGGCCTGGCCGGGCTTTTTGCATGGCCCCCACTTTTCCACCACCGCGGGGCCGTTTCGGACCGCTTGAAGGGGGGCGTCGTTGCCGCCGGCCCCGCTTTTCGGTGCGACCCGTCCGAAGCGGCTGTCCCGGTTTCGTGTGGGTACGACAGCCCCTTTGAGTTGATCCATCACTTGCACAGCAGTTCTTAAGTCCTTCATTTTGAACAACTTTTATTTCATGCACTGGCTTGATAATGGGAGCTAAGTAATTGATTTGATTGGGAAAAAAGCCAAATTTCCTTGACCGCCCTCCAACCCGCCATTAAAGTGGGAGAAAGTGCAATTCGGTGGGGCAAAGTGGCGAATGTCGTGTTTCAGGGGGCGAGTGCCTTGGCGTTGGACGCCAAGGGGCGCTTGACCGTCCCTGCGCGTCACCGCGATGTGCTTCAGGCGCTGTGCGGCGGCCAGCTCACGCTGACCAAGCACCCCGAAGGCTGCCTGATGGTCTTCCCCCGTCCCGCCTGGGAACAGTTCCGCGACAAGGTCGCCGCGCTGCCCATGTCCGCCGCCGGCTGGAAGCGCGTGTTCCTCGGCAATGCCCAGGACGTCGAGATCGATGCCGCCGCCCGCGTGCTGATCGCCCCCGAACTGCGCACCGCGGCCGGCCTGCAGAAGGACACGATGCTGCTCGGCATGGGCAGCCACTTCGAACTCTGGGACGCCCAGACCTACGCCGCCCATGAGGCCGCCGTCATGCAGTCCGAGATGCCGGCCGTGCTCCAAGACTTCAGCTTCTGACCGTCATGAGCGAGCAGTCCCCCGCCACCCCCGCCTTCTCCCACACCACCGTGCTGCTGCACGAGACGGTGGACGGCGTCTTCACGACCCCCGACGGCCTGTACGTGGACGGCACCTTCGGGCGCGGCGGCCATTCGCGCCTGCTGCTGTCGCGGCTGGGGGAGAAAGGGCGGTTGATCGCCATCGACCGCGACCCCGAAGCGGTCGCGGCCGCGACGACCGGACCAACGCGGGTCGACGACCCGCGTTTCCACATCTGCCACAGCGCGTTCGCCGACATGGCCGCGCAACTCGACGCGCTGGGCATCGCGCAGGTCGACGGCATCCTGCTGGACCTGGGCGTCTCCAGCCCTCAGATCGACAACCCGGAGCGCGGCTTCAGTTTCCGCTTCGACGGTCCCCTCGACATGCGCATGGACACGACGCGGGGCGAGAGCGCCGCGGAGTTCATCGCCCGCGCGGAGGTGGATCAACTCGCACAGGTGATCCGCGACTATGGTGAAGAACGGTTTGCTCTCCCGATTGCAAAGGCGCTTGTGGCTCGCCGGGAAGGCGGGCGCCCTGTTCTCACAACCGCCGAGCTTTCCCAGGTCGTGGCTGGTGCAGTCAAAACCCGCGAGCCGGGCAAGGACCCTTCGACGCGCACATTTCAGGCTCTACGGATATTCGTCAACGCCGAGCTTGAAGAGCTGCAGCAGGGGCTGAACGCGGCGCTGTCCAAGCTGAAGCCGGGCGGCCGGCTGGCGGTCATCAGCTTCCACTCCCTGGAAGACCGCATCGTCAAGAACTTCATCGCCGAGCACAGCAAGGAAGTGTTCGACCGCCGCGCCCCGTTCGCCGAGCCCAAGCCGCAGCCGCTGCGCGCCATCGCGCGCATCAAGCCGAGCGAGGCGGAGGTGTCGGCCAATCCGCGCGCGCGCTCGTCCATCCTGCGCGTGGCCGAACGCACCGACGCGCCGCTGCCGCCGCCGGTCCCGGCAGACACCGGCAAGCGCAGGAAGGGAGGCCGCAAATGATCGGCCGCCTCAACCTCCTGCTGATCGCCGCCGTGATGGTCTCCGGCGTCTACATGGTGCGCAGCGCCTATGACTCGCGCCGCCTGTTCACCGAGCTCGACCGCGCGCAGACCGAGGGCCGCCGGCTCGAGGCCGACTACCAGAAGCTGATGGCCGACCGCCAGGCGCAGGCGACCAACCTGCGCGTCGAGCAGGTCGCGCGCGAGCGGCTGAAGATGCGTCCGATCTCGCCGGCGATCACCTTCAATCCCGACGCGCCGGCGATCGAGGCGAGCGGCGTCCGCGGCCGCCCGCTGGCGAATGCGCAGGGGTCGGCGCAAGGGTCGGCGCAAGGAGCGGCCCGATGATCGGCAAGCTCCGCAGGAAGCTGGGCAACAGCGCCCGCAACGCGTCTCGCAATGCCGCCAGAAACGGCGTGACGCGCGGCGTCAGCTATTCGAGCAGCCCGCTGCTGGCGTCGAAGACGCCGCCGTGGCGCTCGCGTTTCCTGGTCGCGCTGGTGGGGCTCGCCTTCACCGGCCTGCTGGCGCGCGCGGCCTACATCCAGCTGATCGGCGAGGACTTCTTCCAGCGTCAGGGCGAGGCCCGTTACGCGCACAAGATGGAGCGGCCCGCCAGCCGCGGCAAGATCAGCGACCGCGGCGGCCAGGTGCTCGCCGCCAGCGTCGCCGTGCCCTCGATCTGGGCCTTCCCGAAGGAAGTCGATACCGACCCCGACAAGCGCCGCCAGCTCGCGAAGCTGCTGGACATGTCGCGCGCGGAGCTCGACAAGCGCCTGGATCCGGCCAACCGCTTCGTCTTCCTGCGCCGTCAGGCGGACGACGAGACCGCGCGCAAGATCAAGGAACTCGGTCTCAAGGGCGTGTTCCAGGACCGCGAATACAAGCGCCAATATCCCGAAGGCGAAGCCGCCGCGCACATCGTCGGCTTCACCAACATCGAAGAGCAGGGCCAGGAAGGCATCGAGCTCGCGTTCCAGAAGGACCTGCAGGGCCGCGACGGGTCGCGCTCGGTCGTGCGCGACCGGCTGGGCCGCGTCGTCGAGGACATCGGCGAGCGCGTCCCCGAGACCAACGGCAAGGACATCGAGCTGTCGATCGACGCCAAGGTCCAGTTCTTCGCCTACCAGCGCGTGCGCGACGCGGTGGCGGAGAACAAGGCCAAGGCGGGGTCGGTGGTGGTGCTGGACGCGCGCACCGGCGAGATCCTGGCGCTGGCCAACTTCCCCAGCTACGACCCGGGCCACCGGCAGAACCTGTCCGGCGAGCAGCTGCGCAACCGCGCGCTGACCGACGTGTTCGAGCCCGGCTCGACGATGAAGCCGTTCACCGCCGGCCTCGCGCTGGAGACCGGCCGCGTGCGTCCCGACACGCTGCTCAGCACCGGTCCGCGCAGCGTGGTGATCTCGGGCTGGTCGCCGACCGACGCGCACCCGCACGGCGACCTGACCGTGCAGCAGGTGATCCAGAAGTCCAGCAACATCGGCGCGGCGCGGCTCGCGCTGATGATGCAGCCGCGCGAGATGCACGAGATGTTCACCGCGATCGGCCTGGGCCAGCGGCCGCAGATCGACTTCCCCGGTGCGGTGACCGGCAAGCTGCGTCCGTGGAAGAGCTGGCGGCCGATCGAGCAGGCGACGATGAGCTACGGCTACGGGCTGTCCGCGTCGCTGCTGCAGCTGGCGCGCGCCTACACGGTCTTCGCGCGTGAAGGCGACATCATCCCGATCACGATGACCAAGCGTCCGGCCGACCAGCCGGTGAACGGGATCAAGGTCTTCAGTCCCAAGGTCGCCGCGGAGATCCGCGGGATGCTGCAGATGGCGGCCGGCCCCGGCGGCACCGCGCCGCAGGCGATGGTCCCGGGCTACAGCGTCGGCGGCAAGTCCGGCACGGCGCACAAGCAGGAAGGCAAGGGCTACGCGAGCCACAAATACCGTTCGTGGTTCGTGGGCATCGCGCCGATTTCCAAGCCGCGCATCATCGTGGCGGTGATGGTCGACGAGCCGAAGAACGGTCAGTACTTCGGCGGCGCGGTCGCGGGTCCGGTGTTCAGCCAGGTCGTGGCGCAGACGCTCAGATTGCTGGGCGAGCCGCCGGACCTCGACGTCAAGCCGCAGATCGTGGCGCAGCAGCGGCTGCAAGCCGTCGACGAGAGTTTCTGAGCGGGCACGAACCATGTTGATGCATCTCAAATCCCCCGAAGCTGCCGCCCGCTGGTTGCAGGAATGGACCCCGAGCGGCCAGCTGCGCACGGACAGCCGCGCCGTGGGCGCGGGCGACGCGTTCATCGCGTGGCCGGGTTATGCGAAGGACGCGCGTCAGTTCGTCGCCGGCGCGCTGGCAGCCGGCGCCGCGACCGCGCTGGTCGAACACGCCGGCGCGGCGGAGTACGGTTTCACCGACGCGCGCATCGCGTCGCTGCCGGACCTCAAGCTGAACTGCGGCCGCATCGCGTCGGCGTTCTACGGCGAACCGAGCCAGCGCCTGAACGTGCTCGCCGTGACCGGCACCAACGGCAAGACCTCGAGCGCCTGGTGGATCGCGCAGGCGCTGACGCTGCTGGGCTCGCGCTGCGGCGTGATCGGCACGCTGGGCGTCGGACAGCCGCCGGTGCCCGGCGCGCTGCCAGGCACCGCGACCGCCGCGTCGATCGAAGCCACCGGCTTGACGACGCCCGATCCCGTCCGGCTGCAGGAAGCCTTCAAGCGCATGGCCGACGACGGTTTCGGCGCGTGCGCGATCGAGGCGTCGTCCATCGGCATCGAGGAACACCGGCTGACCGGCACCACCCTCCAGGTCGCGCTGTTCACCAATTTCACGCAGGACCACCTGGACTACCACGGTGGCATGGACGCCTACTGGGTGGCCAAGCGCAAGCTGTTCGACTGGGACGGCCTGAAGGCCGCGGTGCTCAACATCGACGATCCGAAGGGCGTCGAACTCGCCGCCGAGCTGCGCGCTGCCGGCCAGCTCGACGTGTGGACCTACGGGCTCAACCGCGCCGATGCGCGCCTGAGCGCCGTCGACCTGCGCCATGACGCCAGCGGCCTCGCGTTCACGCTGCGCGAGGGCGCCGCGTCGGTGCCGGTGCAGACCGGCCTGATCGGCGACTACAACGTGTCCAACCTGCTCGGCGTGATCGCCGGGCTGCGGGCGCTGGGCCATGGGCTCGACGACATCGCGGGCGTCGCCGCGCTGGTGACGCCGGTGCCCGGTCGCATGCAACGCGTCGGCAGCGGCCGTGAGCTGCCGCAGCTGGTGGTCGACTACGCGCACACGCCCGACGCGCTGGAGAAGGCGCTGAGCGCGCTGCAACCGCTGGCCGCCGCGCGCGGCGGCGAGCTGCGCGTCGTGTTCGGCTGCGGCGGCGACCGCGATCCGACCAAGCGCCCGTTGATGGGCGCGATCGCCGCCCGGCTGGCCGCGCATGTCGTGCTGACCAGCGACAACCCGCGCACCGAGGATCCGCTGAAGATCCTCGCCGACATCGAGGCCGGTCTGCCGGCGGGCGCCGCGCGTGAAGTGATCGCCGACCGCGCCGCGGCGATCTCGCGCGCCGTCGACCAGGCGGGCGCGCGCGACGTCGTGCTGGTCGCCGGCAAGGGTCACGAGGACTACCAGGAGATCCACGGCGAACGCCGCGCGTTCTCCGACGTGCAGGCGGCGCGCGCCGCTCTGATCGAGAGGGCGGGACTGTGATGCTGACGCTCGCACGCGCCTTCGACCTGCTGTCGCCGCTGCTGCCGGCCGCGACGCTGGTGGGCGACCCGTCCACGCCGCTGCTGCGCGTGCACACCGACACGCGCTCGCTGCGCGCGGGCGACCTGTTCGTCGCGCTGCGCGGCGAGCGTTTCGACGCGAACGACTTCCTCGCGCAGGCGAAAGCCTCCGGCGCCGCCGCGGCCATCGCCGAGCGCGGCCTGGCCGAGACCGGCCTGCCGGGCCTGCTCGTGCCTGATGCGAAGACCGCGCTGGGCCTGCTCTCTCAGGCCTGGCGCGAACAGCACCATCTGCCGGTGATCGCCGTCACCGGGAGCAACGGCAAGACCACGGTGACGCAGATGATCGCGTCCATCCTGCGCGCCTGGCTGGGCGATGCGGCGATGCTCGCGACCGAGGGCAACTTCAACAACGAGATCGGCGTGCCGCTCACGCTGCTGCGCCTGCGCCAGAACGAGGCCGCGTGGCATCGCGCCGCGGTCGTCGAACTCGGCATGAACCACCCCGGCGAGATCGCGCCGCTGGCCGCGATGACGCAGCCGACGGTGGCGCTGGTGAACAACGCGCAGCGCGAGCATCAGGAGTTCATGCACACCGTCGAGGCGGTGGCGCGCGAGAACGGCGCCGTGATCGGCGCACTCGGCACGGCCGGCGTCGCGGTGTTCCCGGCCGAGGATCCGTGCGCGCCGGTGTGGCAGTCGCAGGCCGTGGGCCGCGCGACGCTCACCTTCGCGCTGCAGGGCCAGGCCGACGTGATGGGCCGCGCCCAATGGGTCGCGCCGACCGACGCGAGCGTCGCCGCCGGCAGTGCGGGCCACTGGGCGATCGAGATCCTCACCCCCGCCGGGGCCATCCCCGTCGCGCTGGCGATGGCGGGCCAGCACAACGTGCGCAACGCGCTGGCCGCCGCGGCCTGCACGCTGGCCGCGGGCGCGCCGCTCGCGGCGATCCGCGACGGGCTGCAGTCGTTCAAGGCCGTGAAGGGCCGCTCCGCGCTGCAGACGGCGGTGTGGCAGGGCCGTCGCATCACGCTGATCGACGACAGCTACAACGCCAACCCCGACAGCGTCCGCGCCGCCATCGACGTCCTGGCTGAACTGCCCGGCACGTCGTGGCTGATCCTCGGCGACATGGGTGAAGTGGGCGAGCAGGGCCCCGCCTTTCACGAGGAAGTCGGCGCCCACGCGGCCGACCAGGGTCTGGCGGCGCTGTGGACCGCCGGCGTCGCCGCGCGCGACGCCGCGACCGCCTACGGCACCGGCGCCCGTGCCTTCGACACCGTCGCCGACCTGATCGCCGCGCTGAAGGACGCGCCGCAGGACGCCCCGCAAGTGCAGAACATCCTGGTCAAGGGTTCGCGCTTCATGAAGATGGAACAGATCGTGGCCGCCTTGCAGTCCGGCGGCCCAGGAGAACCCCATGCTGCTTAGTCTGGCCCAATGGCTGCAGGCCAATTACTCTGAACTCGGGTTCCTCCGCGTCTTCAACTACATCACCTTCCGCGCGGTGATGGCGGCGCTGACGGCGCTGCTGATCGGCCTGGCCTTCGGCCCCTGGGTGATCCGCCGCCTGACCGAACTCAAGATCGGCCAGCCGATCCGCGAGTACGGCGTGCAGCAGCATCTGGCCAAGAGCGGCACGCCGACCATGGGCGGCGTGCTGGTGCTGATCGGCATCGGCGTGTCGACGCTGCTGTGGTTCGACTGGTCCAACCGCTTCGTCTGGGTGGTGATGCTGGTGACCATGGGCTTCGGCCTGATCGGCTGGGTCGACGACTACCGCAAGGTGGTCAACAAGGACCCCGAGGGCATGCGCAGCCGCGAGAAGTTCCTGTGGCAATCGATCATCGGCCTGATCGCGGCGATCTACCTGGCCTTCAGCGTGTCGGAGACCAGCTTCCTGGGCGTCGTGCAGCTGTTCTTCCGCTGGGTCACGAGCGGCTTCTCGACCGAGCTGCCGCCCAAGGCCGACCTGATGCTGCCGTTCTTCAAGTCGATCAGCTACCCGCTGGGCGTGTTCGGCTTCATCGGGCTGTCCTACCTGGTCATCGTCGGCACCAGCAACGCGGTGAACTTCACCGACGGCCTGGACGGCCTGGCGATCATGCCGGTGGTGATGGTGGGCTCGGCGCTGGGCGTCTTCGCGTACGTGACGGGCTCGTCGGTGTACAGCCGCTACCTGCTGTTCCCCTACATTCCGGGCGCCGGCGAGCTGCTGATCTTCTGCGCCGCGCTCGCCGGCGCGGGGCTGGCCTTCCTGTGGTTCAACGCGCATCCGGCGCAGGTGTTCATGGGCGACGTGGGCGCGCTGGCGCTGGGCGGCGGCCTGGGCACGCTGGCGGTCATCACGCGCCAGGAGATCGTGCTCGGCATCATGGGCGGCGTCTTCGTCGCCGAGGTGCTGTCGGTGATGCTCCAGGTGACCTGGTTCAAGTACACGAAGAAGAAGTACGGGGAAGGGCGGCGCATCTTCAAGATGGCGCCGCTGCATCACCACTTCGAGAAGTCGGGCTGGAAGGAGACGCAGGTCGTCATCCGGTTCTGGATCATCACGATGCTGCTGTGCCTGGTCGGCCTGGCCAGCCTGAAGCTGCGCTGAGCGGGAACGGAACGACGATGTCCTCCCTCCACTTCCCGGCGCTCTTCCAGGACCGGCATGCGTTCGTGCTGGGCCTGGGCGACTCCGGGCTCGCGATGGCGGCCTGGGCCGCGCGCCTGGGCGCGCGCGTCACCGTCTGGGACAGCCGCGAGCAGCCGCCGCAGCTGGCCGCGCTGCGCGAGCGTCTGCCGGACGCTGCGTTCGAGCACGGCGAGTTCTCGCCGGAACTGCTGGCGACGATCGACCACAGCTGGGTGCTGCTGAAGAGCCCCGGCCTGTCGCCGCTGGACGCGCGGCTGAAGCCGCTGTTCGAGCGCGCCGAGGAGATCGGCCTGCGCGTGCGCGGCGAGCTGGAGCTGTTCGCGCAGGCGCTGGCGGAGCTCAAGACGCTGTACCGCTACGAGCCGGGCGTGCTCGCGATCACCGGCACCAACGGCAAGACGACGACCACCAGCATGACCGCGCTGCTGGTCGAGCGCGCCGGCCGCCGCGTCGCGATGGCCGGCAACATCGGCCCGACGCTGCTGGGCACCTTGAGCGACGCGCTCGACAAGGAGCCGATGCCGCAGCCGAAGGAGGACGAGGTCGCCGACGCGGCGACTGACGTCGATCCGGCGGAAGAGGCGATCGTCGATCTGGCGGTCGAAGCCGTAGTGCCCGAAGAGGAAGCCGCCGACCTTGTCGTCGACGATCCGGCCGATGTGCTGCTGGCGCCGGTCGACGAGCCTGTTGTCGAGGTGCCTGCAGACGATCGCACGGCGCTGGAAACCGTCGCTGAACTGCTCGACGAGCAGCCGCTGCCGATCAAGCCGCCGCCACCGAGGCCGGCCGAGTTCGAGGTGCTGCCGCAGGTCTGGGTGCTGGAGCTGTCGAGCTTCCAGCTGGACGGTGTGAAGGGCTTCGAGCCGAGCGCCGGCGCGGTGCTCAACATCACGCAGGACCACCTGGACTGGCACGGCGACATGCCGGCCTACGCGCGCGCCAAGGGCCGCGTCTTCGGCGAACACGGTGTGCTGGTGATCAACCGCGACGACCCCGAGGTCGAAGCGCTGATCCCGGCGCCGATCACCGTCAAGCAAGGCCGCGGTCGCCCGGCGAAGGTCGTCGAACGCCGCGTCGTCCGTTTCGGTCTGGATGCGCCGCGCCGTCCCGGCGACTTCGGCCTCGTGGTCGAGAACGGCATGGCGTGGCTGGTCCGCGCCCGCGAGGCGGAAGAAGAACTGAAGGGCCTGAAGCGGCGCAAGGATGACGAGGAAGATCTCATCATCCAGCGCCTGATGCCCGCCGACGCGCTGCGCGTGCGCGGTCGCCACAACGCCGCGAATGCCCTGGCGGCGCTGGCGCTCGCCACCTCCATCGACTGCCCGCTGGCGCCGATGCTGCACGGCCTGCGCGAATACCAGGGCGAGCCGCACCGCGTCGAGTTCGTCACCTCGATCAAGGGTGTCGACTTCTACGACGACTCCAAGGGCACCAACGTCGGCGCGACCGTCGCCGCCGTGATGGGCCTGGGCGCCGACCGGGCACCGGCCAAGCTGGTGATGATCCTGGGTGGCGACGGCAAGGGGCAGGACTTCTCCCCGCTGGCCACGCCGATCGCGCTGCATGCCCGCGCGGTGGCGCTGATCGGCCGGGATGCGCCGCAGATCGAGGCCGCGCTGCAGGACAGCGGCGTGCTCATGCACCGCCACGACTCGCTCGAGGCCGCGACGCGCTGGTCGCTCGCGCAGGCCTTGTCGGGCGACAGCGTGCTGTTGAGCCCGGCCTGCGCCAGCCTGGACATGTTCCGCAACTATGCCCATCGCGCCGAGGTGTTCATCGCCACCGTGCGCGAGATGGCGGAAGACGAGGGTCTCATCGGATGAGCGCCGCGTCCTTCTTCGAAACCCTGAGCGAGCGCGTGCGCGCGCTGGCGTCGCGCCGTCCGACCGTCGCGGGCGCCGGCGGCGCCGGCAGCGTCGACGTGCCGGTGCGCGACTGGGTCTCCACCTCGGCCGGCCAGCCCACGCGGCTGCTGGGCTTCGACCTCACGCTGATCTGGGTCGTGCTCTCGCTGCTGGCGCTGGGCCTGCTGATGGTCTATTCGGCGTCGATTGCGCTGCCGGACAACCCCAAGTTCGCGAAGTACCAGCCGATGCACTTCTTCGTGCGTCAGAGCCTGTTCATCGTGATCGGCCTGCTGGCCGGCTGGATCACCGTGATGGTGCCGGTGAGCTTCTGGGAGCGTCATGCGCCCAAGATCTTCGTGGTCGCGCTGGCGCTGCTGATGATCGTGCTGATCCCGCACGTGGGCAAGGGCGTGAACGGCGCGCGCCGCTGGCTGCCGCTGGGCGTCATGAACTTCCAGCCCTCCGAGCTGGCCAAGCTGGCCATCGCGATGTACGCGGCCAACTACATGGTCCGCAAGATGGAGGTGAAGGAGAACTTCGTCCGCGCCGTGTGGCCGATGGCCGCCGCGCTCGCCTTCACCGGCATGCTGCTGCTGGCCGAGCCGGACATGGGTGCCTTCATGGTCATCGCGGCCATTGCGATGGGCATCCTGTTCCTGGGCGGCGTCAACGGCCGCATGTTCTTCCTCAGCGTCGCGGTGCTGATCGGCGCCTTCGTGCTGATGATCACCTTCAGCGACTTCCGCCGCGAACGGATCTTCGCCTACCTGAATCCGTGGGACGAGAAGTACGCGCAGGGTAAGGCCTACCAGCTGACGCACTCGCTGATCGCTTTCGGCCGGGGCGAGTTCTTCGGCCAGGGCCTGGGCTCCAGCCTCGAGAAGCTGCACTACCTGCCCGAGGCCCATACCGACTTCCTGCTCGCCGTCATCGGCGAGGAGCTCGGCTTCATCGGCGTCGCGATCGTCATCTTCGCGTTCTTCTGGCTGTCGCGCCGGCTGTTCCACATCGGCCGTCAGGCCGTGGCGCTGGACCGCGTCTTCGCCGGGCTCTACGCGCAGGGCATCGGCATCTGGATGGGCGGCCAGGCCTTCATCAACATGGGCGTGAACCTCGGCGCGCTGCCGACCAAGGGCCTGACGCTGCCGCTGATGAGCTATGGCGGCTCGGCCACCGTCCTCAACTGCGTGGCATTGGCGATCTGCTTGCGAATCGACATCGAGAACAGACAACTGATGCGGGGAGGGCGCACATGAGCACGCGTCACCTCGTCGTGATGGCCGCCGGTACGGGCGGCCACGTGATTCCCGGACTGGCCGTCGCCGCGGAGATGCAGCGTCGCGGCTGGACCGTGTCCTGGCTCGGCACCGAAGCCGGCATGGAGAACAAGCTCGTGCCGCCGTCCGGCCTGCCGATGGACCGGCTGTCCTTCGCCGGCCTGCGCGGCAAGGGTCTCAAGCATTCGCTGCTGGGCGTCGTGCGCATGTTCAAGGCGCTCGGCCAGAGCGCGCATGTGTTCAGCGCGCGCAAGGCCGACGCGGTGCTCGGCATGGGCGGCTACGTCTGCTTCCCCGGCGGCCTGATGGCCTGGGTGATGCGCCGTCCGCTCATGCTGGTGAACGCCGATGCTGCGCTGCTGCTGTCCAACAAGGCGCTGGCGCCGGTCGCGAAGAAGATCGCCTTCGGCTTCGACGGCCTCGCCGCCGCGCAGCAGAAGAAGAGCGTGGTCACCGGCAATCCGGTGCGCGTCGAGATCGAGGACCTGCCCGCGCCCGAGCTGCGTTTCGCCGATCGCAACGGTCCCCTGAAGGTGCTGGTCGTGGGCGGCTCGCTGGGCGCGCGCGCGATCAACGACGTGCTGCCGCAGACGCTCGCGTTGTGGGACGAGCACCAGCGTCCGCTGGTCACGCACCAGACGGGCGAGGCCAACTTCCCGCTCGTGCAGGCCGCCTACGCCAAGGTCGGCGTGCAGGCCGAGGTCGTGCCCTTCATCAACGACATGGCGCAGCGTCTGGCCGAGGCCGACGTGGTGATCTGCCGCGCCGGCGCGGTGACGGTGTCCGAGCTGTGTGCCGCTGGCGTCGCCAGCATCCTGGTGCCGCTGGTCGTCAGCACGACCTCGCACCAGCGCGACAACGCGCAATACATGGCGCAGCACAACGCCGGCACGCACCTGCCGCAAGGCGAGCTCAGCGCGCAGGCGCTGTTCGACCTGCTGCAGCAGCCGCGCGAGCATTGGCTGGCGATGGCGTCCAAGGCGCGCTCGCTGGCGCGTCCGCGCGCGGCGGGGCGCGTCGCCGATGAGCTCGAAGCACTCGTGAACGCCCGCGACGCCAAGTCCGAGAACGGAGCGCGCGCATGAAGCACGCCCTCCAACGCATCCACTTCACCGGCATCGGCGGCGCCGGCATGAGCGGCATCGCCGAGCTGCTGGCCGCGCAGGGTTACCGCGTCAGCGGCTCCGACCAGGGCGAGAGCGACACCACACGCCGCCTGCGCACGCTGGGCGTCGACGTGATGATCGGCCACGCCGCGGAGCACGTCGGCGCGGCGCAGGTGCTGGTCAAGTCCAGCGCGATCAAGGCCGACAACCCCGAGCTGATGGCCGCCCACCAGCTCGGCATCCCCGTGCTGCTGCGCGCGCAGATGCTGGCCGAGCTGATGCGCCCGCGGCTGGGCATCGCCGTCGCCGGTACGCACGGCAAGACGACGACGACCTCGCTGCTGACGACGGTGATGCAGCAGGCCGGACTCGATCCGAGCTACGCGATCGGCGGGCAGCTGCTGGCCGCCGGAGCGAATGCGGCGCTGGGCGGCGGGCTGCACATGGTCGTCGAGGCGGACGAATCCGACGCCTCCTTCCTGCACCTGCTGCCGCAGCTGGCGATCGTCACCAACATCGACGCCGACCACATGGACACCTACGGGCACGACATGGCCCGTCTGCGTCAGGCCTTCGTCGACTTCCTGCACCGGATGCCCTTCTGGGGCGCGGCCGTGCTGTGCGGCGACGACGCGGGCGTGCGCAGCATCGTGCCGATGCTGTCGCGGCCGGTGATCCTGTACGGGGTCGACGACGGCAACGCCGTGCGCGCGACCGACATCGCCGCGGAGGCCGGCGGTGGCATGCGCTTCGTCGCGCAACGTCGCGACCGTCAAGGCCGGGAGCTGCCGGCGCTGGACGTGATGCTGCGTCTGAACGGGCAGCACAACGTGCTGAACGCGCTGTCGGTGATCGCGATGGCGATGGAGCTGGGTGTCGACGACGCCGCGCTGTTGCAGGGCCTGGCGAACTTCGGCGGCGTCGGCCGTCGATTCCAGTCCTATGGCGAGCTGCCGGTGTCGCCTGCGAATGGCCCGACGTCCGAAGGCACCGCGCTGCTCATCGACGACTACGGCCACCACCCGGTCGAGATGCAGGCCGTGCTCAAGGCCGCGCGCGGCGCCTATCCGGGCCGTCGTCTGGTGCTGGCCTTCCAGCCGCACCGCTACACGCGCACCCGCGACTGCTTCGAGGAATTCGCCGACGTCCTGGCGCAGGCCGACGGCGTGCTGCTCACCGAGATCTATGCCGCCAGCGAGTCCCCGCTGCCCGGCATCAGCGGCGAAAGCCTGGCGCGCGCGGTGACCGACCGCGGCACCGCGGCGGGCTTCGTCGGCGACTGGCAGGGACTGCCGCAGGCGATCGCCCACCAGGCGCGCGCCGGCGATGTGGTGATCGTGATGGGGGCCGGCTCGATCGCCGCCGTCCCCGCGCGCACCGTCGAACTCATGACGAAGGGAGGCCGCGCATGACCACGGACCTCAACGCCGCTTCGGCGCCCGCTGCGCATTCCGCGCTCTATCAACACCTGGCCATCGCCGGCATCGATGCGAAGTCGCTCGGCAAGGTCGCCGTGCTCTTCGGCGGCGATTCGGCCGAGCGCGAGGTCTCGCTGATGTCGGGCAGCGGCGTGCTCGCCGCGCTGCAGTCCGAAGGCGTGGACGCGCATGCCTTCGACCCGGGCCAGCGCAACCTGCTCGAACTGAAATCGGAAGGGTTCCAGCGCGCCTTCATCGCGCTGCACGGCCGCCACGGCGAGGACGGCACCGTGCAGGGCGCGCTCGAACTGATGGGCATCCCGTACACCGGCTCCGGCGTGATGGCCTCGGCCATCGCGATGGACAAGATCACGACGAAGCGCGTCTGGCTGGCCGACCAGCTGTCGACGCCGCGCTGGGTCAGTCTCAAGCGCGGCGAGCTGCAGCGCGAGCGCGTGCGCGGCGTGCCGGACGAGCTCGGCCTGCCGATCTTCGTCAAGCCGCCGCACGAGGGCTCGTCCATCGGGGCGAGCAAGGTGATGGGCTACTCCGACATGCAGGAGGCCGTCGAACTCGCCGCCAAGTACGACGCCGAAGTGCTGTGCGAGGAATTCGTCGACGGTGCCGAGCTGACCTGCCCGGTGCTGGGCGAGGGCGCCGACGCGATCGCGCTGCCGGTGATCGAGATCCGCGCCGAGGGCGGCAACTACGACTACCAGAACAAGTATTTCACCGACACGACGCAGTATCTGGTCGGTCAGCTGCCCGCCGACGAGCAGGCCCGCGTGCAGGACCTGGTGCTCGCCGCCTACCGCTCGCTGGGCGCGCGCGGCTGGGGCCGCGTCGATGTGATGCGTCGCAAGTCCGACGGCCAGTTGTTCCTCCTCGAGATCAACACCTCGCCGGGCATGACCTCCCATTCGCTGGTGCCTAAGGCGGCCGCCGCCGTCGGCATCTCTTATCCGAAGCTGTGCCTCTACCTCCTGTCGCAAGCGCGGCTGGACAGCCAGGCCTGATCCGGCCCCGAACGACCCCGACACGCACCCGAAACCCCGAGCCACCGCCATGGGCGCCACCTTCACCCACACTGCCAGCCCGCTGCCGCCGGACATCCGCGTGATGAACGGCGTCGCGGGTCTGCTTCTGGCCGTCCTGGCGCTGGCCGCCGGGGCCGTGGGGCTGCACTGGCTGGCCAGACAACCGGCGTTCTCGATCAAGGCGATCACGGTCGAAGGCGACGTGAGCCGCAACAGCAGCGCCTCGCTGCGCGCGAACGCGTTGCCCCGGCTGAGCGGCAATTTCCTGACGATGAACCTGCAGCAGGCGCGCGCCGCCTTCGAGGCGGTGCCCTGGGTGCGCCACGCCACGGTGCGGCGCGTCTGGCCGCTGCACCTGATCGTCGCGCTCGAGGAACACCGCCCCGCCGCCTACTGGGAAACCAAGGTCGACAACGCCGACGCCGACAGCGAGGCGGTCGTCGATACCCGGCTGGTCAACAGTTTCGGCGAGGTGTTCGAGGCGAATCTCGGCGACGTCGAGGACGAGGATCTGCCGACGCTGGCCGGCCCGGCGAAATCCTCGGCGGCGATGCTGGCGATGTGGCGGCAACTCGATCCGCTGACCCACGGGAAACTGGACGAGGGCGTCGCCCGGCTGGATTTGTCCGGCCGCGGTTCCTGGAAGGCGACCCTGGAAAAAGGCGCCATCGTCGAACTCGGGCGCGGCAGCGAGGCCGAAGTCGTCGCCCGGTATGGCCAGTTCATCGCCAGCATTCCCCAGATCACCGCCCGTTACCGCACCGCGCTGGTATCGGCGGACCTCCGCCATGAATCCGGATATGCGGTCCGGCTGGCGGGCGTGACGACGGTTACCACTGCGCCCAAGGGCGCCAAGAAGAATTGAGGACAGGCATGGCCAAGGAATACAAGGATTTGGTCGTCGGGTTGGACATCGGCACCGCCAAGATCATGGCGGTGGTGGCCGAGGTGATGGGGGACGGCCAATTGCGCATCGCCGGTCTGGGTGTTGCGCCCAGCCATGGGCTCAAGCGCGGTGTCGTGGTCAATATCGATGCCACCGTCCAGTCCATCCAGCAGGCCCTGAAAGAGGCCGAAATGATGGCCGACTGCCGGATTTCGAGGGTTTATACCGGGATTACCGGCAGCCATATCCGCGGCCAGAACTCGACCGGGATGGTCATCGTGCGGGACAAGGAAGTCACGCCGGTGGATGTCGCCCGGGTGGTGGAAACCGCCAAGGCCATCAATATCCCGAACGACCAGCGCCTGCTGCTGGTCGAACCGCAGGAATTCGTGATCGACGGCCACGAGGTGAAAGAGCCGATCGGCATGAGCGGCGGCCGGCTGGAGGTCAAGGTCCATATCGTGACCGGCGCGCAGAGCGCGGCGGAAAACATCGTCAAGTGCGTGCGTCGCTGCGGGCTGGAGGTGGAGCAACTCGTTCTGAATCCAAGCGCTTCCAGTTTGGCGGCACTAACTTCGGACGAACGCGACCTGGGCGTGGCGCTGGTCGACATCGGCGCCGGCACGACCGACGTGGCCATTTTCACCGGCGGATCCATCCGCCATACCGCGGTGATTCCGATCGCCGGCGACCTGATTACCAGCGATATCGCGATGGCGCTGCGCACCCCGACCAAGGATGCGGAGGAAATCAAGGTCGAGCACGGCGTGGCCAAGCAATTGCTGGCCGATCCCGCCGATCAGGTGGAGGTTCCGGGTTTGGGCGACCGGGCACCCCGCATGCTCTCCAAGCAGGCTTTGGCCGGGGTCATCGAACCTCGGGTCGAGGAAATCTTCTCGCTCGTCCACCAGGTCATCCGGGAATCCGGCTACGAAGAGCTGCTGTCTTCCGGAATCGTCCTGTCGGGCGGCTCCTCGGTGATGCCCGGGATGGTGGAACTGGCCGAGGATATTTTCCTGAAACCGGTACGGCGGGGAAATCCCACCTACAACGGCGCGCTTTTTGACATGGTGGCCAATCCCCGTTCGGCCACCGTGATGGGATTGTTGGAGGAAGCGCGGCTGTCGCGCACCCGGGGATTCAAGGCGGCGCAGCAGGCGGGGTCTGTGAAGACCTTGTTCGGTCGCGCCAAGGATTGGTTCCTGGGGAATTTCTGAGAAGCCGGCACCGACCGGTGGGTTGACGCTTTCTTTACGACGTTTGAGGGTTTTGCCCCCTAAAAAAGGGCCGGATCCACTTCTATTTTGCTGATGGCAACTGCACAATATGGACAGGAGGTTTGATATGGCGATCGAGATGATCGAAGAGTTTGATCAAGGCACCCAGATCAAGGTGATCGGCGTGGGCGGCGGCGGCGGCAACGCGGTCGAGCACATGATCAGCCAAGGTGTCCAGGGCGTGGAATTCATCGTGGCCAACACGGATGCCCAAGCCCTGAATCGCTCCAAGGCCGATCAACTCCTGCAACTGGGCCATACCGGCCTGGGCGCCGGCGCGAAACCCGAGGTCGGCAAAACCGCCGCCGAGGAAGCCGAGGCGCGCATCCGCGAATCCATCACCGGCGCGCACATGCTGTTCATCACCGCCGGCATGGGCGGCGGGACCGGCACCGGCGCGGCGCCCGTGATCGCCCGCGTGGCCAAGGAGATGGGCATCCTGACCGTCGGCGTGGTCACCAAGCCGTTCGAGTTCGAAGGCAACCGCCGCGGCAAGGCTGCGGACCTGGGCCTGCAGGAACTCGAGGCGAACGTCGATTCGCTGATCGTCGTGCTGAACGACAAGCTGCTCGAAGTGCTGGGCGACGACATCACGCAGGACCAGGCCTTCGCGCACGCCAACGACGTGCTGAAGAACGCGGTCGGCGGCATCTCCGACATCATCCACATGCCGGGCCTGGTCAACGTCGACTTCGAAGACGTGAAGACCGTGATGAGCGAGCCGGGCAAGGCGATGATGGGCACGGCCGTGGCCACGGGTCCGGACCGCGCGTCCAAGGCCGCGGAAGGCGCCGTCGCCTGCCCGCTGCTGGAAGGCATCGATCTGTCCGGCGCGCGTGGCGTGCTGGTGCTGATCGCGGCGAGCCGCAACAACTTCAAGCTGGCCGAGAGCCGCAACGCGATGACCGCGATCAAGCGCTATGCCGCTGAAGACGCGCACATCATCTACGGCACGGCTTACGACGACACGCTGGGCGACCAGCTGCGCGTCACCGTGATCGCGACCGGCCTGAGCCAGCGCGCCGCGGCGCGCCAGCAGCCGCAACTGGTCGTGCAGCAACCGCAGCTGCGCACCGGCACCGACAACATGCCGGTGCTGACGCAGCCGGTGGTCATGCCGGGTTCGGCCGCCGCACAGGGCGCGCAGGCGCCGGCGACCATGAGCACGACCGACTTCGGCGGCATGAGCGTGCCCAGCGTCTGGCGCCATGGCCGAACCGCCGCGGCCAAGGTCGAGGCGCTGTCGTCCAACGGCATGGACGAGATCGAGATCCCGGCCTTCCTGCGCAAGCAGGCCGACTGAGTTCCGCACGCGACCGGCAGGACAGCGCTTCGGGCGCCCCGCGTCGTTGCAAATCCTCGCCATAGCTGGGCTATGGCTCCGGTTTGCGCCTAGCGGTGCATCCCGAATCGCAGCCCTGCCGGTCACGTGACCGCGATTCGCCAGGCCGCGTGATCCGGGGGGTCTTGTTGCAATTGATCGCTCGTGCCGTGCCGTGAACTTCGGCACACTGGCGCGCGATCACAAGGCAGCAAGACAGAGCGTATGCATGGTCCAGGGTGAGGTTGGAGAAACGTCGTCGGGAACGCAGGCCGCGCGCGCGCGGTTGGCGTGGGTGTCGCGTCCGTCCACGCCTCTCTTGATCGCGCTGCTGGCCTGTCTGGTGCTGGCGCTGTTCGCGTTGGCGCCCGACGTGGGTCGCGCCCAGGGTGGGCAGCCCGCCCATGCAACCGGCGCGGCACCGCACGCGCAGGTCCTGCAGGCCTCGCCGCTCGGACCGGCCCGGCCGGTGCCCGAAGCCGCGCAGCCTGCCGGCGCGCAGCGCGCGATCGCGGCCGAGGTCGCCACCAGCGACTGGACGCAGGACCAGTTGAAGTCCTGGTGGCGCGCATTGCGCGTCATGGACGGCGCGGACGGCGCCTTGCCGCCAGGCCTGCTGCCGCCCTCGGACCCGAAGGCATGGCAGGCCGTCGAACTCCCGGAAGTCCGTCAGCGCGAGGCCACGAACAACACCGGCGACGCGCGCTTCCAGATGCGCTGGTACCGCGTGCGCTACGCCGCGCCGAACGGCCGCTGGCCGACCAGCGTCGCGCTCTACATGCCGCGCCTGGTGGCGCTGGCGGCGGCGGTGTTGGTGAAGACGGACGACGGCTGGCGGCCGGTCTTCGACAACCAGTCCGGCGCGCGCGAGCAATGGGTGCGGCCGCTGTGGGTGGTGCTGCCCGCGGCGCTGACCGAGATCCAGCAGGCGCGCGAGATCGAGGTCGTCATCGCGGTGCCGGTGATGCAGTCCGGCTACTACTCGGTGTCCAGCGTCTGGCTGGGCGCGCGCGAGGACCTGGAGGCGCGCCACGACCGGCGCTGGGTGCTGCAGATCGGCGTCCCGCAGGCGACCGGGCTGACGCTGGTGACGCTGGGGCTGTTCGCGCTCGTGCTCTGGGTCAAGCGGCGAGAGGATCCGTCGTACCTGCTGTTCTCGCTGGCCAGCGTCGCATGGCTGGTGCGCAACCTGCATTACCACCTGGACCTGCCGCGCACGCGCGATGCGCTCGAATGGTTCTGGTGGGTCACGCATGCCTCGATGTCGTGGGTGATGTTGCTCACCTTCCTCTTCGCGCTGCGTTTCGCGCGGCAGCGCTTCGCCCGCTTCGAGAAGGGCATCGCGCTCTTCGTGCTGGTGTCCAGCCTGTCGTCCATGCCGATGTGGGGCAACGGCTTCGACGCGCTGGTGCTGCTGCACCTCTGCAACGCGGTCGTCGGCCTGGCGGGTACCGGTTTCGTCGCCAGCGTGGCCTGGCGCCAGGGCACGCGCGAGCTGCGCGTGATGGCCGCGGCGCTGGTGATCGGCGTCGTGCTGGGCGTGCACGACCTGGGGCTGCTCGCGGGCTGGTGGTGGCCGGAGCACATCTACCTCATGCCCTTCGCGACGCTGGTGATCCTGGCGAGCTTCCTCTACGCGGTGCAGTTCCGCTACATCGAGGCGCTGCGCGGCGTGGAGCGCGCCAACGGGGAACTCGGCCAGCGGCTGCAGGAGCAGAGCGCCCAGCTGAGTTCGCAGCACGACAAGCTGCGCGAGGTCGAGCGGCAGCAGGCGCTGCTGCTGGAGCGGCAGCGGATCATGCAGGACATGCACGACGGGCTGGGCTCGTCGCTGCTGTCGGCGATGGTGGCGGTGGAGCAGGGCACGATGCCGCAGGAGCAGGTGGTGACCGTGCTGCGCGAATGCGTGGACGACCTGCGGCTGGTGATCGATTCGCTGGAGCCGGTGGGGCACGACATCGTGTCGCTGCTGGCGACGATGCGCTACCGGCTGGGCAAGCGGTTGCAGCTGGGCGGGCTCAAGCTCGAATGGGACGTGCACGACCTGCCGCCGCTGGAATGGCTGGAGCCGCCCGACGCGCTGCACGTGCTGCGGCTGATGCAGGAGGCCCTCACGAACGCGTTGAAGCATGCGCGGGCGTCGCGGGTGCGGGTGGTGACGCGCGACCTTGGCAAGCGCGTGGAGATCCGCGTCGAGGACGACGGCGAGGGCTTCGACGTGGCCTCGATCGCGCAGGGCCGCGGGCTGCGCGGGCTGCAGCGGCGCGCGAAGGTGCTGGGCGGTTCGCTGCGGGTCGACAGCAGTCCGGGTCACGGCACGGTGGTGACGCTGCGGCTCCTGGTGTCGCGCGCTGATCGCGAGGCCGTCGTCCAGGCGAGCGGCCAGCAAGGTTGACCCCGTTTTGGGACAATACGCCCCATGATCAAGCAACGCACCATCAAATCGCTGACCCGTGCGGTCGGGGTCGGCATCCACAGCGGCCAGAAGGTGGAGATCACGCTGCGTCCGGCGGCGCCCGGCACCGGCATCGTGTTCCGGCGCGTCGACCTGGCGCAGCCGGTCGACATCCCGGTGAACACGCACAGCGTCTGCGACACGCGCATGGCCACGACGATCAGCCCGCAGGGCGATCCGGGCCTGCCCAAGGTGCAGACGATCGAGCATCTGCTCTCGGCCTGCGCGGGCCTGGGGCTGGACAACCTGCTGATCGACATCAACGCGGACGAGGTCCCGGTGCTGGACGGCTCGGCGGCGAGCTACGTCTTCCTGCTGCAGTCGGCGGGCATCGAGCTGCAGAACGCGCCCAAGCAGTTCCTGCGGGTGAAGAAGCCGGTGGAAGTGCGCAAGGGCGAGGGCAAGAGCCTGATGTGGGCGAAGCTGACGCCGCACCACGGCTACACGCTGAGCTTCCAGATCGAGTTCGACAACCCGGCGGTCTCGGCGACGGGGCAGCAGTATGTGTTCGACATGGGCAGCGGCCAGTACAAGCGCGAGATCGCGCGGGCGCGCACCTTCGGCATGACCAAGGACATCGAGCTGATGCGCTCGCGCGGGCTGACGCTGGGCGGCAGCATGGACAACGCGATCGTGGTCGACGACTACCGCGTGCTGAACGCGGAAGGGCTGCGCTACGACGACGAGTTCGTGAAGCACAAGATCCTGGACGCGATCGGCGACATGCAGGTCGTGGGGCATCCGCTGCTGGCGGCGTATACGTCGTTCAAGGGCGGCCATGCGCTGAACAACCTGCTGCTGCGCGAGCTCCTGAAGGACGCCGAGGCCTACGAGATCGTGACCTTCGAGGACGAACGCGACGCGCCGGCGGGCTTCGCCGAGCTGGCGCCGGCGTGGTGAGATGATGGCGGGATGCCGCTCAGCCAGTCACAGCTCACCAAGCTCGGGGATCGCCTTCGTGCGGATGTCACCCAAGAGCAGGACCTGAAACTTCTTGATGAGTACCGGCGCTCTTTCGAGGTTCCCGGGAAATGGGTCTCCAACGAAGTCCGCATTTGCACGGGCATCGTTCCGACCGAACGGAACTCCAAGTCCAGCAGAGCCATCATCGAGAAGCTGAGGCGCCAGACGTCGAGGCTGGGGCGCATCCAAGACATCGCGGGTTGCCGGATCAGTGTTCCGAACCTACGCGTACAGTCAGAAGTTGTTGAACAACTGGTCGCTCGATTCTCAGATGTGGAAGTCAAGGACCGACGGGAAAAGCCAAGTCACGGATATCGAGCGGTGCACGTGGTTGTGCGCCATGAGGGCTTCCTCATCGAAGTGCAGGTGCGAACCACCCTTCAACATCTTTGGGGTCAACTCTCCGAGACACTGGCGGATCGATTTGGCAATGCAGTGAAGTATGGTGGCGGTCCGCCAGAAGTGGGCGAGATGCTGACGAAGTGTTCGGACGTTCTGGCCAGGTTGGAGGTTGCCGAACTGGAACTCGGGGAACTCGAACATCTGTTTGGAAGTACCAAGTCGCCAGACGATGCATTGCAAGAGCGCTTGTCCACGGTTCGGAAAAATCTTGACTCGTTGCATGAACTGCTCAGCTCAATCATGAACGCCATTTCTGTTCGTCTTCTGAAGGCAGACTAGATCACCATGATCTTCCTCGTTCACTACGATCGACGCGCTCAGCGACTGGAGCGATTTGTTGGCTATTCAGACGATGCGTTGCTCCAGGCGCAGGACGACCGTTTGAAGCTGGAACTCAGTCTGCTCCGGAGCGATCGCGAAAATGAGATCGTGTTGCTCAGCGCCCCTAGCGAAGAGGCGGTGAGAAATACCCATGGCCGCTACTTCTACAAGTTCGCGGATCTTGCAGCTCGAAGCGGCTTTGCGCTGGCGGCGAGCTGATGCTGATTTTCCGCCTGGTCTTCGCCCTGCTGCTGGTTGCCGGTCTGCTGTGCTTCGCCATCTACATCGGCACGAAGCAGCCGATCTGGCGCCGGCGCGGCATCCTGCTGATCAAGTGGACCGTGATCGCCGGCATCGGCTTCTTCGCGGTGCTGATCCTGGAGCGGTTGGTGCTGCTGGTGTAGCCGCGGCCCCATGGCCCGCGACCCCGCGAGAACGAAGAAGGCCGCTCATCGAGCGGCCTTCGTGTTTCCGCGGCGGGAGATCTACTCCTCCAACGCCTGCAGCTGCACCAGCCGCTGGTAGATCCCGCCGTCGACCGCCATCAGCTCGTCGTGCGTGCCGCGTTCGTCCAGGTGGCCGTGGTTCAGCACCACGATCTGGTCGGCCTCGCGGATGGTCGAGAGCCGGTGCGCGATCGCGATCACCGTGACCTTGCCGCGCAGCGCGCGCAGGGCCTCGCCCACCTGCGCCTCGGTCGCGCTGTCGATGTTGGCCGTCGCCTCGTCCAGCAGCAGGATGCGCGGATCGCCGGCCAGCGCGCGGGCCAGCGCGATCAGCTGCTTCTGCCCCGTCGACACCGCCAGCCCGCCGTCGCCCAGCCGGCTGTCGTAGCCCTGCGGCAGCGCGCTGAGGAAGTCATGCGCGCGCGAGGCGCGGGCCGCCGCCTCGATCTTCTCGTCGGAGATCGCGCGACCCATGCGGATGTTCTCGCGCACGCTGCCGGCCACCAGGTAGGGCTCCTGCGGCACCAGGCCGAGCGCGGCGTGGAAGGTCTCGTCGGGCAACTGGTCGAGCGGCTGGCCGTCGATGAGGATGCGTCCCTGCTGCGGCCGGTAGAACCGCAGCAGCAGCGCCAGCAGCGTCGACTTGCCCGAGCCCGTGTGCCCCGCGATGCCGACGAAACTGCCGGCCGGGATGTCGAGGTCCAGGTCGCGCAGCACCGGCTGCTCTGGCTTGTAGGCGAACTGCAGGTGCTCGAAGCGGATCGCGCCCGCGCCGACCACGAGGTCCGGCCGGTAGGACCTCGGCTCGCAGGGCTCGCGCAGCAGCGCGCGCACGCGCGACGCGGCCACCAGCGCCTGCTGCAGTTGGCTGAACTGCATCGTGATCTGGATCAGCGGCTCGACGACGCGCGCGATGTAGGCGAGGAAGGCGTACAGCAGGCCGACCTCCAGGCCCGACAGCTCGCGCAGCCCGAAGCCGTAGATCACCGTCACGATCAGCAGCACGTTGAGCAGGTCCAGCGCCGGACGCAGCAGCCAGGCGTTGGCGCGCAGCTCCTGCACGCGCGCTTCCAGCTGCGCGCGGTTGGCGGTCTCGTAGCGCGCGGCGAAGCGCTGCGCCGCGCCCGCCGACTGCAGCATCGCCATGCCGGCCATGCTCTCGGCCATCTGCGCGTTGAGGTCGGCGCGCAGCGCGCGGGCGCGCTGCACGGGACCGCTGCTCGCGCGCTGGTAGAGCCAGATGATCCCGGAACTCGCCGGCACCAGCGCCAGCACGATCAGCATCAGCCGCCAGTCCAGCCACGCCATCGCGACCAGCGCGCCGGCCACGACGATGGTCGAATCCAGCATCACGAACAGCACCTGCCGGTACAGGTTGTTGACCGCGTCGGTGTCGTTGGTGATTCGGCTCAGCAGCTGACCGGTGATGCTGCGGTCGAAGAAGGCCATCGGCTGCGCGAGCACGTGCGCGTAGACCTGCTCGCGCAGGCGCAGCACGGAACGCCGCGCCACCGAGGCCATGCGGCGCAGTTGCGCGTAGCGCAGCAGGCTGGCGGTCCAGCCCGCGAGCAGCATCGCGCCCAGCAGCAGCGCCATCGAGCCCAGGTCGAAGTTGCGCGGCAGCACGTGCGCATCGATGAAGTGCTTGCCCAGGATCGGACCGATCGCTTCCAGCGCCGCGGCGACGACCAGCCAGCCCAGACCCTTCATCAGCCCGCGGCGCTCCGGCGCGGCGGCCTGCGCCAGCAGCGCCAGCGCTTCGCGCGGCGAGTGATCGCTCTGCGGGTTCGTCGGTTTCTTGCCGTCCTTGCCGGACGCGGTCTCAGGCGGCGTCAAGGCTGGCCTCCAGTTGCTGGTAGCGCCACTGGCCGGCGTACCAGCCGCCCAGCGCGAGAAGTTCATCGTGACGACCGCGCTCGACGATGCGGCCCTGCTTCAGCACGACGATCTCGTCGGCCTCCATCACGGCCGACAGGCGGTGGCTGACCACGGCGAGGCTGCGCTCGGGGTGCCGCTGGCGCAGTTCGCGCCAGTGGCCGAGGATCTGCGTCTCCGTGCCGCTGTCCACGGCCGACAGCGCGTCGTCCAGCAGCAGCACCGGCGCTTCGGCCAGCAGCGCCCGCGCGATCGCGATGCGCTGGCGCTGGCCGCCGGACAGCGTGACGCCGCGCTCGCCGACCAGCGTGTCGTAGGCCTGCGGCAGCCGTGTGATGTCGTCGTGCACGGCCGCGAGTTCCGCCACCGCGCGGATCTGCTCGCGCGTCGCATCCGGACGGGCGAGGGCGATGTTGTCCGCCACGGAGGCCGAGAACAGGAAGGGCTCCTGGGGCACCCAGGCGAGTGCCCGGCGCAACGCGGCCAGGCGGATCTCCGGCGCGGGGACGCCGCCCAGCCGCACGGCGCCCGCGTCGGGCTCGTACTGGCGAAGCAGCAGCCGCAGCAGCGTCGACTTGCCGGAACCGGTCGCACCGACGATGCCCAGCGTGCGTCCCGGCGGCAGCGACAGGGCGATGTCCTCGAGCGTCGGCTGCGCCATGCCGGGATAGCGGAAGGACACGCGGTCCCAGGCGATGTCGGCGTTCGCCGGCAGCTCGCGCGTGCCGGTGTCGACCAGGCTGGCCGGCGCGTCGAGCACGGGCCGCAGACGCGACCACGCGGCGCGTCCGCGTTCCAGCAGCGACAGCACCCAGCCCGCCGCGAACATCGGCCAGATCAGCTGGCCGAGGTACATCGTGAACGCGGTCAACTGGCCGATGCTGATGACGTTGGTGCCGACCAGCCACGCGCCGACGCCCAGCGCGATCACCGTCGCCGCGCCGAGCGACAGGCCCACGGCCGGTTCGAACATCGCTTCCCATCGCTGCGCCTGGAAGGAGGCGTCGCCGGCTTCGCGCGCCAGTTCGCCGAACTGCTCCCGGCTGCGGCGCACCAGGCCCAGCGCCCGCACGGTGCGCACGCCGGCGAGGCTGTCCTGCACCTGCTGGTTGAGCGTCGAGAAGCGCTTCAGCGAGTCGGCGGATGCCACATGGATGCGCGACGAGATGCGCCAGAACGCGTAGGCCATCAGCGGGAAGGGCACCAGCGCGGCCAGGCCCAGCCGCCAGTCGACGCTGATGGTCATCATCCCCAGCACGAGGACCAGCGTCAGCGACCCGTCGAAGGCGGCAAGCAGCGCTTCGCCAGCGGCCATCTCGATGGCGTCGACGTCGTTGGTCGCCAGCGCCATCAGGTCGCCGGTGCGCTGGGCGTGGAAGAACGCGGGGCCTTGATTCGTCAATTGCGCGTACAAGCGCATGCGCAGCTGACGACCGAGTTCGTAGGCGGTGCGGAACAACGCCAGGCGCCAGCCCACGCGCAGCAGGTAGATCGCGAGGCCGGCCAGCACGAGCAGGCCGAGCTGACCGACCAGGTCCCAGCCGGCGAGGCGGTGTGACACCAGCGCGTCGACGACGTGACCGACCTGACGCGGGATCCAGACCGTGAGGACCGCGATGGTGCTGAGCATCAGCGCGCTGGCGGCGTACGGCCGCCAATGGCCTCGGATATGGCCGAGGATCAGACGTGAGAGGGACGA
The DNA here is from genome assembly GCF_048957715.1 of Mitsuaria sp. CC2. NCBI lineage: Bacteria > Pseudomonadati > Pseudomonadota > Betaproteobacteria > Burkholderiales > Sphaerotilaceae > Roseateles > Mitsuaria sp. CC2. The sequence goes on along the minus strand of NZ_JARVXN010000013.1, from coordinate 230,795 downwards.
CGACATGGCGGCGCATTGTGCCCGGCGGTTCCTGACCGTCGGAAGGTCAGGGCCATGGTCCGGGCGGGCCGCGGGGCCGCGGGGCCGCGCCGCAGCGCCAAGGCACCAAGGCGCCAAGGCGCTAAGGTGCCACGGGCGCGGACGAGGCCCGCGCGATCATGCCGATGCGGGCGTGGACCAGGTCGGCGAGCACGCGCAGCCGTCGCTCGTCGAAGTTGCCGCTGAGTGCATAGGCCAGCTTGCCGTCGATCCAGAACAGGCTGCGGGTGGTCTGGCCCCCTTCGACGCGCTGCATCAGGCGAAAGGCCACCGGCGCTTCGGGCGAACTCGCGCCGGTGCTCACGTAGAGCGTGAAGCGCTCGCCGGCCTCGTTCTCGTACATGAACTGCGCGCGGGCCAGCGCCGCGCCGACGGATGTCCTGGCCGATGCGCCGGCCGAGGCGCCGGTCGATGGATCGTCGCCCGCGGGCAGCAGCCGGCCGCCGACCAGCTTCCAGCCGTAGTCGCGCAGGGTCGGCGCATACAGCGGCTGGCCGAGCCGCTTGCTCAGCCACTGGATCAGGTGATCGGCCTGGTCGGCGCCGACCTCGACCGGATGTCGCTTCTCGGGCTGGTAGACGGCGTGCGCGATGGCGGCGTCGCGCACGTATTCGGGGATGGACGGATCGCGGCCGGCGGCGCGGGAGGCCGCCGCGGCGGCCGCCATCTCGGCGGCTTCCTTCTTGCCGGTCCACCACGCGTGGCCGCCCCAGCCGCCGGCGACGCCGGCACCCAGGCCGACCGCCAGCAGCAGCGCCGCCGCCCAGGCGCGCGGCCAGCGCGGGGCCTTCGCGGCGGGGGGACGCAGCGCGGCGGTGAGGGACGGGGGCACGGGCTCATCGAGCCAGTCGCGATGCAGCGCCTTCAGCGAGTCGCGCTGTTCGCGCCAGCCGAGCACCTGCTGCGCGGCGCGCGGGTGGCGCAGCAGCCAGTCCGCCACCTGCGCGGCGCGCTCGGGTGGCAGTTGTCCGTCCACGTAGGCGTGGAGGGTGGGGTCGTCGATGTCGATCTCGTCGTGCGTCATGGTGCGGCGCTCATTTCACCACCCGCAGCGGCGGGCGGCCCGGCGCGGCGCCGTCCATGGACAGCCGCAGCCGTTCGCGGGCGCGGGACAGCCGCGACATCACCGTGCCCACGGGCACATCCAGCACGCGGGCGGCGTCCTGGTAACTCAGTTCCTCGACGCAGACCAGCAGCAGGATCTCGCGCGACGCGGCCGGCAGCGCCGCCAGCGCCCGTTCGAGATCCAGCCGCAGGGCGACGCGCTGCTGCGGCTCCTCGATCGCGGGCTGCGGCGTGTCGTCCTCGTCCAGCGAGTCGTGCAGCGCCTCGCGGGCGTCGCGCCGCTGGTTCAGGTAGAGGCGGTGCATCAGCGTCAGCAGCCAGTTGCGCAGGGCGTCCTGGCGCATCGGTCCGGCCTCGGCGTGGAACAGCGCGCCCTTGCGGGCGGCGCGTTCCAGCGTGTCCTGCAACAGGTCGTCCGCCCGGGCATGGTCGCCGCACAGCAGCCGCGCATGGCGGCGCAGGCGGGGAAGCAGCGGCAGCGCTTCGTCGAGGACCAGGGGCATGGGTGGGTCGGCCTGCGGGCGCTCAGCCTTTAAGGTTTGGCCGTATGCCAGACCTGGTTGATGCCGTCGCCCGTCTTGTCGCCAGGCTTGGCGTCCTTGGCCCAGAAGTACAGCGGCTTGCCCTTGTAGGCCCACTGCTTGGAGCCGTCGTCGCGGGTGATGATGGACCAGTCGCCGGAGACCTTGTCCTCAGGGCGGGCCATCAGCGGCGGCCAGTTGGTGGCGCAGCCGCCGTTGCACACGCTCTTGCCGTTGCCGGCGGTGTCCTTGTCGAAGGTGTAGAGTGTCATGTCGTTCGGGCCGACCAGCGCGCCGTCCTTGGCGGTCGCGGGGGCCGTCTGCGCGGCGGCCAGGCCGGCAGCCGCCATCAGGAAGGCGGCGGTGGTGAGCTTCAGGGTGATCTTCATGGGGTCTCCTGGTGGATGGGTGCTGAAGAAACACGGCAGAGGGGCAGCTTATTCCAATCGTGAGACATTCCGTTGCAACAGCAGGGGCGACAGGGGCGCGCAGCAGCGGGGACAACAGCGCGATTTGCTCGATGACGATCCGGGCACTAGCCTGCGGGTTCTGACTGCGATGCCAGGAGACCCCAGCATGACCGACCGCACCCAGGCGCTCGCCGCCGAGCTGATCCGCAACTTCCACGAGGCCGAGCTGACCTCGTTCAAACGCGAGCCGCTGTACGAGTCGCGCTTCGCGCGCCTGGCGCGCGGGACCGCCGCGCGCAAGCTCGGCGCGTCCTACGACATCGTCGAGCCCGGCAAGACGACCTGCCCCTACCACCTGCACTACGCGCAGGAGGAGATGTTCATCGTCCTCGAAGGCACCGGCACGCTGCGCGTCGCCGGCGAGCGTCTGCCGATCAAGGCCGGCGACGTGATCTTCATCCCCGCCGGGCCCGAGTACCCGCACCACATCATCAACACCTCGGACGCGCCGCTGAAGTACCTGTCCGTCAGCACGATGGAACAGCCGGAAGTCTGCGTCTATCCGGACTCGAACAAGTTCATGGCCGAGCACGGCCCCGACAAGGCGACCCGCCCCTTCGAGGCCATCCGCAAGGTGGGCGAGGGCGATCTCGACTACTGGCAGGATGAGCCTTGAAGAGACCCGCCGAAGCGCGCGTATCGCGCGACATGCGCCCGTGCGCTCAGTACGTCCGCGAGCCCTTGAACTGCGCGTGCTGGCGCCGCTGCAGCGTCGTCTGCTTGCCCATCGCCTCGAAGGACACGCGCGCATGCGCGTCCATGATCGCGATGCCCAGCGCGTCGGCCGCGTCCTTGCCCGGTTCCCCGGGCAGCTTCAGCAGCCGCGCCACCATCGCCTGCACCTGCGCCTTCGCGGCGCCGCCGTGCCCGGTGATGGCCTTCTTCATCTGCACCGCCGTGTACTCCGACACGTGCAGGTCGCACGACACCAGCGCCGTCAGCGCCGCGCCGCGCGCCTGTCCCAGCAGCAGCGTCGACTGCGGGTTCACGTTGACGAAGATGATCTCCACCGCCGCGCAGGTCGGCTGGTAGCGCGACACCACCTCGCGGATGCCGTCGAAGAGGATCTTCAGCCGTCCCGGCAGGTCGCCGGTCGGCAGCGCGTTGGTCTTGATCGTGCCGCTGGCCACGTACGACAGCCGCGGTCCGTCCGCGTCGATGACGCCGAAGCCGGTGGTCTGCAGGCCGGGGTCGATGCCGAGGATGCGCATGCCGTCGCCTCCCGCCGCGTCAGGTACCGGCGCGGAAATACCACCGCACCGAATGGAAGAACACCGGCGCCGCGAAGCACATCACCGCGATGCGGTCCAGCAGGCCGACCGCGCCGGTGATCGCGCTGCGATTGCCCCAGGCGTTGATGCCCGCGTCGCGTTTGAGCGCCTGCATCACGAACACGCCGAAGCTGCCGCAACCCGCCGCGATGAAGGCGGCGATCGCCGCCTGGCCCGCCTTGAACGGCGTGATCCAGTACAGCAGCGCGCCCGCCAGGGCCGCCGCGAACGCGCCTATCCACCAGGCCTTCATCGTGAACGAGCGGCTGATCCGTCGCGCCACCGGCTTGGCCCGGAAGCGGCTGGTCGCCACCGCCTGCGCGATCTGGCCGCAGGCCACCACGGCCACCAGGAAGAACAGCAGGAAAGCGCCTCGACCCTCGTACTTCGGGAACTCCAGCAGCAGCAGCGCCGGCGCGTGCGACAGGCCGTAGACGCAGACCATGATGCCCCACTGGATCTTCGAGTTGCGTTCGAGGAAGCGATGCGGGTCGTCCGCCAGCGCGCTGGCCACCGGGATCGCCAGGAAACCGTAGACCGGGATCAGCACCGAGAACAGGTCGAAGTGGCGCGTCCCCACCAGCACGTACTGCAGCGGCAGGATCACGAAGAAGGCCATGATCAGTCCGCGATGGTCGGCCCGGCGGGTGTGCAGCAGCGTGATGAACTCGCGGAACGCGAGGAAGGAGAACACCGCGAACAGCAGCGTCGCGCCCACCGGTCCCGACACCCAGGCGGCCCAGAACAGGCAGGCGCCGACCCAGACCATGTTGAGCTCGTGCCGGAAGCGCGCCCAGCGCGCCTGCCAGGCTTCCTGCTCGTCGTCGGGACGGTCGCGCAGCGACCACAGCACCGAGACGATGCTCACCAGCAGCAGCGCGCCGAACAGCACGACGAACAGGAAGGCCACCTGCTCGCCGCTGTTCAGGGATTTGAGCCATCTCATTCCTTCCACCCTCCCGGACGCAGCGCCATCACCGCGGCGCGCGCGCGTTCGAGGAAGGCGCGCTTGTCCTCGCCGGGTTCGATCCGGATCGGCGCCCCGAAGGTGACCGTGCACAGGATGGGCACCGGCACGACCTCGCCCTTGGGCATGACGCGCTGGACGTTGTCGATCCAGGTGGGGATGAGCTGCACGTCGGGGAACTGTTCGGACAGGTGGTAGAGGCCGGCCTTGAAGGCCTGCGGCGCGCCCTTGTGGGAGCGCGTGCCCTCCGGGAAGATGACCAGCGAATCGCCGCCCTGCAGCGTGTCGACCAGCGGCTCGAGCGGATCCTCGTCGGGCGTGGCGCGCGTGCGGCTCACGTAGACCGCATTGAAGACCGCGCTGGTGAGCCAGGTCTTGAGCGGGGAACTCGTCCAGTAGTCGCGCGCCGCGATGGGGCGGGTGCGCGCACGCAGTTCGCCAGGCAGCGAGGCCCAGATCAGCACCCAGTCGAAGTGGCTCTGATGGTTGGCGAAGTAGATGCGTTGTTCGGACGTCGGGGGACAGCCTTTCCAATGTCCCTGCGCGCCGGTGATCAGGCGCGCCAGCCAGGACAGGAACAGGCCGGTGATTTCGGCAAGGACCATGGCGGGATTATCCGGGAGGACGGCCGTCTACTCATTTGATGACTGGAAGGCTCAAACGAGTCAGAGATGTCGACCACCTTGGCGACGATGAGGAATGGCGTTCGGAAAGTGGTCCCGATGACACTGCCCGCAGCTCATTTTTCTCACCAGGAACGACCTCAATGCATACCCAGACATCAGATCAGACCACTGTGCGGCAGTCGGAAAAGCCAGTGCGCATCGTCGAAGCGTCGAAGCCCGCCGGGAAGCGCGTGCCGCCGCAGGACGAAGCGGTCGAGGCCGACGGCGACGCGCCTTCCGTGGATGCACACGAGGCCGACGCATCGACCGGCAAGGCCGCGGACGGGCAGACGTTCTCCGACGCTTCCGAGTCGTCGTCCGACGGCGCCGCAGCGCAGCAGGCGGCCGGTGCGGAAGCGACCGGCCCCCAAGACGAGCCGTCCTGCCGTCAGATCCGCAGCGACGGCACGGAAGAGGACTGCGACCATTCCGCCGTCTGGCCGTGGATGATCGCCGGCTCCGGCATCCTGCTGGCAGGCGCCGCGGGGGCGGTCGGTCACGGGAGCGACAGCCACGCGACGGCTGCGGCGCCGGCACCTTCCCCACCCGGCGCGCCGAATCCGCCGCCGGCACCTCCGCCGCCGGTGCTTCCCACCGCACCGCGTCTGATCACCAGCTCGGGCAAGGACACCATCGACGGCACGGGGCACGTCGATGTCGCGCTCGCGGCGCCGGGCTCCTCCTGGGTCTATCGCCTGGACGGCGACGACACCTGGCACGCCGGCCAGGGCGGCAGCCTCGACGCCGGCACGCTGGGTCGAGGCGTCCATGCCGTGATGGTCGCGCAGCTCGATGGCGAGGGGCGCCGCGGTGACGTCGCCACGCTGGCGGTGCGCGTCCACGACGACGTGCCGGCGCCAGGGCTGGCGCTGGTGCACGACAACGGGAGTTCGTCGACCGACGGGTTGACCAACGACGGGACCGTCGCCGTTTCCGGTCTGGCGGCCGACGCGATCTTCTTCTACCGCGTGAATGGCGCGACCGAATGGATCGAGGGCGCGGCGGGGCAGGTGCCCGCGGGGGCGCTCGTGGCGGGCCAGAACAGGATCGAGGCTTACCAGGTCGATGCCAGCGGCGAGTACAGCCCGCTGAACAGCCTGACGCTGACCTTGGATCTGACGCCGCCCGAGGCGCCTCAGCTCCAGACCAGCAATGGCACCGATCTGCTGAACGCGCACGATTTCATCAACGTCTCCGGCATCGAGGGGGGCGCGGACTGGAGGTTCCGCGTGAACGGGCAGGGCGACTGGATCGAGGGCCATGACGGACGCATTCCCGCCGGCGCGCTGGCGGGCGGCGAGAACCACGTCGAGGTCGTCCAGGTCGATGCGGCAGGCAATGTGGGGGCCGCGGCGACGCTGACGGTCCGGCAGGATCTCGAGGCGCCCGATCCGCTGCGGGCGCACGTGGACGGCGGGCGCGGTGACCTTGTGTCCCTGCAGGGCTCGATCGCCATCGACAACATCGAGGACGGCGCGACCTGGAAGTACCGCATCAACGGTGAAAGCGAATGGCACGTCGGCAGCGGAACGCAGCTGTCAGCGAATATCCTGTTAGAGGGGCGCAACGATGTGACGCTGGTGCAGACCGACAGCAGCGGCCACGACAGCGCCGCGACGTCGATCACCGTCACGCGTGACAGCCTGGCCCCCGATCGCCCCGACCTGGTGACCAGCAATGGTCTGCCGATGATCAATGCGCAAGGCAGCCTGCTGGTCCATCGGCTGGAAGATGCCGCGACCTGGGAATATCGGATCGATGGTGGTGACTGGATCACCGGAACGGGGAGTTCGCTGGCTGCCAGCTCTTTGCACGAAGGCGCGCAGACGGTCGACGTGCGTCAGACCGATGCCGTCGGCCACGTGAGCGAGGTGGATTCGATCTCGATCACCTTGGACTCGACCGCTCCTGGCGCTGTGCTGTTGAGCGTGCTGAAGTCAAACGGTGCCGCAGCGCCCGACAGTCTCATCAACGCGACTGGCTATGTCTCGATCGGCAACATCGAGGCAGAGGGGCGCTGGGAGTTCAAAGCCAACGGCGATGACCATTGGCGGCCAGGCGGGGGAACCCAGCTGGCAAGCCGATTCCTGGATGAAGGTGTCAATACCGTGTCGCTGCGGCAGGTCGATTCGGCAGGCAATGTCGGTGAAGCAAGTTCGGTGACACTGACCTTGGATACAACGCCGCCCGCCATCAGCGTGACCCGGAACGACCTGGCAGGTGAGTATGTCGACGGGGCGTACATGCAACTGAACAGCCAGGACTCCTTCCGTGTGAAGTTCCAGGACAACGAGAAGGGCCAGGTCTCGATGGCCGGCCGTCAGTACGGCTTTGGGCCGAATGAGGGGGCGAGCTGGGGTGCCGGTCTTTTCAACGAGGGCGCAAATACCTTGCAGGTAACGGCCTCCGACAAGGCCGGGAACACATCCTCCCGCACGATCACTGTGTATGTGGATACCGAGGCGCCCGCCGCGCTGGACGTAGGGCTGAAGAACGACACGGGTTCGAACCATTCAGACCGCATCACGTCGGATGGCACCGTGGTGTTGTCAGGCATGCAAGAAGCGGTAAACATTGGGTACAGCCTCGACAACGGGCAACATTGGTCGAACTGGCAAACCAACACCGAAATTCCCGGCTCGGTGTTCGGCTCGGACGGGGTGAAGAACCTGCTCGTGCGGGTGTCGGATTTCGCTGGCAACATGGGTCCGACAACGTCCTTTCAATTCACGCTCGATTCGTCGGTGATCTGAGGACGGGCCACGCCGGCGCCACGGCGGTGTCTGCATCCCGACGCCCCGCAACGCTGAGCCCGTGCGGGGCGTTTTCATTCCGATCGGATCAGTGTGGCGGCCTTCTCCGCGATTGCCACCACCGGCGCATTCGTGTTGCCGCTGACGAGGCTGGGCATGATCGAAGCGTCCACGACCCGCAGCCCCTCGATGCCGTGCACGCGCAGGCGGTCATCCACGACCGCCTGCGCGTCCTGGCCCATGCGGCAGGTACCGACCGGGTGATAGACCGTGTCGACGCGGCGACGCAGCAGCGCTTCGATGTCGGCGTCCGTATCGACGTCGGCGCTCCACAGCTCTTTCTTCCAGAACGCCTTCATCGCCGGCGCGCGCATCAGGTCGCGCGTGAGCTTGTAGCCCTCGATCAGCTCCCTCACGTCTTCGGCCTCCTGAAGAAACCCCGGATCGATGCGCGGCGCGGCCAGCGGATCGGCGCTGGCGAGCGTCAGCGCGCCGCGGCTGCGCGGGCGCAGCAGGCACACATGACACGACAGGCCGTGGCCCATCCGCAGCTTGCGCGCGTGGTCCTCGACGAGCGCGACGACCAGGTGCAGCTGCACGTTCGGCGCGGGCAGGTCCGGGCGTGTCGACAGGAACCCGCCGCACTCGGCGAAGTTGCTGGTGACGAGGCCGCGTCGCTCGCGCCGATAGCGCTGGACCTGGCCGATGAAGCGGGCGCTCCCGCGCGCGGAGATGCCTGCGAGATCGAGGCAATCCGATTCGTAGCCGAAGACGAAGTCCGGATGGTCATGCAGGTTGCGACCGACGCCGGGCAGGTGGTGCCGGACCGCGATGCCCTGCGCCTGCAGCTGCGCGCCGTCTCCGATGCCCGACAGCATCAGCAGTTGCGGCGATTGCAGCGCCCCGGCACAGACGACGACCTCACGCGCCGCCCGCACCGTCCGGCGGTGGCCGCCTTGTTGCACATCGACGCCGACCGCACGTCGGCCCTCCAGCACGAGCGACAAGGCCCGCACACCCGTCTCCACGCGCAGGTTGGCGCGGCGGCCAAGCTGCGGTTGCAGATACCCGCGCGCGACGCTCCAGCGCTCGCCGCCATGCTGCGTGACCTGGTAGACGCCGAGGCCTTCCATGTCCGCGCCGTTGAAATCATCGAGGACCGGATGACCCGACGCTCGCGCCGCGGCGCGCCACGCGTCGTGGATCGGCGAGTCGGTGCGCAGGTCGCCGACGCGCAGCGGGCCGTCCTGTCCGTGCCAGGGCGCGCCGAGACGCTCGTTGCCTTCCGCCTTGATGAAGAAGGGCAGCAGGTCCTCGTAGCCCCAGCCGGCGTTGCCCGCGGCCGCCCAGGCGTCGTAGTCGCTCCGGTGCCCGCGCGTGTAGACCATGGCGTTGATCGCCGAGGATCCCCCCAGCGCCCTGCCTCGCGGCTGATAGCCGCGCCGGCCGTTCAGGCCGGCTTGCGGCTCGGTCTCGAAACCCCAGTTGTTGACCTTTGCGGCGACCTGCAGCACGCCGGCGAACGGCGTCGTCGTGACCCAGCGGTCGCCGCGTCCGCCGGCTTCGAGCAGCAGCACGCGGCACTCCGGATCCTCGCTGAGACGGCTCGCGAGCACGGCGCCCGCGGAACCGCCGCCGACGATCACGTAGTCGGCGTCGGAGGCGCTCCCGGCGCTCCCGGCGCTCATGCGATCTTCTTCAGCAGGCTCAGCATGCGGTCGAACGTCGCTCCATACGGCGGATGGAACAGCCTGGTGCCGGCGAGGCGCGACTGCAGGAACACCGGTTTGAGCTTGCTGAAGGTGTTGAAGCCCCAGACGCCGTGATAGGACCCCATGCCGCTGGCGCCCACGCCGCCGAAGGGTTGCTCCTCCTGGCCGAGGTGCCAGATGCAGTCGTTGACCGTGACGCCGCCCGCATGGGTGCGCGCGAGCACGTCGTCGCGCGCGGCCTTGTCCTCGCCGAACCAGTACAGCGCCAGCGGCCGGTCGCCGCCGTTGACAAGCGCGATCGCCTCCGATGGATGGCCGTACGGGACGATGGGCAGCAGCGGACCGAAGATCTCCTCGCGCATCACCGCCATGTCGGGCGAGGTCTCGAGCAGCAGTGTCGGAACGAGGCGGCGGTCCGTGGGCGCGTCGTCGTGCGTGGGACGCAGGGTCGCGCCGCGCGCGCGGGCGTCGTCCAGCAACCCCTTCAGACGTGCGTGATGGCGCGGGCTGACGATCGCGGTGTAGTCCGGATTGCCCTCGATGCGGGGATACAGGCGGCGCACGGCGGCCACGATCGCGTCCGCCAGCGGTGTCGCGAGTTCCTTCGGCACCAGCACGTAGTCCGGCGCGACACAGGTCTGGCCGGCGTTCAGCAGCTTGCCGAAGGCGAGGCGCTCCGCGGTGCGGGCGATGTCGGCGCTGCGGTCGACGATGGCCGGCGACTTTCCGCCGAGTTCCAGCGTCACCGGGGTCAGGTGTTGCGCGGCCGCCTGCGCGACCAGTCGTCCGACCGGCGTCGAGCCGGTGAAGAACAGGTGATCGAAGGGCAACTGCGTGAAGGCCTTGCCGACCTCGGCATCGCCCGTGACGACGGTCATCTCGTCGGGCGAGAAGTGCTGGGCGACAAGTCGCGCCATCAACGCGGAGGTGGCCGGTGTCAGCTCGGACGGCTTGATCATCACGCGATTGCCGGCGGCGAGCGCCGCCAGCGCGGGCGCCATGGCAAGGTAGTAGGGATAGTTCCACGGCGAGACAATGCCGACCACGCCGAGCGGCTGCGGCATCAGCCGGTTGCCCGCGGGCAAAAAGTGCAGGGCGGTCGGGGCGCGCTTGACGGTCATCCAGCGCTTCAGATGCCGCATCGCGTGCCGGGCGCCGGACTGGACGGTGAAGAGATCGGCCAGCAGGCTTTCATGCCGCGAGCGGTGGCCGAAATCCCGGGACATCGCCTCGGCGAGCGCTTCCGCGTTGTCGGCGGTCATGCGCAGCAGCCGCGTCAGGCGATCCTTGCGCTGTGCGTGGCTCGGCAGGCGCTCGCGGTCGAACGCGGCGCGCTGCTGCTCCAACACAAGATGCAGGCGCTCGTGCAGGGCTTGGTCCATCGATGTCTCCGCTGTTGCTCTTGTGAAGCTGGAGGCTATGCGCATTCCGAGCTGGGGCCAAGCGAAGCGACCCTGGACTAGAGAGGTCCGACTAGCAGGCGGCGCTCCGAAATGGAAAAGCCCGGCCGGAGCCGGGCTTTGTCTTGTGGACGCCGAAGTGTCCGAGCGGATCGCCGCAAGAGGATCGCGGCGATCGCTCCGGTCAGAAGCGGTAGCCGACGCCCAGCGTCACGCCGGAGGCCTTGATGCCGTCCTTGTCGTAGTAGCTGGTGTAGTCCAGCGCGCCGTACCACTGCTTGCTGAAGGCGTAGCCCACGCCGACGCCGTAGGACACGTCGTCGTCGCTGTCCGAGGCGGACATGCCGTTGAAGCTGTACTTGATCTTGTTGTGCAAGTAGCCCAGGCGGCCGAAGACCTGGAAGCCGTTGCCGAAGTCGTACTTGGGCTTCAGGTACACGCCGTAGGCGTTCGAGATCTTGGTCGTGATGCCGGCGGTCTTGTCGTCCTTCACGCCGCCGGCCAGCAGGCCTTCCACGGCGAGGTAGGGGTGGACGTTCCAGCCGACGATGCCGCGCAGCAGGCCCGGCTCCAGGTCGGGACCACCGGCGTCGATGGTGATGAAGCTGTAGCCCAGCTCGCCGTACAGCTCTGGCTTCGGGGCTTGGGCTTGAGCGGCGCCGGCCAGCAGGAGGGCAGCGGCGGCAATGGCGGAAATCTTGGTCATGTTTGCTTGGTCTTGAACAACGGCACCAGAACGGTGCCGGCGCGCAAGGTAGCACTCCCGACCCGGGGAGACCCGAAGGTTCCCCCATGGAGATGTCACAACTCTTTCCCGGAGTTGTGGCCGCGCGACGCCGTCAATGACGGAAATGGCGCACGCCCGTCAACACCATCGCGATGCCACGTTCGTTGGCTGCCGCGATGACCTCCTCGTCGCGCATCGAGCCACCCGGCTGGATGACGCAGGATGCGCCCGCATCGGCCAGCACGTCCAGGCCGTCGCGGAACGGGAAGAAGGCGTCGCTCGCCACGGCCGAGCCGGTCAGCGTCAGGCCGGCGTTCTCCGCCTTGATCGACGCGATGCGCGCCGAATCGATGCGGCTCATCTGGCCCGCGCCCACGCCCAGCGTCATGCCGCCGCCGCAGAAGACGATCGCGTTGCTCTTCACGTACTGCGCGACGGTCCACGCGAACATCAGGTCGTCGAGCTGCTGCGCGGTCGGCTGCAGCGTGGTGACCACCTTCAGGTCGGCCTGGGTCAGGAAGTGGTTGTCGGCGGTCTGCACCAGCAGGCCCGAGCCGACGCGCTTGACGTCCTGCGCGTTGCGGCCCTGGTCCCAGGGGCGCGCGCCGCCCGGCGGCAGCGCGATCTCGAGCAGGCGCACGTTGACCTTGCCCTTGAAGACCTCGCGCGCCTCGGCGCTGAACGACGGCGCCATCAGCACTTCGACGAACTGCTTGGAGACCAGCTCCGCGGCTGCGCGGTCCACCTCGCGGTTGAAGGCGATGATGCCGCCGAAGGCGCTGGTGGGGTCAGTCTTGAAGGCCTTGGCGTAGGCGTCGGCCGCGGTCGCCGCGACGGCCACGCCGCAGGGGTTCGCGTGCTTGATGATCACGCAGGCCGGCGCGTCGAAGCTCTTCACGCATTCCCACGCGGCGTCCGCGTCGGCGATGTTGTTGTAGCTCAGCTCCTTGCCTTGCAGCTGCTTGCCGGTCACCAGCGAGCCGGGCGCCGGATACAGGTCGCGGTACAGCGCGGCGGTCTGGTGCGAGTTCTCGCCGTAGCGCAGGTCCTGCACCTTGATGAAGCTGCTGTTCATCTGCGCGGGGTACTCGGACAGCGAGCCGTCTTCCAGGCGCGCGCTCAGGTAGTTGCTGATCGCGGCGTCGTACTGCGCGATGCGGTTGAAGGCGGCCACCGACGCGGCGAAGCGCGTCCTGTCGCTGGTCTTGCCGTCGGCCTTCAGCTCCTCGAGCACCTGCGCGTACTGCGACGCGTCGGTCAGCACCGTCACATCCTTCCAGTTCTTGGCCGCGCTGCGGACCATCGCCGGACCGCCGATGTCGATGTTCTCGATCGCGTCCTCCAGCGTGCAGCCGGGCTTGGCGACGGTGGCCTCGAACGGGTACAGGTTGACCGCCAGGATGTCGATCGTGTCGATGCCGTGCTGCTGGATCGCGGCGACGTGTTCCGGCAGGTCGCGGCGGGCCAGCAGGCCGCCGTGGATCTTCGGGTGCAGCGTCTTGACGCGGCCGTCCAGCATCTCCGGGAAGCCGGTGTGCTGAGCGACCTCGGTCACCGGCAGGCCGGCGTCGGCCAGCAGCTTGGCGGTGCCGCCGGTGGACAGCAGACGCACGTCCAGCGCGTGCAGCGCCTTGGCGAAATCGACGATGCCGGTCTTGTCGGAGACCGAGATCAGGGCGGTGAGTTGAGCCATGAACATTCCTTGGAAGCGGGGGATTCGGGTAAGGGCCAAGCGGGCGCGGAGAACCGGCTTTGCCCGGGCTCCTGGGCTCGTCCCCTTGAGGGGGCGGCGGGAGCCGGTAGCGGTGGGCTAGATCAACTTGTGTTCGACGAGCTTGCGGCGCAGCGTGTTTCTGTTGATGCCCAGCCATTCGGCGGCCTTGCTCTGGTTGCCGTCGCTGTGCTGCATCACGACTTCCAGCAGCGGCTTCTCGACGAGGCGGATCAGCATCTCGTGCATCGAGTGCGGCACTTCGCCGCCGAGGTCTCTGAAGTAGACCTCCAGGTTCTCGCGGATGCAGGAGTCGATCGGTTTGGGCGTCATGCCGTGAGCCTTCTTTCTTGGTCTTGGTGTTCGTCGTTCGCGGCGGCGGCTGCGTCGGTGTCTGCGTCGTCGAGGGCGCCGTCGATGGCGTCATCGGCTGTCGGCAGGTAGGGCAGGCGGTCATGGTCGTCCGCCAGCGCGTCCAGCCAGTCCGTCAGCGCGCGGACCTGGCCGTCGCAGGTCTCGAGGGTGTTCATGCGGCGGCGGAAGTCCTCGCCGCCGGGCAGCGCCCGCACGGCCCAGCCGATGTGCTTGCGCGCGCTGCGCATGCCGGTGAGTTCGCCGTACAGCGCGTAGTGGTCGTGCAGGTGCTCGATCAGCCAGCCCTTGGCGTCCGCGATGCGCGGCGCGGGCAGTTCCTCGCCGGTGGCCAGGAAGTGCGCGATCTCCGCGAAGATCCACGGCCGGCCCTGCGCCGCGCGGCCGATCATGATCGCGTCGGCGCCGGTCGCGGCCAGCACCTCGCGGGCCTTGTGCGGCGTGTCGATGTCGCCGTTGGCGACCACGGGGATGCGCAGCGCGGCCTTCACCGCGGCGATGGTGTCGTACTCCGCGCGGCCGCTGTAGCCCTGCTCGCGCGTGCGGCCGTGCACGGTGACCATCGCCACGCCGGCGGACTCCGCCGCGCGGGCCAGCGCGACCGCGTTCTTCTCCGCCTGGCACCAGCCGGTGCGCATCTTCAGCGTGACCGGCACGCCGCGCGGCGCGCACGCGGCGACCACCGCCTCGACGATCTCCAGCGCCAGCGCCTCGTCCTGCATCAGCGCCGAACCGGCCCACTTGTTGCAGACCTTCTTGGCCGGGCAGCCCATGTTGATGTCGATGATCTGCGCGCCGCGATCCACGTTATAGGCGGCCGCCTCGGCCATCATCGACGCATCGGTCCCGGCGATCTGCACGGAGATCGGCGCCGACTCGCCCTCATGGTTCGCGCGGCGCGAGGTCTTCAGGCTGTTCCACAGGTCCTTGCGCGAGGTCACCATCTCGCTCACCGCATAACCCGCGCCGAGCTTCTTGCACAGCACGCGGAAGGGCCGGTCGGTCACACCCGCCATGGGGGCGACGAACAGACGGTTCGGCAGGACGTAGGGACCCAGCACAAGGGAGCCGGGCGGCGGCGTGGACATCGGGGAACAGCGAGGCGGTTGCACAAAAAAGAGGCAGAAGTATACCGCCTCGACGTGCCCCCGTCGGCCCCCGTCAGAGCGAGGGCTGCTTGCGCCAGAGGACGAAGCCCTGGTCGACGAAACGGGCCATCACGCGGTCCTGCGACAGCTTGTAGACGGCGCGGGCGATGCGGCCCCGCAGCTCCGGCGTGTTGCAGCGGGAACGGTGGGCCAGCGTCAGGTACAGGCCCTCGCGCGCGATCGCCGGCATCAGCGGCTGGATCGCCGGACCGCCGTTGCGCGCCGCATAGGCCTCGGCCGGCGTGTCCTCGTAGATCAGGTAGTCGGCGCGGCCGCGCTGCAGCATCAGGATCGCCTGCTCGATGCTGGCGACCTGGCTGATCTTCAAGGACTGGCGCGCGTAGTTGTCGAACTCCACGCCGAAGCTGTTGTTGATCACCGTCACGCCCTGCTTGGTTGCCAGGTCGCTCCAGCGCTTGTAGGCCACCGGTGCCGCGGTCCGCGTCCAGATGACGCTGCGCGTCTCGCGGAACGCGGGATGGAAGTAGTCCATGTACTCGGTGCGCGGCAGGGTGAAGAACGCACCGGCGATCAGGTCGATGCGACCGGCGCGCATCTCCTCCTGCACGCGGCCCCAGGGACCGACGTAGCGGGTCTCGATGGGGATGCCGATCTCGACCGCGAGCCACTGCATCATGTCTGCGTTGGCGCCGACCAGCTTCTGCTCGTCGGACGGATCACGCCACAGGTAGGGCGGGTACTGCGGGTTGCCGGAGGCGACCAGCATGGGGCAGCCGGCGATGGGCGAGGGCGGGGACGTCGCGGTGCCGGGCGCCGCGCTTGCCTGTACGGCGGCGGAGGGCGGCGCGGTCTGCGCCAGCGCCGCGCCGCCGAACAGGGACGACCCGGGCGACGATCCGGTGGTGACCGGACCGGCGACGGCCAGGCCGATCAACGCGAACGACGAAACGGCTAGGCGGCGCAAGGACATGGTCTTCAGATAATCCCACGCATGGAAGCTTGGCTGCAACAGATGATTCACCTGATGCTGGAGACCCTGTCTCTGCCCCAGGTGGGGTTGGGCGCGGTGTTCGTCGTCGCGCTGATTTCGGCGACGCTGCTGCCGATGGGATCGGAACCCGTCGTGCTGCTGTTGGTGCATGCGAAGCCGGAGCTGTTCTGGCCCGCGATCCTCGTGGCTACCGTGGGCAACACGATAGGCGGCGCGATCACGTGGTGGATGGGCTACGGCGCGGAACGCGCCTACGAAGCCGCCGTGCATCACACGCCGCGCGACCAGCGTGTGCTCGGCTGGCTGCGTCGTTTCGGCGCAAAGACCTGCCTGATGAGCTGGCTGCCCCTCGTCGGCGATCCGCTATGCGCCCTCGCGGGATGGCTGCGGCTGCCGTTCTGGCCCTGCGTGGCCTACATGGCGGTCGGGAAGTTCATGCGCTACCTCCTGATGACGGGCATCGGCGTCGCGATTTTCGACTGAGCGTACCGACGCCCTCGCCACTTCGGGGGTGACGGCCGCAAGAGCGCCTGCCAGCTTGCACAATCCGGGGCACCGACAGGAGACCCCGCCATGAGCACCCCCAGCACCCCGGCCTACGACGCCCTGTGCCAGCGCCATCAGCGCATCCACCGGCTTTCCCACCTGCAGTCGATCGCCTCGTGGGACCAATCCGCCTTCATGCCGACGCGCGGCGCGCAGGCGCGCGCGGAAGCGCTCGCCGAGATGGGCGGACTGCTCCATCAGCTCGGCACCGATCCTGCGCTGCGTCAGCTGCTCGACGACGCCGCGCAGGAGCCGCTCGACGACTTCCAGCGCGCCTCGCTGCGCGAGATGCGCCGCGTGTGGCGCTCGGCCAACGCGGTGCCGCAGCGGCTCGTCGAAGCGCGTTCGCTGGCCAACTCCCACTGCGAACATGCGTGGCGCAGCCAACGGGCCGCGAACGACTGGGCCGGTTACGTCGAGAACCTCCGCCCGGTCGTGCGCTACGCGCGCGAAGAGGCGCAGTACCTGTCCGACGACTCGGGCCTGAGCCGCTACGACGCGCTGCTCGACCAGTACGAGCCCGGCATGCGTTCCGCCGACATCGACCGCGTGTTCGGCGATCTGCGCCAATGGCTGCCCGGCCTGATCCGCGAGGTGATGGCGCGCCAGTCGACCGACAGCGTGGTCCATCCGCAGGGCCCGTTCCCCGCCGCGTCGCAACGCGCGCTGGGCCTGGACGCGATGAAGCTGCTGGGCTTCGACTTCGAGGCCGGACGCCTCGACGAAAGCGCCCATCCGTTCTGCGGCGGCGTGCCGGAGGACGTGCGGATGACGACGCGTTACCGCGACGACAGCTTCCTGCAGAGCCTCACGGGCACCATCCACGAGACCGGCCATGGCCGTTATGAGCAGAACCTGCCGCGCGAATGGCTGGGCCTGCCGGTGGCCGGCGCGCGCTCGATGGGTCTGCACGAAAGCCAGAGCCTGTCCTTCGAGATGCAGCTGGCCTCGCATCCCGGTTTCGCCGGCCTGTTGCAGCCGCTGGTGGAACGCCACCTCGGCACGCAGCGCGGCTTCGCCGCCGAGAACCTGCACAAGCTGATGACGCGCGTGGCGCCAGGCTACATCCGCGTGGACGCCGACGAGGTGACCTACCCGGCGCACGTGATCCTGCGCTACGAGATCGAACGTCCGCTGATCGAGGGCCGGATCGAGGTCGAGGACATCCCCGCGCTGTGGGACGCAAAGATGCAGGAACTGCTGGGTGTGGACACGCGCGGCAACTACAAGGACGGCTGCATGCAGGACGTGCACTGGGGCTGCGGTCTCTTCGGCTACTTCCCGTGCTACACGCTGGGCGCGATGTACGCGGCGCAATGGTTCGCGGCGATGCGCCGCGAGCGTCCGGCGCTGGACGCGGAGATCGCGCGCGGCGAACTCGCCCCGGTCTTCGACTGGCTGAAGACGCGCGTGTGGACGCAGGGCAGCCGCTGGGAGACGCCCGAGCTGGTGCAGCGCGCCAGCGGCGAGGCGCTCAATCCGGCGCACTTCCGCCGGCACCTCGAATCGCGCTACCTCGGCTGAGCATCGCGGCGGCGCTCATCCGACGCCAACGAAAAAGGGCACCCCCGCGAGGGGTGCCCTTTTCTTCTTGCGCGTCCGCGGTCTCTACCCACGGCGCTCCCAACGAGTCGTCGAGGACTCGAGATGCTGTCGTCTGACTTGCAAATGGCTTGCAGCGGGGTCAGGCCTTGCCGGCCGCTTTGCGGCGGCGCAGGACCACGCCCAGCGCGCCCAGGCCGGCCAGCATCAGCGCGAGGCTTTCGGGCTCCGGCACGGCGGCGGCATTGCCGGCGATGGTGTTGACGCTGATGTTGTCCAGCGAGGTGCCGTAGCCGTCGCTGCGGCCGACCGCGGCGAAGCGCAGCGTCATCGGGCTGCCCGTGCCGACGAAGGTCGTCGAGAAGGTGGCCCAGGACGAGTCGGTGTTGTCGCCGACGGTGCCGGTCAGGCTACCGATGCTCCAGGACAGGCCGTTGCTGGCGGCGCCGAGGTTGTCCGGGCGGTTGGCATAGGCGAAGCTCAGCGAGTAGGTCTGGCCGGCGACGGTGTTCAGGGCCTGGCTGATCCAGCTGTTGGCGCTGGTGTCCAGTTCGGCGAAGTTGCTGCCGGCGAAGGCGCTGCCCGAGACGTTGTTGCGGATCTCCAGGCCGTTCGGTCCGACGGTCCAGCCCGCCGCGCTGTTGACGACGGTCCAGCTGCCGGAAGCGACCGTGGTCGACTCGAAGCCGCCGTTGTTGACCAGGTTCACCGGCGCCGCGAGGGCGGCCAGCGGGGCTGCGAACAGGAGGGCAGTGATCAGGCGCTTCATGGGATGGGCTCGGGAGTTCGACAAGGGTGCGCAGGAAGGTCCGCGCCTGTGTCGAATTGTTCGAGACCGGAGCCCGGGTGCCATCCCCCTGGGCGCTGGGGAGCGCGATACCTTTCGTGACGGAGTGCACACCACCCGCGGGCGGGGTGGGGTCAGGTCGTGCGCTTGCCGCCCTTGACCCCCTTGCCGCTCTTGTCGCTCTTGGAGGGCCTGGCTGTCTTCGCCGCAGGCTTCTTCGCGACCGGTGTCTTCTCGGCGGGTTGCTTCGCGGCCGGCTTCCGCAGTGCGTTGCCGGGCTGAGCGGCGCGCAGCAGGGCGACCTCCGCGGACAGCGTCTCGACACGCGCCTTCAGCTGCGCGACTTCGTCCGCGGCCGGCATGCCCAGCCGCGCGAGCGCCCGCGCCACGCGGTCCTCGAAGATCGCTTCCAGCTTGTCCCAATGCTGACCGGCGCGCGCGCCGACCTCGCCGGCCAGGTCGCTCATCCGGTGCGCGGCGGTGCCGGGTTTTGCCTCCGCCTTGCCGACGGCCACGCCGCCCTGCTCCTGCGCCTTGGCGAACGCGGCCAGGCCGGCCGACCAGATCTGCTGTGCCGAGGTCCGGACCTGCTCCGCGAACGGCGTGTCGACCACACGCTTCGAGGCGGGCGACGCAGATGACGCGGGTGCGCTGTTCTTGCGGCGGCCTTGCGCCGGCTGGGGCGCGGCCGTCTTCTGTTGCTTCTTGACCATGGGCGTTCCTTGTCGTCACGCGACGGGGCCTGACGCCCGCCGCTCTCCGAAAACCGGACTATAGGCGGCGGACCGGCCGTGTGCGGTGCGCCACGCCGACCTCGGGACGCCGCGCAACCCCCCATCGGGGCGATCTCCGCAGGGACCAGAATGTCCGACATGTCCTTGCCGACCTCTCCGACCCCCCCGACCGCGTCGCCGGGCCGAGCGCCGGGCAACGGGTTTGCCGATACCGTGCCCGATCAGCCGCCGGCGCTGCCGCCGCTGGCGATGGACCGCGACCTGCCGCTGCGCAAGGGCGCGTTCATCGACTGCCCGCAGTGCCGGGAGCCGATGCGCCACGTGGCGCTGCCCGGGCACCACGCGCCGGCGACGGTGGACATCGACCACTGTGAGCCTTGCGGCCTGGTCTGGTTCGATGCGCGCGAGTCGGTGCATCTGTCGACGGCGGCCTGGATCCAGCTGCTGCGGGATCTGAACCGCCTGCGCCGGAACGACCGCCCGCATCAGCCGAACCGCGCCTGCCCGCTGTGCGCGAAGACCTTGAAGGAGGTCCGCAACCTCACGCGTTACGGACGCTTCCCGGTGCTGGAATGCGGCCATTGCGGCGGCCATCTGCACAGCGAGGCGGGGATGCTGGCCGAGCGCGGTCTGGTGCGTCCGCTGCTGCCGGGCGAGCGCTACGCCCTGCAGGCCGAGAAGCGCGAGTTCCTGTGCCTGAGCTGCGGTGGCCCCGCCGACGGCCGGAGCGAGGATTGCGCCTGGTGCCAGAGCCCGCTGCTGATGGTGGACATGCCGCGCCTGGCGAATGCGCTGCGCCGGCGCCCGCCGTCGGAGCCGCTGCTGATGCCCAATGGCGGCAGGCCGGTCGGCTGGGCCTGCCGCGGATGCGGCGCGCCGATGGACCCGACGCGCGAGACGAGATGCGGACGCTGCCATCACACCGTGGCGGCGCCGACGATGGACGACCTGGGACCGCTGCTCGACGCCCTCGAGCATGACGGGGACGAAGCCGACGCGCAGCTGGAGCGCGAACGCCGCGAGCGGCTGGCGTCGTACCGCTTCGAGCAGCGCGACCCGGCCGGCGGCAGGCACGGCCTGTTCTGGAAGGGCGAACTCGAGAAGCGCTACGACGAGGAGAACGACCGTCGCGAGCGGAGCGGTCGGCGCGGCTGGTCCGCCGACGGGTGGTCGGAGGCCGCGGACGCGGCGCCCTCGCTGATCGAGATCGCGCTTCGCATCGCGGCGAAGCTGCTGCGCTGATCAGAGCTCCAGCACCCCGATCGGTTTCGCGCAGGCGGCCGGCGTGCCACCGCCGCGAACGACGAAGGGCAACTCGCCCCACGGGCCCGCATCGCGCGGGCAACCGTTGCGCAGCGTGCCGCCGGGGCAGCCGCAGCCCTTGGTCTTGACCAGCTTGTCCAGGGTCTGCGACTGCTGCGGATTGAGCTTGGGCAGGTCGTGGCGGAACACCAGCTGCAGCGCCGTCGTCGGCGCGGGCGCGTCCAGCGCGGGAACGGGGCCGAGCAGGGTGGCCATCGAGGACGTTTCCTTCAGCGCCGCGGCGGGTTTCATGCCCTTGGCGCGGCGGAGGTAGTTCAGCGCCACCTCCATCGCCGCGTAGCCGCGCGCGGCCGAGGCCGTGAACGGCTTGCGGAACGCGGCGCCGTAGGTGTTGGCCACTTGGTCCCAGCGGCCGCGATCGATCGTCAGCACGGGGCACAGCACCGCGTCGACGCGCTCCGACAAGGTTGCGTCGAAGTCCATCCAGCACGAGGTCCGCGCGCTGATGCGCAGGCCGGTCTGGCGGCGCAGGTCGGCGGCGATCTTCTCGCCGGTGTTGAGTTCGATGCGGCCCAGCTGCAGCTGCAGGTCCTGGTCCTTCATCCGTTCCGCGTTGCTGGAGATGAAGGGGATGCCCGCCACCCGCAGCGCGTCCGCGCCGGCATTGATCTCGCACCAGTTGCCCAGCACGACGTCGACCTTGGCCGCGATGAATTCCTGCGAGATGGCGAGCGCCTTGCGGGCGTCGCAGCCGCTGTCCTTGACGATCAGCTTGGGCGCGGCGTCGCCGGGCCAGGTCTTGAGCGCGAGCGTCATGCCGAGCTGGAGCTCCTCGGCCTGGGTCGTGCTCGGATAACTGCCGGGCAGGATGACGCCGATG
Source organism: Mitsuaria sp. CC2 (assembly GCF_048957715.1). Taxonomy (NCBI): domain Bacteria; kingdom Pseudomonadati; phylum Pseudomonadota; class Betaproteobacteria; order Burkholderiales; family Sphaerotilaceae; genus Roseateles; species Mitsuaria sp. CC2. The sequence continues at coordinate 209,270 of NZ_JARVXN010000013.1, read as the reverse complement.
GTGGCGGCGGCGGCGGCCGGCGCGATGGCGCACAGCAGGGCGGCCGGCAGCGTGGCGCCCACGACGTCGGCCAGGACCTTGCGGATGTTCATGACGATCCCTCTTGTTCTTCGTGGCCGGTGTCGGCCGTTGACTTTGTCGCCGGAACTGCGGTGTGGCGTCCGAGTCCGGAGGTATCGCCTGCGCGGAGGGCGCGCGCACTGGAGGTTTTCCCGGGAATCCCCACGAATGAAAACGCCCCGGCGGGCCGGGGCGGTAAGACGTCACAGTTGTGACGGCGAGTGCGGCAAGCGCGCAACGCAAGCCGTACAGCGCACGAAGCTCAGGCGGGCCAACCCTGCAGCACGAGCTTGCCGCGCTGGCGCTGGCTTTCCTGCAAGGCGTGGGCGCGCTTGAGGCTGTCGGCGGAGATCGTCCCGACCACGTCGGACAGGGTGGTGCGGATCTTCCCGGCGTCGACCAGCGCCGCGACCTCGCTCAGCAGGCGGCCCTGCGCGGCGATGTCGTGGGTCGCATGCATGCTGCGGGTGAACATCAGTTCCCAGTGCAGCGACAGCGACTTGCCCTTCAGCGCCATCACGTCCAGATCGTGCGGGCCGAAGTCGTCGATCATCGCCAGCTTGCCCTGCGGTTCCAGCGCGTCGATGAAGCCCTGGAAATGCTGCGGCGTGTGGGTCAGGCTGGTGACATAGCGCAGCGGCGGCACGCCGGACTTCTGCAGCGCCGCGATCTGCGGTGCGAGCGCATCGCGGTGGTTGATCACGTGGTGGGCGCCCAGTGCGTGCAGCCACTTGCCGCCTTCGCCCTCCGGCTCGGAGCTGGTGCCGATGACGGTCAGGTGCGCATGGCGGCGCGCCAGCTGGACCAGGATGGACCCCACGCCGCCGGCCGCGCCGGTGACCAGCAGGCTGACCGGACGCTCCGTCTGCTGTTGGACCTGCAGACGGTCGAACAGCAGTTCCCAGGCGGTGATGGCGGTCAGCGGCAGCGCGGCGGCCTCGGCGTCGCTGAGCGACGCGGGGGCCTTCGCGACGATGCGGTGGTCGACGCACTGGAATTGCGCGTTGCTGCCCGGACGCGTGATGTCGCCGGCGTACCAGACGCGATCGCCGATGGCGAAGCCGGAGACCTGGGGGCCCATGGCGCGCACCGTGCCGACGGCATCCCAGCCGAGGACCACCGGCGTCGTGCCGTCGGGGCTGGCGCGGCGGACGCGGATCTTGGTGTCGACCGGATTGACGGCGACGGCGCTGACCTCGACCAGCAGGTCCTGGGGACCGGGGGCGGGCGTGGGCAGGTCGAGGTCGATGAGCGACTCGGCCTCGGTGATGGGCAGGGACTTGAAGTAGCCGACGGCTTTCATGGCAGGACTCCGGGGTTCGGTAGGAAGGGAAAGGCGGGAGGAGCGGGATGCTGTGGGAACGAATGGTGAACCTTCCGGCAGAATCAATGAAGGGCGCTGAATTGCTATCAGTTTCAACGTCCGATTGAAGATCGACGAAGGAAGGGCCGCCATGGACATCGAGAACACCGCCGAACTGCGCCTGCTGATCGAATGCGCGCGCGGCGGCAGCCTGACGGCGGCGTCGCGGGAGATGGGCATCACGCCCGCGGCCGCCAGCGCGATGCTGAAGAAGCTGGAGGCGCGGCTGGGCGTGCGGCTGGCCGAGCGCAGTACCCGGGCCTTGCGCCTGACCGCCGCCGGCGAGCGCTTGAGGGACTACGCGCAGCGCGCGCTCGAACTGCTGGACGAAGGCCTCGCGCTGGTCACCGAGGGCGGCGACGACGCGGCGGCCAAGGGGCGGGGCGCGACGGCGCTGCGCGGCCGGATACGCGTCAGCGCGTCGAGCGACCTGACGCGGCGCATCGTGCTGCCGTTGCTGGACGATTTCCTCGATCGCCATCCGGGGATCGAGCTGCAGCTCAACGTCGGCGACGCGCTGCAGGACGTCGTGCGCGACGAGGTCGACCTCGCGCTGCGCTACGGCGAACTGGCCGACTCGCGGCTGGTGGCGCGCAAGTTGCACGACGGCCGCCGGCTGCTGGTGGCGTCACCGGACTACCTGCAGCGGCATGGGCGGCCGTCGCATCCCGGCGAGCTGACGCAACACGACTGCATCCGCTTCAAGATCGGCGACCGGCTGGAGCGCGAGTGGCGCTTCTGGCGCCGCGACGCGATGCAGGCCGCGCCGCTGGACGTCACCGTGCAGGGCCGACGCACGGCGGACGACGGCGGCATCGCCCACCAGTGGGCCCTCGAAGGGCGGGGGCTGACCTACAAGAGCTGCCTGGACATCCGCGACAGCCTCGCCAGCGGCGCGCTGGTCGAGGTGCTGCCGGACTGGGTTGGGCGGACCATGCCGCTGCACGCGCTGATGCCCAGCCAGCGCTTCCTGCCGCAACGGCTGAAGGCGCTGGTGGATCACCTGGCGGAGGGACTCAGGCGCTGACGCGCCGGGAGACTTCGCTCAATGCTTGTGGTCGCCGTGACCCGCGTGCGGGTCCTTGGCGTCCGGCGACGCGACGGGGCCAGTCCTTGCGGGGGCCTGGACCGTGACCGTCGAGCGGGACTTGTCCGCGCCTTCGAACACGAGCGTGAGTGGCACGGCGTCGCCGGTCTTCAGCGGCCCCTTGAGGTCCATCAGCATCACGTGATAACCGCCCGGCTTGAGCGCCACCGGCTTGCCCGCGGGCACCGCCAGCGCGCTCACCGCCCGCATGCGCATGACGTCGCCGTCCATGGCCATCTCGTGCACCTCGGCCACGCCCGCGGCCGGCGAACTGACCGAGATCAGCTTCACGTCCGTCGGCGACTTGATCTGCATGAAGGCGCCCGTGGCCTTCTGCTGCGGCACCGTGGCGCGCACCCAGGCATCGGCGACGACGACCTGGGCCTGCGCCAGACCGGCCGTCAGCAGCAGCGCGGGAACAACGGCCAGGCGGGCAAGGGAACGGAACTTCATCGGGGCGTCCAATCCGGATTCAATGACGATCCGGCAGTATCGGTCATCGCTCCCCGGGGGCGCCGGTCGCGTCCATCGCGCCCATCTTGCGCAGCACCTGGTGGACGATCTCCACGCGCTTCTGCGAGAAGGCCGGATCCTTCATGTCCATGTTAAGGGCGAAGTAGACCGGGCGCGCGTCGCGGTCCTGCTCCGACCAGCCCACGAACCAGCCGAGCCCCGGCGCGCCGTCGGCCCAACCCGTCTTCGCGTAGAGACGCCAGCCCGGGCCCTGGTCGCGCAGCATCACCTTGCGCGCGATGTCGTACGTGCGGTCGGACAGCGGCAGCGCGCGGTCATGCACGCGGCGCAGGAACTCGATCTGGCCGACCGCCGAGAGGCGCAGGTCGCCGTCCAGCCAGAAGCGGTCGCCGATCGGACCGGCAACGGCGTTGCCGTAGCGGAAGTCGCGCACGAACTGCTGCACCGTGGGCTGGCCGATCTGCCGTGCCAGCGACTGGAACACCCAGACCGCCGAGACCGTGTAGGCCGAGCCCAAGGTCTGATCGCGGTTCCAGTCGTCGATGCGGCGCTGGGTGCCGTCCCACTTGAAGGGCTGCGTCTCGTCGACGGCGGCGCCGGTCTCCAGCGCGATCAGCGACATCGGGATCTTGAAGGTCGAGGCCGGCAGGAAGCCTTCGAAGGCGCGGACGCTGTCCGACGCGATCCAGCGATGCGCGCGGGTATCGAGGACGACGAGCGTGCCCTTCGTTCCCAGTTCATCGAAGTGGCGTTGCAGCTCGGGGCGGGTCTCCCAGCGCTCGCGCTGGTCGGCGGGCGTGGTCTGCGCGATCGAGGCGCGGCAGGCGGTGAGCGCGAGGCAGGCGAGCAGGGCGCTCGCCATCACACGGGGAAAGGACATGGCGGTCTCCGATGGATGAGGGATATCGCCAGTGTGCGAAGTCCGCTTCTCCCGAAGTCGTCGAAGTCCCGTTACGCCTGTTGCGCCTGCTCCGCCCGTTCCGGCAAGACCCGATCACAGCGAGTGCGGGTGGGGCCGGAATGATGTGGGGGGTTCGCGGACGCGATGCCCCCCACGTCGTGGAGTGCCCGCGCTTGGCCTCTCGCCGTATTCCGGCGATTCACGCCCTCCGCGACTGCGGCATCAGCGTTTCCGCCTCGTCGAGGTAGCGCCGTCGCGCTCCTTCATCGCGAAGCTTGCGCGCTTGCAGCCGTGCCTGGCGGACGAGGTCGGTGGCGCTGAACGCGTCGCCTTCGTCGAGTGCGTGGCGTGCCCAAAGCAGCAGGAACGCGCAGCGCTGGTCGGCGGGGATCTGGGACTGCCTCGCCCGGCAGGAGGCCCAGCGTTGCGCCGCGAGGTCGCCGAACGAGGTCGCCGGCAGGGGCAGTCCTTGCGTGGTCGCCAGGCGCTGGAGCGCCGCGAAGTTCAGACCGCCGAGCGTCGCGAGCCGCAACAGGAAGATGGTGTTCAGCAGTGAACTGCGGCCGAGCTGCCAGCGCGCGCAAAGTGCGTCGCTGAGCAGCAGCCAGCGCAGCGCGTCCTCCACGCCGGGCCCGTCCGTCGGCAGCAGCGCGGCTTCGGCGAGCCGTCCGAGCGCGTTGGACAGGTTGGCCGCGCAGACCTGGAGCGCATCGGGCAGTCCCGCCAGCGAGGCGCTGCGCAGCGCCTCGCCGAGGCTGGCCAGCGACTGCGCCGCGAGCGCCGCGTCGCCGCGCGCAATGGCGAGGTCGCGCAGCACGATGCCACGCAGGTTGCCGTGGTCGCAGCGCAGCGTGGAATCGGCGGCGAGCACGTCGGGGTCGACCTCGTCGAGCTTGTCCAGCGCCGGCGCCGCCTGTCCGAGGCTGCCGAACCAGTGCCAGGCGGCGAGGATCGCGACGCGGGCGCGGAGCTGGCGGCGTTCCGGGCGCGGCAGGTGGCCGTTGTTGAGCGTCTGGCCGAGTTCGCGCAGTTCATCCTGCAGCGCCGCCCAGTCGCCCAGCCGGCGCGCGATGCGGGCGCGGCGCAGGCCGAGCGCGGCGGCGGCGGCGTCGTCGCCCGGCGGAACGTGCGGCGCGGCCTGCTGCAGTGCGAGGCGGGCGGGATAGAGCTCGCCGCGGTCGAGCAGGTAGTCGGCGCGGGCGAGGGCCTCGGCGTAAGCCAGCGGGAGCAGCGGCGCGGCGGCGGGCGCGCGCACCGGGCGCTGCTGGCCGAGCCAGCGCGCGAGCGCCTCGCCGGTGGCCGCTTCGCCGTCGATCTCGACGCGGCAGCCCGACAGTAGCGCGGCGTTGAGCCAGAAGGGTCCGCTGCTGCGGGCGCTGGCTTCGATCAGCGCGGCCAGCGGGCTGTCGTCCAGCAGCGCCAGCGCGCGCCAGACCTGGGTGCGGTGCAGTTCGGCCATGCCGGCGATGCGCTCGCGCAGTTCGGCGCGCGAGCAGGGGCTGTCGACGCGGGCGAGGCCTTGCTCATGCGCCTGAAGCAGCGCGGCGATCAGTCGCGGCAGCAGGCGGCTGCGCAGTTCGGGTTGACCGTCGATGCGCAGGCCCTGCGGCAGCAGCTGGATGAGATGCAGGGACTGATCGGCAGTCGGCAGGGCCGCAGGGGCGGGGGCAGTGGACGCAGTCATCGGAGGTGCATTCTGCGCCGCGTGCCTGCGCGGTGTGACGGGGTTGGCGTAACGGGCGTTACGTGAGCGAGTGACAACGCGAGCGACGTGCCGCGGCGAGGGCAGTGAAGGGGTCGTGAAGGCGCGCCCGCACAGCGCCGCACGATGCGCAGGAAGGTCGGTAACGAAACGTCAGGCCCGCCCCTTGCCTGTAGCTCGGCATCACAACTCGAGGGGACTGCCATGGTGGCAAAGAATGAAGCCTGGTATCCAGGTGAGGCCGGCGTGGACGGGGTCGTCGCACCCCGCACGTCGAATTCCGCGGTGTCGTGGGGCGCGGTGTTGGCCGGGGCCACGGCCGCTGCCGCGCTGTCTCTGATCCTGCTGCTGCTGGGCGCGGGTCTGGGGCTGTCCGCCGTGTCGCCCTGGGCCAACGACGGTGCGAGCGCCGCGGCGCTGGGTGTGGCGGGCATCGTGTGGCTGGCGTTCACGCAGCTCGCGGCATCCGGACTCGGCGGTTATCTTGCCGGCCGACTGCGGGTCCGCTGGCGCGATACCGACCCCAACGAGGTGCATTTCCGCGACACGGCGCATGGGATGCTGTCCTGGGCCGTGGCCACCCTGTTCACGGCAGCCGTGTTGACCGCCTCGGTCGGCGCCATCGCCGGGATCGGGGCGAAGGGGGCGGCGGTGGCGGCTGGAACGGCGGCCACCGGTGCGGCTGCTGCGGGGGCCGTCGCGACGGCTGGCGATGAGCCCGGTGCGAAGGGCGGTGCCTCGGGCACTTCGGCCCGGACCGCGCTCGGCAGCGGCGATTTCGGCTACTACGTGGACACGCTGCTGCGTCCTTCGGCGACCGCGTCGACCACCGCGCCGGCGCCGTCCGCAGCGCCCGCCGGGGTCAATCCGGCGACGCTGCGTGCCTGGCCGGACGCGTCCATGGTCCACGCCGACGAGCAATCGTCGGCAACGCTGAATCGTCTGCTGGTCCGTGCCGTGCGGGATGGCGGCACGCTGTCGCCGGAAGACACGCGCGCCGCCGGGCAACTGGTGGCGCAACGCACCGGCCTCAGCCAGGCGGAAGCGGAGCGGCGCGTCACCGAGACGCTGCAACGCGCCCGCACCGAGGCGCAGGCGCTGGAAACCCGTGCCCGCGAAGCCGCAGATGCCGCCCGCAAGACGGCGTTGACGACGGCCTTGTGGATGGTTGTCGCGCTGCTGATCGGCGCGTTCACCGCGAGCCTGCTGGCCACCGTCGGCGGCCGGCAACGCGACCTCATCGGTTAAGACAAGGAGAACTCACATGCGATCGTTGCTGCTCTTTTTCCTGGGCGTGCCCATTCCCATCATCATCCTGATCGCGCTGATCAGATGAAGCATTGCCGGACCGCGCTCGCGCGGTCCGGTGGAGACTCATCGATTCATACCGAGGTACCGTGGAGTCGCGAGCCCTGGAAGGGCAACATGCTCTGGCGCACATCGTCGAAGGAGCGGCCCGTCCTTGCCGCATCGATCAGGGCGTCGATAGAGGGACCGTAACGGTGCATCTTGGCTGCGGAGGTGTACATCGAGTCTTCATCGAGTGCCTGTTGATAAAGCGCCATCACAAGGCTTCTCGCCTCGGGCTGCGTCGGATCAACCGCCCGAGCCTGGTGCAACAGGTGAGTCGCGTGATGGAGACGCTCCGGCAGCCCCGCGAAACACTCCATCAAGTCAGGCAAGTTCCGGGGCGGAGCTTCAGGATATTTGAGGGAGATCTCTCCCGCCGTCGGGCCGAATCGGAAGACCAGGGAAGCCACCATGGAGCGCGCCTCATCCGCGATGTCTTGAGCCTGCCGAACATCTTCACATGTCCTGAGCATGAGCTCCAACTGCTGGAATCGTCGCGTCAAGCTGGATTCGAAACGCGGACACTCCCCAAGCGGCGCGTGGCGTCGGACGTAGCCTTCGCAAGCCTGGAAGCAGGCGAGCGCCTCCCTCAATGTGTTGGGGTCGGCACGTTGAAAGAGATGGACTGCTTCATTCTCCGCAGGCGCATATTTCGCCATGTCCTGCGTGGAAACAAAGCCGTGTAAACGATCGACGACGAGAGCTTCATGGTGGGAGATGAGGGGAAGCGACATGGAACCAGCCGGCTGAGGTAGAGGGAGGTTCAGTCCCAATTGCCCCCGCCCGGTTCGCTTTCCTACTTGTCGGCGTATCCCCCTCTTGGCAGCACGTCCGATCGGCGTTCAGTTCATCGCACGAGTGGAGAGCGGCGTGCGGGGATCGTATGGCCGCCATGTGTCGGGCGCGTGCGACAACCGGTCCGCGACGATCTTGAGCACCGCGGGATTCCAGACCAGGCCGCAATGGCTGCCGTCGACCTCGACGTTCTCGACCATCGGATGGTCCTCCGGCTGCACGCAGGCCTGCCACGCGACGACGCCGTCGCTGCGGCTGTAGATCGAGGTCGTCGGCACCTGCGGCGCGGCGATGAGGCGCGACTTGAAGTCGTCGTCGAGCACCGGCAGCCTGCCGTTGACCCAGCGGTAGATCAAGCTGACGTTGGTCTGCGTCGCCTCGCCGGTGATCGGCGTGCCGATCGTGATGACCTGGCGCACCGGCAGCGAGATGCGTTTGGCGATCTCGCGGGCGTAGATGCCGCCGAGGCTCCAGCCCACCAGCGAGACCGGCTGCGACTGTCCGGCGACGAGCGCCTCGATGTCGGCGGCGAGCGTGTCGAGCCACAGGTCGATGTCGCCGGTGGGACCGGTGTTGATGCCGCGTCCCCAGTCGCGCGCCGCATAACCGAGCCCGTGGCAGAAGCCCACCAGCGGCGCGATCGACTGCGCATCCGCGGCCAGGCCGGGGAACACGATGACGGGGTGTCCGTCGCCGGGCGGATGGCCGCTGCGGTCCATCATGCGGCAGCTGGCGTATTCCATCGCGGCACGCAGCGGCTCGATGCCGAGCAGGGCCCAGGACGGGGAACAGATGACCGGTGCCGGGACGGGCATCGCATCGGGAAGGGCGGCGATCTTCTTCATGGTCTTGAGGCCGCCTTTCCGGCGTGACCTGCGAGGTCGGCGGCGAGGTCGGCAGAAGGACAGTTGAGTCGATCTTTCCGCAGGCCGCGTTCCACGGGCATCCCCACAAGGTCGCATGTGATCGTCGGACGGGACCTACATCCGGGGGATGGCCTGCGATCTCTCCCACCATTGACGGAAGTCAGAGGGAGAGGCGGTTTTCCTGCGGCGTTGAGGGCTACGCTTTCCTTCATCGAGCACGTTGTTGTGCCGCGTTGAAGGAGTGGCTGTGTTGACGAAGATGAAGATCAGTACCGACTGCGCACCTGACGAAGTTCGAATTCCGCCGGAGATCCTCCAGCATCTGGGCCTCGAGCCTGGGGAGGCGATCGATGTCGACTTCTGGTCGAACGGAACCTGCATCCTGCACGTCACCAGGAAGAGCAGTCGCATCGAAAGTATTGTCGGAATCCTTGCGGATCGGACGCGCAAGAGGAAGAAACCTGTGTCGCTGAAGCAGATCAAGAAGGCGATCGAGAACGGCTGGGCGGGGAAACGGTGATGAAGGTGACTGCCGACACCAACTTGCTGTGTCGAATCGTCCTCGATGATGACCCGTGTCAAAAGGCGCCTGTTGAAAAAGCGTTCGAGGGCGCAGACATGATCGTCATCGTGGTCGCCAGTTTGTGTGAGGTGTGCTGGGTACTGCGTTCGCAATTTTCGGTGAGCGCCGCGAACATCGGCCTTGCGATCCGACAGTTGCTGCTGATTCCTCGAGTCGAGGTGGATAGGGAAGCAGCCGATGCAGGGCTCGAGGTGTTGGACTTGGGGGGAGACTTCGCCGATGGGCTCATTGCCTTTGAGGGGCGCCGTCGCGGCGGTTCGATTTTCATGAGCTTCGACCGCGGCGCCATTCGAAGGCTGCGACGGCTGGGCTTCGATGCAAGGGCCCCCTGAGTCCCAGTCGGACCGGATCAATGAAAATCCCGGCTCTCCGTCCTCAACCGTCCCAGCATCGGGGTCAGGTCTTGCAGGTGTCCGGCGATGAGGTTGCGCACGTCGCCGCTGCGCTGCCACTTGCCCTTCACCGCCATCAGCCGTGAATGCAGCATCACATGGCGCTGCCGCTGCCACAGCGCGCGGTGCACGATGACCTGGATGTCGCCGGTCTCGTCTTCCAGCGAGATGAAGATCGTGCCCTTGGCCGTCGCCGGCTGCTGCTTGACCGTCACGATCCCGCAGCCCCGCGCCGGCCGGCCGTCGGGCAGATCACGCAGTTCCTCGGCCGACATCCAGCGCTGCTCGCGCAGCAGCGGTCGCAGCAGCGCCAGCGGATGGCGGCGCAGCGTCAGACCCAGCGAGGCGTAGTCGAAGACGATCTCCTCGCCCTCCGGCGCCTGGGGCAACGCGAGGAAGTCCTCCTGCACCGGCGCCGAGGCCAGCAGGGGCGGCGGCGCGTGCTGCGCGGCCGCGTCCCACATCTGCTGGCGGCGATGACCGCTGATGCTGGTCAGCGCATCGCCCGACGCCAACATTGTCATCTGCTGCTGGTTCAATCCCGTGCGCCGCGCCAGATCCTCCGCGTCGTTGAACGGCCCGTTCCGACGCTCCCGGCAGATCAGCGCGGCCGAGGACTGCTGCAGTCCCTTGACGAGCCGCAAACCCAATCGCACCTTGACGGGCGCCGCGTCGGCCGCCAGCGCTTCCTCCGCGTCGAGGAAGGGATCGCCATCGTCCTCCACGACGATCCCGTCCTCGTCCAGCGGCAGGGCATCGATCGTGTCGGCGGCGCCACGCTGCGTCGGCCGGATGACACGGCCGTCCGCGCGCTCCAGCGTGCAATCCCAGTCGCTGTGCATCACGTCGGGCGGGAGCACCTCGACGGCCTCCTTGTCGACGCCCTTGCGTCTGGCCTCCTGCACCAACTGGCTCGGCGAATAGAAGCCGAGCGGCTGCGCGTTCAGCAGGCCCGCGAGGAACTCGGCCGGATGATGGCGCTTCAGCCAGCTGCTCGTGTAGACCAGCAGCGCGAACGAGGCCGCGTGCGACTCCGGGAAGCCGTATTCCGAGAAGCCCTTGACCTGCTCGAAGATCTGCTCGGCGAAGGACACCGGGTAGTCCCGTTCCCGCATCCCGTCGATCAGCTTCTGGCGGTACTTCTCGAGGTTGCCCTTGCGCTTCCACGCAGCCATCGAGCGTCGCAGCTCATCGGCCTCGCCCCCCGAAAACCCCGCCGCGATCATCGCGATCTGCATCACCTGTTCCTGGAACACCGGAACGCCCAGCGTGCGCTTCAAAACCGTCTCCAGCCCCTGGGGATAAACGACTTTCTCGAAGCCCTGACGGCGCTGCAGATAGGGATGAACCATGCCGCCCTGGATCGGTCCCGGCCGCACGATCGCGACCTCGATGACCAGATCGTAGAACTCCTTCGGTTTCAGCCGGGGCAGCATGCTGCGCTGCGCGCGGCTCTCGATCTGGAACACGCCGATGGTCTCGGCGCGCTGGATCATCCGGTAGGTGTCGTCGTCGCCGTCCGGGATGTCCTTCAGTTCGAACGGATAACGCTGGCGCTTGCCGACGAAGTCCAGCGTCTTGCGGATCGCCGTCAGCATGCCCAGTCCCAGCACGTCGACCTTGAGCAGGCCGACGGCATCGAGATCGTCCTTGTCCCACTCGATGACGGTGCGGTCCGGCATGGACGCGTTCTCCACCGGCACCATGCGCGTCAGCGGCCCGTGCGTCAGCACGAAGCCGCCCGGGTGCTGCGACAGGTGTCGCGGGAAGCCCAGCAGCTCCGAGGTGATCTTGACCAGTTGCTGTACCGCGAGGTCGTCGGCGTCGAGTCCGGACTCGCGCAGGCGTTCCGCATCGATGGTCTGGCCGTCCCACCATTGATGGTTGCCGCACAGCGTGTCCAGCACCTCGGGCTCGAAGCCCAGTGCCTTGCCGACGTCGCGCAGCGCGCTCTTCACGCGGTAGGAGATCACCACCGCCGCCAGCGCCGCGCGTTCGCGCGTGTATTTGCGGTAGAGGTACTGGATGACCTCCTCGCGGCGCTCGTGTTCGAAGTCGATGTCGATGTCCGGCGGCTCGTTGCGTTCCTTGCTGATGAAGCGCTCGAACAGGACCTGCATCCGCTCCGGGTCGACCTCGGTCACATGCGTGCAGTAGCAGACGATGGAGTTCGCCGCGCTGCCGCGGCCCTGGCACAGGATGCCCTGCGACCGCGCGAACTGGACGATGTCGGCCACCGTCAGGAAGTAGTGCTCGTAGCGCAGTTCCTCGATCAGTGCGAGCTCGCGCTCGATCTGCTCGCTGGCCGCGGCCGGCACGCCCGCCGGCCAGCGACGGCCCGCGCCCTCGTAGGTCAGGCGGCGCAGATGACCGGCAGGCGTCTGGCCGTCGGGCACGACCTCGGACGGGTAGTGGTAGCGCAGTTCGTCGAGGCTGAATCCGCAGCACTCGACGACGCGCAGCGTCTCGGCGAGCAGGTCCGCCGGGAAGCTGAGCGCGAGGCGGCCGCGGTGGCGCAGGTGGCGCTCGGCGTTGCGGTCCAGCGCCTGGCCGCACTCGGTCAGCGGCTTGCCCAGGCGTGTGGCCGTCAGCACGTCCTGCAGCGGCTTGCGGCTGCGCACATGCATGGTGACGTCGCCGACGGCCACCAGCGGGATCTCGGTCAGCGCGCCGGCCTCGCGCAGGCGCAGCAGGCGGATCTCGTCGTCGGCGTGCTGGGGCTGGTCGATGCCCAGCCAGCAACGCCCGGTGAAGCGCGTCAGCAGCCAGCGCGCCATCGACAGCAATTGCGCCGGCGTCGCATGCCGGTCCGGGCAGGCGATCACGACGCAGTCGTCCAGCGTCTGCGGGCCGATGTCGGCCCGCGTGCAGCGGTAGGTGCCCTTCTCGGACGAGCGCCGCAGCCGCGAGATGAACTGGCACAGGTTGCCGTAGCCGTTCAGGCTGCAGGCCAGCACCACCAGCGTGAACGGGTCTTCGTCCTCCGCATCCTGCTCGCCCAACGCGCCCAACGTGCCGACCGCGCCGACCGCGCCTGAGACGCGCCCTGAGGCGCCGCTGGGTTCAATGAGGAGCTGGCTGCCCACCAGCAGCGTCATGCCGTGCTGCTTCGCGGCCACGTGCGCGCGCACCATGCCGGCCATGCTGCACTCGTCGGTGATCGCGAGCGCGGCGTAGCCGAGCTCCTTGGCGCGCACGACCAGTTCCTCGGGCCAGCTCGCGCCTTTCAGGAAACTGAAGTTGCTGAGGCAGCGCAGCTCGGCGTAGTCGGGAAGGACCGAGGCGCCAGGGAGGGCGGACATGGTGAGCGGCCTGTAAGAACGGAGGGCGCCTGATCAGGCATACATCCCGTGCAGGAACCACGCCTGCACGGCGGACTTGTCGTCGTCGCCGCTGCCCGTCCCGCTCAGCCGTTCCTGATAGACGGCCAGCACGCCGGCGTTTTCGTTGACGGCGATCCAGTAGTCGCGGGTGACCTGGCGATGCGCCTTCGTGTCGGGGATGCGGTCCCACCAGCCGCCCTCGACGCGGTCCGGTCCCACGAGCAGCGTCAGCGGGCCCTGGTAGTGCGGCCGGTGCTCGCGCACCGCCAGCCGCAGCGGCGGGTCGAGCAGGAAGGCGGGCTCCGGCACGGCCGGCGCGCGCACCGCCGCCTGCCGACCCTTGCGGCGGGAGGTCGTCCGGCCGTCGCCGCAGGGTCGCCAGCGCGTCTGCCATTCGGGTCGATGATCGTCACCCAGGACCGGCTGCTGCACGCGCTCAGGACCGAGCCGCGCGGCGATGCGTTCCAGGGTCAGGTACAGCGTCTCGCCGGTGCGCACCACGTCGGGCAGCAGCGAGCCGCTGTCCTCCACCAGCGCCTGCACGCCGACCGCCTCCAGCCGCAGTTCACCGACCGGCGCCAGCAGCTGGGTCTTGGCCAGGCGCTCGGCCATCAGCCGGCAGAAGTGTTCGAGCTCGCGGATCGGCTCGGCGGTGCGGATCGTGAGGCAACCGCCTTCGCCGGCGTCCTTGGCGCGCATCGAGTCGTGCACCCAGTGCAGCGTGACGCCGGTGGCGCCCGCATGGCGCGCGGCCAGCCAGCCGCACAGCCGCATCAGCAGCGGCCGCGTGCCCAGCAGCAGCGCGGGCGCGTGGTCCTCGCGGCAGGGGAGCTCGACGCGGGCGTGGAAGTCCTCGGGCAGCGCGACCCAGGCGTGCGCCTCGGGCCGCAGGCCGTAGGCCTGGTCCAGCATCGTCAGCAGCGCCGCGCCGAAGCGTCGGCCGATGCCGCCGCGCGGCAGCGCCCGCAACTGGCCCAGCGTGTTGATGCCGGCGCGGCTCAACGGTTCCGCGTGTTCCGCGCCGGCGCTCAGCGCCTGCAGCGGCAACGGGTCCAGCACCGCCTGCAACAGCCGCCCGCCGAGGTCGAGCACGCCGCAACGCGCCAGCACCAGCGCGGCGGTGGCCGACGGCGCCCAGCCGATGCCCACGGCGCCCAGGTCGGGCGCTTCGTCGCTCAGGCGCGCCTTCAGCGCGGGCAGGCCGCGGAACAGCCGCAGGCTGGCCTCGACCTCCATCACGACGGCGTCCTCCATCAGCGCCACGCGCGGCGTGAACTGCAGGCACCACACCGCCAGGCCCGCCTGCCTCTCCGCGCAGATCCCCCAGGGATGCGGCGGGGGCGCGGTCGACGGGTCCTCAAACGGTGCCGGCGGACGAGGCGGCAGGATCAGTGCGACCCACAACATGGGAGAACTCCGGGAACAGGGTGAGCGCAACGGGCTCGTGGAGGGATTCGGACACCGTCTCGAGCAGGGGCCTGGCACTGACCTGGGCCTTGCCGGCCGACTCGTTGACGGTGTCGGCCACGTCGGCCACGTCGACGCCCGGCACCGTCATCGGCGCCACCGGGCGCATCGTGCTGGGCCGCATCACCCGCGGGGTCAGGACATGCTCGAGTCCGCCGGGGATCGAGGCCAGCCGCAGCGGGGTCTCGTGGGCGGGGCCCTTGCGCTTGAGGATCTGGACGTCCAGAGCCCAGTCGACATCGATCGTCGCCAGCACCCGCAGCGGCGCCGGCGACGGGTCATGGCGGGCTGTCAGCGGCCGGAACAGGAACACCGGTCCCTCGAATGACTGCGCCAGCACCTGCAGCCGCCGCAGCTGCTCGGGCGCGGCCTGCGGCAGCCAGGCCAGCACCGCGCCGGCGGCGTTGGACTTGATCAGCTGTTCGGTGCACCAGAGCCGCGCCGACGGCGCGCGCGCGTCGATCCAGACGAGGTGGCGCTCATCCAGCCCCAGGTGCATCAGGCCGGGCAGGTGGGGGCGCTTGGGCGGTCCGACCATCGCCACCGCGGCACCGTCGGCGACGACGCGTCGGAGCGCCGGTCCCGCCAGCCGCCATTCGGCCAGCGAGAACTGCGGCAGCAGCACTTCGGTCAACTGGCGCCCCGGCCAGCCACCGCCTGGCAGATCGGCATCGAGCGCGTCGAAGCCGCTCGGCCAGACGGTGTCGGTGCCGCGGCCAAGCGCATCGCCGCGCCAGATCGCCTCTGCCACGGCAGGCGGAAGTGGCATGGGCCCGATCCGCAGCGCATGGTGCGCTGCATCGAGGACGAGATTCTGGGTGGGAGAGATCAGTCCATCGTCACCGCCGGGAGGCGGGGACAGGCGACCCTCCCCGGCAGGTAGGGATGGCATGGGAGGCAGCGAATTTTCGACACTGTATTTGCATACAGTATAGATGGGCAGCTGACTCGTCCAGGACGTTTACAGATCGCGGGCGACAGGATCTCGCGGTGAACTTTTGATCCTGAGAGCCTTTTCAAAATGCGTCCCGTGTATGAGCAGCTCGTCGACGCGTACTTGCAAGACTGCAAGCGCAATGGAACAACGCCTGTGCTGCTCGATTGAACCGCTCACTTGCTGGTTGACCGACTCAGCTCGTGGTGCGGCGCTCGTTGCCGTCGGCATGACCGCTGCCGAACGCCAGCACGAATCGCGTCCCCCCACGGGCCGGCGCTTCCAGGCTGACGGTCCAGCCCAGGTGCTCGGCGACGCGCTTGACGATGGCCAGGCCCAGGCCCGCGCTGCCGGCGCCCGCCGGGTCGACCTGCATGAAGCGGTCGAAGATCCGGTCGCGCACCGCCGGCGGGATGCCGATGCCGGTGTCCTCGATGACCACGCGGCCGGCCTCGAGCCGGATGTCGACGCGGCCCTGGTCGGTGAACTGGCAGGCGTTGCGGATCAGGTTGCCCAGCGCGATGGCCGCAAGCTCGGGCCGCGCGGGCACTTCCAGGCCGGCATCGGCGGACGCGGCATGCAGCGTCATCTCGACCTCCTTGCCCTTGAGCAGCGGCCGGCAGCGTTCCATCTCCTGGCGCAGCAGCGGCAGCAGCGCGGTCGGCGGCGCGCCGATGCTGGCCGGGTCGCGCGACAGCAGCAGCATCGCGACGACGCGCTCGCTGGTGTCGGCCGCGGTGCGCCGGATGCGCTCGGCCAGTTCGACCATGTCGTCGCGATCGTGCAGCCGCGCCTTCAGGATCTCGGCCGCGCCCAGCATCACAGCCAGCGGCGTTCGCAACTCATGGCTGACATCGCCGGTGAACCAGCGCTCGCGGTCCAGATAGCGCTGCTGCGCCTCGGTCTTGGCCGCGAACGCGCGCGACAGCACACCCAGTTCGTCGGTCGAGTCCAGCAGCGGATATTCGCGCGGCGCGGTGTCGGTCTCGACGGCGCGGGCCAGCGCGGTGACCGGGGCGACGATGCGGCTCGCGGTCAGTTGCGCCAGGAACAGCGCCAGCCCCAGGCAGCAGACGAAGGCCAGGCCGAGCAGGCCGTAGACGCCGGCCTCGATCTTGGCGAAGTCCTCGTCGCGGTCGGTCAGCACGAAGACCGTCCCCAGGTCGTCGCGGACCAGGGCGGTGAAGGTGGCGTCCTCCTGCGGCAGCGTGTACTTGCCCGGCGGCTTGCCGCGCAGTGCCTGCGGGATGGCATCGCCCTTGTAGAGCGTGACGCTGGGCGGCAGGTCGGCTTCCAGGCCCTGCTTCTCGCGGGCGATCAGCTCGTCGGCGGTGCGGTCCAGGCGCTGGTCGACGAGGCGGTCCTCGATGCTCGAGGCGATGCGCACCGCGGCGACCGCGAAGGCGCCGCAGACCAGCAGCGTCAGCAGCAGGAAGGCGGCGGCCACGCGCGTGCGCAGCGTGGTCGGCGCGGCCGTCGAGCGGCCGGCGCGTGCATCGCCGCGAGGGTGGCCGCGTGGATCGCCGGGGTCTCGCCGCGGCTCATCCCGCATCGGGCGACACCAGCCGGTAGCCGATGCCCGGATGGGTCTTCAGCAGCGGGACGGGGAAGGGCTTGTCCAGCGCCGCGCGCAGCGCGTGGATGTGGGTGCGCAGCGCATCGCTGTCGGGGGGATCGTTGCCCCAGACCTCGCGTTCCAGGTCTTCGCGGCGGACCAGCTTGGGCGCCTCGCGCAGCAGCGCGGACAGCAGCTTGTAGCCGGTGGGGGTGAGCTGCAGCGGCTTGCCGGCGCGCGTGGCTTCCAGCGTGTCGGGATCGAAGCTGACGTCGGCATAGCTGACCGCCGAACTCAGGTTCAGGCCGTGGGAGCGTCGCATCAGCGCCTTGAGGCGGATCTCCAGCTCGACCAGCGAGAAGGGCTTGACGAGGTAGTCGTCGGCGCCGCTCTCGAAACCGGTGACCTTGTCGGCGATGGTGTCGCGGGCGGTCAGCATGAGGATGGGGGTGGGGCGGCGGAAGTCCTTGCGCAGGCGCCGGGCGACGTCCAGGCCGTCCAGGCCGGGGAGGGTCAGGTCCAGCACGATCGCGTCGTAGGAGCCCGCGGCGGCCTGCGCCAGGCCGCCCAGGCCGTTGCGGGCCACGTCCAGCGCGTAGCCCATCGGCTCCAGGTAGGCGAACAGGTTGGCGACGATGTCCGGGTTGTCTTCGATGACCAGCAGCTTCATGACGAGGCTCACGTTCCTGCGGCGCCGGGCGCCGCGTCGTCCTTGGGGGACGGGACCCTGCGGGGAAGCAGTTCCCCCACGAAGCCCCGCGGATGGCAGGAATGCTATGCGAGCGGGGTCCTCCCGACCTGTCCGGGGGCTGTCGGCACCGCCCAGGCGAGGGGCATGGACCGAGATCCGGGCGATTGGCGGGCGGCGAACGAATGGCGAACGAGTGGCGAACGAGTGGCGAACGGGCGTCGAGCCCATGCTTCTCGGGTTCCATCCGCTTCGTCACGTTTCGTGACGCAAGTCCGAGGCTGTCACCGACCGCCCGGTCGAAGCTGCACTTGAAATCCTGGTTGGGGGCATAATTTGCGGGTTAACCCTATGCTTGCACCCTTCATCTCCATCCCCGCCGTCCAGCGGCTCACCGCGACCCGTCGGCTGAGCCTGCGTCCGCCCGAGGCGGCGGATGCCCGGAGTTTCCGCGACCTGCTGACCGATCCCGCGAATCGTCGATTCGACGTGGGCGGTCCGGCCGCGTCGGAGCGGCTGGAGTTGTGGCGCGCGCTCTGGACCCGCGACGGTCTGGGTCCGTGGGCCGTGGCGCTGCGGGAGCAGCCCTCGCTGGGCGCGATCGGCTTCGGCGGCTTGAGCCGGGGCCGCATCTGCGGCGCGCCGGCGCTGTTGCTGGAGTTCCACTTCCTGTCCGATCACTGGGGCCGCGGTTATGCGGCGGAAATGGCGACGGCCGCGCTGGCGCTGGCCTTCGACAGCCTGCATGCGACGTCGGTGCACGCGCTGCTGGCGCCGGGCAACACGGCGGCGCGCAAGACGCTGGAGCGCGTCGGCCTGCGCCTGACCGGCTCGGTCGCCGACTGCCCCGGCGAGGCCGCCAGCCTGCTCTACGAGATCAACGCCGGACAGTACGCGGCCCTGCCTCAGCAACCGCCGGAAGCGACGCCGTTCGGCGCCTGAGCACCGCGTCGCGCTACTGCTGCGGATACACCCGCAAGCCCGTCAGATCGAGCACCCTGAGCCCGCCGTACTCGACGGCGATGAGGCGCTGTTCCTGCAGGTGGCGCAGCGCCTCGTTGACGCGCTGGCGTGAGAGCCCCACCAGGTGGCCCAGCTCCTGCTGCGTGATGCGCAGCAGCCCGTTCACGCCGGGATAGAGCTGCGGGTGGAACAGCGCCGCCAGGTTGCGCGCCACGCGCAGGTCGGGGTCGCTCTGGCGGTCGATCTCGCGCGCGGCGATGAACTGGCCCAGCCGCTCATTGAGCTGGTTGAGCACATAGCGGTTGAACGCGAGGCTGGTCCCCAGCAACTCGTGGAAACTCTCCAGCGGCAGGCCCGCGACCACGCTGCGCCGCAGCGCCTGGATGTTGTAGCGGTAGGCCTCGCGCTTGAGCAGCGTGCCTTCGCCGAACCAGCCACCCGGCGGCACGCCGGTGAAGGTGACCTGCCGCGCCGCCGCCTCGTCGTTGCTCATCTTCAGCAGCCCGTCGACTACGCCGAACCAGAAGTTGGCCTCGCGTCCGATGCGGCAGATCCGCTCGCCGACCTCGACCTCCGCCACCTGGATGCTGGACGCCACCCGCTCTCGCAGTTCGGGCTCGATCGCCTTCAGCCAGGGAATGGCGCCCATCTCCTGCGCACTCGCGGCCCGCGCGCGCAGCCGGATCGGCTGTGGCGGCACGGCCCCGGCGAGGGGCGGCTGCAGGCCCGCGGGCGGGGGTGAACCCGGCGCGGCGTGGACAACGGTGTCGGTGGTCGGGGCCATCCCCCGTTCATCGCGCTTGTGCATGACACGAACCTGACGAAACCCCCTGGGGAAAACACGGCCTGCCGATACAGGTCAGGGCATCGCCCACTGAAGAGTCCCCCCTTCATGGACCACCCGCGATGCATCCTTGCGATTCCTATTTCAGCCCTTGCAGGACCCTCCATGGCAAAGACGACCCTGAGGCGACACTACTCAAGCGGGCCAAGATGCGATCGGACGAGCGCCGCGACATCGACAGCTACAGCCATCTGAAAGACCTGACCTCAGCGACGGACCGGATGCTCGTCGGACTGGAAGCAGCGCCGCCGACCACCTGCATCGGTGTGCTCGTTTCCCTTCGTGATCAGACCTCGCTGATTGCCCGGACCGACGAACTCATGTCGAGGGCTGTGCGCGCGACCACGCAGCTCCTCGCGGATACCGTCCTGCGCGCGCGGGTCCTGTACAACGGCGCGGGCCGTGCCGATGCGCGAGACGCTCCATGACATTCACCGGGCGATGCACCAGGCGCATCTCAGACAGCATCCCGACGTCGAATTGCGACTTCCCGGTCCTACCGCTCCGTTGGACCGCCAGGAGCGAGCCCGCGTGATCGCAGAGGCGCTGGAGGTCAGCCGGGCCAGGCTGGCCGACATGGAGGCCTTCCAGGCAGGACCCTGACGGTGATCAGATCCGGGAAAACGCTCCCCCGAACTCTCCCTAGGACTGTCGTCGCAACGACAACACGACGTCAATGAGCCGGCCTACAGTCGGCGCAGCCCCGCGGGCAGAGCGCCTCCATCAGAGACGGCGACAGCGGGGCGACAAGGAGACAACGGTGGAACAGACCTTCCCCCGCCTGCTGCTCGATCACGCCGCCCGGCGCCCCCATGCGCCGGCGCTGCGAGAGAAGGAGCTGGGCATCTGGCAGACGCTCGATTGGGCGGCGCTCGCCGCGCTCGTGCGCGACCTGGCGCACGGCTTCGCCGCCGCGGGCATGACGCGCGGCCAGCATCTGGTCGTGATCGGAGAGAACCGCCCCCGGCTCTATGCGTCCATGCTCGCGGCGCAGTCCCTGGGCGCGATCCCCGTGCCGCTGTACCAGGACGCCGTCGCGGCCGAATTCGCCTACCCGCTGCAGAACGCGGAGGTCGCCTTCGCCGTCGTCGAGGACCAGGAGCAGGTCGACAAGCTGCTCGAGATCCGCGAGCAATGCCCCGCGCTGCGGCGCATCTGGTTCGACGATCCCCGCGGCCTGCGTCATTACGCGGCCGACGGGCTGGCCTCGATCGCCACGCTGTGCGACGACGGCCGCGCGCACGCGCTGCGCCATCCCGGCTGGTTCGAACGCGCGGTCGAAGCGGGCCAGGCCGGCGACGTGGCGGCGATGTTCTTCACCTCCGGCACCACCGGTCATCCCAAGGGCGTGGTGCACACGCACACCTCGCTGATCGACCGCGCGCAGGCCGGCGCGCGCTTCGACAAGCTGACCGCCGACGAAGAGGTCCTCGCCTACCTGCCCTGCGCCTGGATCGGCCAGAACGTCTTCAGCTACGCGCAGTGGCTGGCCTGCGGCTACGTCGTCAACTGCCCGGAATCGGCCGGCACCGTCAGCATCGATCTCAAGGAGATCGGCCCGACCTACTACTTCGCGCCGCCGCGCGTCTTCGAGGGCCTGCTCACCAGCGTCATGATCCGCATGGAGGACGCCGGCGCGCCCAAGCGCTGGCTGTTCGCGAAGGCGATGGCGCTGGCGAACCGCGTCGGTCCGGCGCTGATGGACGGCAAGCCGGTCGGCGCCTGGGAGCGCTTCAAGTACCGCCTCGGCGATCTCGCGATCTACGGCCCGCTGCGCAACGCCCTGGGTTTCTCGCGGGTGCGCGTGGCCTACACGGCGGGCGAGGCGATCGGGCCCGATCTCTTCAGCTTCTACCGCTCGATCGGCATCAACCTGAAGCAGCTCTACGGCTCGACCGAGACCGCCGTCTTCGTCTGCCTGCAGCCCGACCACGAGGCGAAATCCGACACCGTCGGCGTGCCCATCGACGGCGTCGAGATCCGGCTGGCCGACAGCGGCGAGATCCTGGTGCGTTCGCCCGGCCTGCTCCAGGGGTACTACAAGAATCCGGAGGCGACGGCCGAGGTGCTGGGCGCCGACGGCTGGTACCGCACCGGCGACGCCGGTTTCCTCGACGCGGGCGGCCACCTGAAGATCATCGACCGCGCGAAGGATGTCGGCCGGCTGCGCGGCGGCGCACATGACGGCGAGATGTTCGCGCCCAAGTACGTCGAGAACAAGTTGAAGTTCTTCGCCTTCATCAAGGAGGCGGTGGCCTTCGGGGACGGGCGCGACCATGTCTGCGCCTTCGTCAATATCGACGTCGAGGCCGTCGGCAACTGGGCCGAGCGCCGCAACCTCGCCTACGCCGGCTACACCGATCTCGCGGGCAAGCCCGAGGTGCTGGCGCTGATCAAGGACTGCGTCGAGAAGGTCAACGCCGATCTCGCGCAGGACGAGCGCCTGGCCGGCAGCCAGGTCACGCGCTTCCTGGTGCTGCACAAGGAGCTCGACGCCGACGACGGGGAACTCACCCGCACGCGCAAGGTGCGCCGCGGCGCGATCGCAGACAAGTACGCCGTGCTGATCGACGCGCTCTACGCGGGCAGGGCCTCGCAGTACATCGAGACGGCCGTCCGCTTCGAGGACGGCCGCAGCGGCAGCGTCAGCGCCGACCTGCGCATCGAGCAGGCGGCCACCTTCACGCACACCCGGAGGGCCGCCTGATGAGCGCACGGCGCATTGGCGACGTGGTCCTCGCGGTCGAGCACATCACGCTGTCCTTCGGCGGCGTGAAGGCGCTCAACGACATCAGCTTCGATGTCCGCGAACACGAGATCCGGGCCATCATCGGCCCCAACGGCGCCGGCAAGAGCTCGATGCTGAACTGCATCAACGGGGTCTACCAGCCGCAGCAGGGCGACATCCGCTACCGCGGCGAGGACGTGCGGAAGTGGAGCCCGCGCACGCGGCTGCGCCGCATGGCCGAGCGCGGCGTCGCGCGGACCTTCCAGAACCTCGCGCTGTTCAAGGGCATGAGCGTGCTGGACAACATCATGTCCGGTCGCAACCTGCACATGAAACGCAACCTGCTGTGGCAGGCGCTGCGGCTCGGACCCGCCGCGCGCGAGGAGATCGAGCACCGCGAGAAGGTCGAGCGCATCATCGATTTCCTCGAGATCCAGGCGCACCGCAAGACGCCCGTCGGCGGCCTGTCCTACGGGCTGCAGAAGCGCGTCGACCTGGGCCGCGCGCTGGCGATGGAGCCCAAGGTGCTGCTGCTCGACGAGCCGATGGCCGGCATGAACGTCGAGGAGAAGCAGGACATGTGCCGCTTCATCCTGGACGTCAACGACGAATTCGGCGCGACCATCGTCCTGATCGAGCACGACATGGGGGTGGTGATGGACATCAGCGACCGCGTGGTGGTGCTCGACTACGGCAGGAAGATCGGCGACGGCACGCCCGACGAGGTGCGCGCCAATCCCGAAGTGATCCGCGCCTACCTCGGCGCGGGCGGGTGACGGCACGAAGAAGCGCACAGCAGGCAAGGAAACGATCATGGGCTTCTTCCTCGAAACCGTCTTCGGCGGCCTGATGGCCGGCATGCTCTATGCGCTGGTCGCGCTGGGCTTCGTGCTGATCTTCAAGGCCTCCGGCGTCTTCAACTTCTCGCAGGGCGCGATGGTGCTGTTCGCGGCGCTGGCGATGGCGCGCTTCGCGGAATGGTTCCCGCAATGGTTCGGCTTCGAGAGCCTGCTGCTGGCCAACGTGCTCGCGCTCCTCGCCGCCGCGGCCTGCATGGTCGCCGTCGCCTGGCTCGTGGAGCGGCTGGCGCTGCGCGGGCTGGTCAACCAGCCGGCGATCACGCTGCTGATGGCGACGCTGGGCATCAGCTACTTCCTGGACGGCGCCGGCCAACTGATCTTCGGCAGCTCGACCTACAAGATCGATGTCGGCCTGCCGAAGGATCCGCTGTTCGTGCTCGAGGACACGTTCCCGGGCGGGCTGCTGCTCAACAAGGAAGACCTGTACTCGGCGGTGATCGCCGCCGCGCTGGTGGGGGCGCTGTCGCTGTTCTTCCAGAAGACCCGCACCGGCCGCGCGCTGCGCGCCGTCGCCGACGACCATCAGGCCGCGCAGTCCATCGGCATCCCGCTCTCGCGCATCTGGGTCATCGTCTGGTCCGTCGGCGGGCTGGTCGCGCTGGTGGCCGGGATCATCTGGGGCAGCAAGCTGGGCGTGCAGTACTCGATCTCGCTGGTGGCGCTGAAGGCCTTCCCGGTCGTCATCCTCGGCGGCCTGACCTCGGTGCCGGGCGCCATCGTCGGCGGGCTGATCATCGGCGTCGGCGAGAAGCTGTCGGAGATCTACCTCGGCCCCACCGTCGGCGGCGGCATCGAGAACTGGTTCGCCTACGTGCTCGCGCTGAGCTTCCTGCTGGTGCGGCCGCAAGGTCTCTTCGGCGACAAGATCATCGATCGCGTCTGAGTCCGTACTCGACGAACGATCAAGGAGACGACCGTGTTCTATCGTGAAAACGGACAGTTCAAGGCCAGCTACCGCGCGGACCTGGCGCTGTTCCCGGTGGCGCAGGACCGCCGGGCGGTGCTCGCGCTGGCGTTGATCGCCTTCGTCGCCGTGCCCTGGCTGGCGAGCGACTACACCTTCCGCGCGGTGCTGATCCCCTTCCTCGTGCTGTCGCTGGCGGCGCTGGGCCTGAACGTGCTCGTGGGCTACTGCGGGCAGATCTCGCTGGGGACCGGCGCCTTCATGGCCGTCGGCGCCTACGCCGCCTACAACCTGCAGGTGCGCATCGAGGGCATGCCGCTGCTGCTGTCGCTGATCGGCGGCGGCCTGGCCGCGACGGTCTGCGGCGTGCTGTTCGGGCTGCCAAGCCTGCGCATCCGCGGGCTCTACCTCGCGGTCGCGACGCTGGCGGCGCAGTTCTTCATCGACTGGTTCACCAACCGCGTGCCGTGGGTGACGAACAACTCCTCGTCGGGCTCGGTGAGCGTGGGCACGCTGCAGCTGTTCGGCCTCCCGCTGGAGACGCCTGCGCAGCGCTACCTGCTGTGCCTGTCGCTGGTGGTCGTGTGCGGGATCCTGACCAAGAACCTGGTGCGCGGCGCCATCGGCCGCGAGTGGATGGCGATGCGCGACATGGACGTCGCCGCCGCCGTCATCGGCATCCGGCCGGTGCACGCGAAGCTGACGGCCTTCGCGGTCAGCAGCTTCATCGTCGGCGTGGCCGGCGCGCTGTGGGGCTTCGTGCACCTGGGCGCGTGGGAGCCGGCGGCCTTCGGCATCGACAAGTCCTTCCAGCTGCTGTTCATGATCATCATCGGCGGGCTCGGGTCCATCGCGGGCAGCTTCTTCGGCGCCGCGTTCATCGTGCTGCTGCCGCTGCTGCTGAACCACGTGCCGCATTGGCTGGGGCTGCCGCTGTCCACCGGCGCGGCCTCGCACCTGGAGCACATGATCTTCGGCGCGCTGATCGTGTTCTTCCTCATCGTCGAGCCGCACGGCCTGGCCCGCCTGTGGTCCACCGCCCGCCAGAAGCTGAGGCTGTGGCCGTTCCCTCATTGAGGGCGCCTTGAATCCCACCGATTTCAAACCGCACCGCAGAGTGCACCACCAGGAGACGACACCATGAGCTTGAAGACCTTCGCGCGTGGCGCGCTAGGCGCGGCAACGCTGGTCGCAGCCGCGCTGCCGACGATGCTGCCCGCCGTGGCGCAGGCGCAAGCCGCGACCGAGCAGTTCATCCCGCTGCTGGTGTATCGCACCGGGCAGTTTGCGCCGCTCGGCATGCCCTGGGCGGACGGCAAGCAGGACTACCTGAAGCTGATCAACGCGCGCGACGGCGGCGTGAACGGCGTCAAGCTCGCCTTCGAGGAATGCGAGACCGCGTACGACGCCGCCAAGGGCGTCGAGTGCTACGAGCGCCTGAAGGGCAAGGGCGGCGGCGCGTCGGGCTTCGACACGCAGTCGACGGGCATCACCTTCGCGGTGACCGACAAGGCCTTCGTGGACAAGGTGGTGGTCGAGACCCCGGGGTACGGCCTGTCGCAGTCGGCTGACGGCACCGTCTTCGAATGGAATTTCCCGCTGCTCGGGACTTACTGGACCGCCGCGGACGTCATGCTGCAGGACATCGCGAAGAAGGAGAAGGGCTCGCTCAAGGGCAAGAAGATCGCGCTGGTCTATCACGACAGCCCCTACGGCAAGGAGCCCATCCCCCTGCTGCAGAAGCGCGCCGCGGCCGAGGGCTTCGAGGTCGTGCTGTATCCCGTCACCCCGCCCGGAGTGGAGCAGAAGTCGACCTGGCTGCAGATCCGCCAGCAGCGGCCGGACTATGTGCTGTTCTGGTCCGCCGGCGTGATGACGCCGGCCGGCATCCGCGAGGCGCAGGCCAGCGGCTATCCGCGCGAGAAGATCTATGCGATCTGGTGGGCCGGCTCGGACCACGACGTCAAGGACATCGGCGCCGGCGCCAAGGGCTACAACGCGATCACGCTGCACAACAGCTCGGCCAAGGACAAGGTCCATGACGAGCTGAAGAAGTTCGTCTACGACAAGAACCAGGGCACCGGGCCGGCCACCGGCATCGGCGCGATCGCGCACACGCGGGGGATGATGATCTCGATGCTGCAGGTCGAAGCGATCCGCACCGCGCAGGAGAAGTTCGGCAAGGGCAAGGTCATGACGCCGGAGCAGGTGCGCTGGGGCTTCGAGAACCTGAACCTGACCGCCGACCGACTCAAGTCGCTGGGCTTCGGCGAGGTCATGCGCCCGGTGCAGACCAGTTGCGCCAACCACATGGGCACGGACTGGGCGCGCATCGTCCAGTGGGACGGCGCGAAGTGGACCCTCGCGTCCGACTGGTACCAGTCGGACAAGACCCACATCGATCCGCTGGTCAAGGAGTACGCCGCCAAGTACGCCAAGGACAAGAACCTGAAGCCGCGCAGTTGCGGTTGAAGGCCACTTGAACTCCGCTTGAGCACGACCGCCATGCAAGCCACTTCCATTCCCTCGGCCGGCGCCGCCGCAGCGGCGGTGCCCGCGCTGCTCGACGTCAACGGCATCGAGGTCATCTACCACCACGTGATCCTGGTGCTCAAGGGCGTCTCGCTGCGCGTGCCCGAAGGGGCGGTGGTGGCCTTGCTCGGCGGCAACGGCGCCGGCAAGACCACGACGCTGCGCGCGGTCTCCAACCTGCTCGCGGGCGAACGCGGCGAGGTCACCAAGGGCTCGATCGAGCTGCGCGGCGAGCGCATCGAGCGGCTCACGCCGGCCGACCTGGTGCATCGCGGCGTGGTGCAGGTGATGGAGGGGCGGCACTGCTTCGCGCATCTGACCATCGAGGAGAACCTGCTCACCGGCGCCTACACCCGCACGGACGGCAAGGCGGCGGTGGCGCAGACGCTGGAGAAGGTCTACGCCTACTTCCCGCGCCTGAAGACGCGGCGGACCTCGCAGGCGGCCTACACCTCGGGCGGCGAGCAGCAGATGTGCGCGATCGGGCGGGCCCTGATGGCGAATCCGAAGATGGTGCTGCTGGACGAGCCCTCGATGGGGCTGGCGCCGCAGATCGTCGAGGAGGTCTTCGAGATCGTGCGCGACCTCAACCGCAAGGAGCGCACGACCTTCCTGCTGGCCGAGCAGAACACCAACATGGCCCTGCGCTACGCCGACTACGGCTACATCCTCGAGAACGGACGCGTCGTCATGGACGGCCAGGCCCAGGCGCTGCGCGACAACGAGGACGTGCGCGAGTTCTACCTCGGCATGGGCGGCACCGACCGCAAGAGCTTCCGCGACGTGAAGAGCTACAAGCGGCGCAAGCGTTGGCTGGCTTGAATTGAAGCATTGAAGGGAGAGCAGTCATGGACAACGACTTCTTCGCGCCGCCGCCGTTCAAGGCCGAGGAGGCGCTCGTGCAGTTGAAGCGCGCCCTGCGCGACCTGCGTGCGCTGACGGAGCGCGGCACCGGCTGGAGCTTCGAGCACCAGGAGGTCCTCCAGCTCGCGGCCGGTGAGGGCCAGATCACCGCGAAGCTGGCGAAGAAGCCGGCGCGCAGCCCCGCCTGGGAGACGCGCGTCTGCCGCAACGCGGCCGACGTGCGCAAGCTGCAGGACGACCTGAAGCGTCGGTTGGCGCAGTGGGCGGAAGAGTGATGGGCGCCGCCGATCGCGATTTCTACGACGTGCTGGAGACCCGCGACCCCGCCGTGCGCGAGGCCGCGCTGATGTCGGCGCTGCCGCACCAGGTGGCCAACGCGCGTCAGAACACGGAGGCCTTCGGCGATCTGCTCGCCGAGGTGGAGCCGGACCTGGTCCGCACCCGCGATGCGCTGGCGCGGTTGCCGGTGACGCGCAAGTCCGACCTGCTGGCGCGTCAGCAGGCCGTGCGCGCGGACGCGGGGCGCGTGCCGTTCGAGCCCTTCGGCGGCTTTTCGACGATCGGCTGGCGCGGATTGAAACGTGACGGCGGCGCGCGGCGCGTGTTCCAGTCGCCGGGCTCGATCTACGAGCCCGAAGGGCACGGGCGCGACTATTGGCGCGTCGGCCGCGCGCTGCACGCGGCGGGCCTGCGCGCGGGCGATCTGGTGCACAACTCGTTCAGCTACCACCTGACGCCGGCCGGCGCCATGATGGAGGGCGGCGCGGAGGCGCTCGGCTGCACGGTCTTCGCGGGCGGCGTCGGCAACACCGAACTGCAGTTGCAGGCGATGGCCGAGCTGCGACCGCAGGCTTACGTCGGCACGCCGAGCTTCCTGAAGATCCTGCTGGACAAGGCGGCGGAACAGGGCCAGCCGCTGTCCGTGCGCAAGGCGCTGGTCAGCGGCGAGGCCTTCCCGGCCGCGCTGCGGGACTGGTGCGATGAACGCGGCGTCTCCGGCTTCCAGTGCTACGCCACGGCGGACCTGGGCCTGATCGCCTACGAAACCGCGGCGCGCCAGGGACTGGTCGTCGACGAGGGCGTGATCCTCGAGATCGTGCGCCCCGGCACCGGCGACCCGGTGCCCGACGGCGAGGTGGGCGAGGTCGTCGTGACGACGCTCAACCGCGACTACCCGCTGATCCGCTTCGGCACCGGCGACCTGTCGGCGGTGCTTTGCGGCACCTGCCCGACCGGGCGCACCAACGTCCGCATCAAGGGCTGGATGGGACGGGCCGACCAGAGCGCCAAGGTGCGCGGCATGTTCGTGCACGCCGGGCAGGTGGCCGACGTGCTGCGGCGCTTTCCGCAGGCGCTCCGCGGCCGGCTGGTCGTCGAGGGCGAGATGGCGCAGGACCGGATGACGCTGCGCGTCGAGATCGACGGCAGCGCCGCGGCGGGATTGGCCGACGGCCTGGCCCTGGCCCTGCGCGAGGTCACCAAGCTGCGCGGCGAGGTGCAGTTCGTCCAACCGGGCGCGCTGCCCAACGACGGAAAAGTCATCGAGGACCTGCGGAAGTTCGACTGAATTCCCGCAGCAGGACGGGGATGGCATCGGTTCCATCCCTGGGGGTATCCCGGCTTACGTAGTTTCCGTAAGTTCCAATGTGGGGCGGCGACCTAGCATCCGCGCCATCACCCACACCTCCATCGAGGAAGAGACACCATGAAGAAGATCTTGCTCGCCTCCGTCGCAGCGCTGAGCGTCGGCGCCGCCTGGGCCGACTACCCGGACAAGCCGGTGACCATCGTCGTCCCGTTCGCCGCCGGCGGCCCGACGGACAAGGTCGCCCGCGACCTGGCCGAGGCGCTGCGCAAGCCCCTGAATGCGACGATCGTGATCGAGAACGTCGGCGGCGCCGGCGGCACGCTGGGCGCCACCAAGGTGTCCAAGGCCGCGCCGGACGGCTACACGCTGCTGCTGCATCACATCGGCCTGTCGACCTCGCCGGCCCTGTATCGCAACCTGCAGTACAAGACGCTGGACGACTTCGAGTATCTGGGCCTGATCAATGAAGTGCCGATGACGCTGATCGCGCGTCCCAACCTGCCGGCCGCCAACTACGCCGACCTGGTGAAGTGGATGGCCGCCAACAAGGGCAAGATCAACCTGGCCAACGCAGGCCTGGGATCGGCCTCGCACCTGTGCGGCCTGCTGTACATGAGCACGGTGAAGGTCGACATGACCACCGTGCCGTACAAGGGCACGGGTCCGGCGATGACCGACCTGATCGGCGGCCAGGTCGACCTGATGTGCGACCAGACCACCAACACCACGACGCAGATCGACGGCGGCAAGGTCAAGGCCTACGCGGTGTCGACGACCAAGCGCCTGGGCGGCTCGCTGGCCAAGCTGCCGACGCTGGACGAGTCTGGCCTGAAGGGCTTCAACGTGACGATCTGGCACGGCATGTACGCGCCCAAGGGCACGCCCAAGGCGGTGCTGGAGAAGATCAACACGGCGCTGAAGACGGCGCTGAAGGATGCCGAGTTCCACAAGCGCGAGGAAGCGCTGGGCGCGGTCATCGTCACCGACAACCGCGTGAACCCGGCCGAGCACAAGAAGTTCGTCGCCGACGAGATCAACAAGTGGACGCCGATCATCAAGGCGGCGGGTCAGTACGCCGATTGAGCCTCGCGCCTCGACGAGTCGACAGGAGCGGGGGAACCCGCTCCCGCCGGAAGCCCGCCTCAGGCGGGCTTTTTCATTTCCAGAGCCTGGCCGCCCTGTGCAGGCTGGAGGGCGATGCAGGCGTCTATCAGTTGGCGATAGCGCGGCAGCGCGTCCAGATCCTCGATGTCCGACGGGCTCAGGCCGTCCAGCATGCTGCCGAGGCTCTTGAGCGACGCACCGTCCATCGGAAGCGTGGCCGGTGCGAGGTTCAGCGTTCGCGTCAACTGGGACAGCATGTGAAACGCCTCCTCCATGTCGGCGGGCCGAGCGAGCTGGTCGAGTCTGAAGGGCGGGGCGTCATCGATGTCCCCGGCATCCAGGCGGCCGAGCTTGCCGCGTTCCACGGACTTGGCCGCGAGCGACAGCACCTCGTCGCGAAAATCCCGCAGTTGCGCGTCGTTGAGGCGATCGCGCCGCGTCCCGCACTGAAGGGCCCCCTGGATCGCGTCCAGGCGCCGCGTGACATAGAACTGCCGATCGAACTCGCACCCCTCGCGTGCCGCCTCGGCCAGGTCCAGTCCCCGATGGAGGTCGTCCAGGAGTGCTGAGCGCGTCGCGGGTGCTTCGGCTGAACGCCTCAGTTGGGCGATCGCCGCGTCGAGCGGCGCGCTGAGCTCCGCGGAACGTGCGCCTGTGCGTCGACTTTCCAGGCAGTCGGGGAATCCGCTGGCGGTGCGGAGGTGGTCAGGGAAATGCAGGGGGGGGAATGTGGCCGTACACGACGCGCTCCTTGAAGGTCGGGGAGCGCGATCAGTGCGCTCACGCCGGCGAGCGGCACAGCACGCCCACCTTGTTGCCGTCCAGGTCGCGGAAGTAGGCCGCGTAGAAGTTCGGTCCGTAGTTCTCGCGCAGGCCGGGACGGCCCTCGTCCCTGCCGCCGCCGCCGATGGCCGCGGCATGCACCGCGTCGACCTGCGCCCGGGTCGACGCGGCCAGCGCCACCATCGAGCCGTTGCCGACCGTGGCGTCCAGACCGTTGAAGGGCTGGACCACCCACAGCTGCGTCTCGCCCCCCTCGGGCCCGTAGCCCACCATCTCGTCGTCCGAGTAGCCCGGCTTCAGGCCCAGCGGCGCGAGCGCGGCGTCGTAGAACTCCTTGGCCGCGCGGCGGTCGTTGCTGCCCAGGGTGACGTAGCTGATCATGTTGATGTCCTTGTCTCGTCGAAGGCGAAGATCTGTCGCATTCTCGCCAGGTTGTGGTCAGGTCTTGCGGCCTGTCTGGCCGCCATCGCTGATGCGCCCTGCGGAACCGCCGACTGGCGTTGTTGCAAATGAGCGTGCTTCCGCAATATGACCGACAGGAACGCACATGTTCAATGGCAGTATGGCCGCAACTTGGCGAGCCGGCGCCGCGCCGCACAGGGGCGCACGGCTCACATCCGCATCGGAATCGTCACCGGTCCGTCGTTGACCAGGCTGACCTGCATGTCCGCGCCGAACTCGCCGGTTTCGACGACCGGGTGCTGCGATCGCGCGAATGCGACCGCATGGTCGTAGAGTCGGCGGCCGAGTTCGGCCGGCGCCGCGCCGGTGAAGCTTGGCCGGTTCCCGCCGGAGACGTCCGCCGCCAGCGTGAACTGCGAAACGATCAGCAGGCCGCCGCCGACGTCCTGCACGCTGCGGTTCATCTTGCCCGCCTCGTCGCTGAAGATGCGCAGCTTCAGGATCTTCTGCAGCAGCTTCTCGGCCACCGCTTCGCTGTCCTGCGCCTCGGCGCAGATCAGCAGCAGCAGGCCCTGGTCGATGCGACCGGTGCATCGGTCGCCGACGTCGACCCGGGCTGTCTTCACCCGTTGCAACAGCGCGATCATCCTTGTCCTTCCTGGTTGGGTGTGTCCGCGGGCGCGGCCATCGATGTGCCCGTTGATGCAAGCGTCGATGAGGGGCTCTCGCGTTCCGCCATCTCGGCGAAGCGCGTCTCGACGTTCACCGGCAGCAGCTGGATGCTCGCGCGCAGGCCGGGCAGGGCGCGCATCAGCGCCTGCTCGACCTGACCCCGCAGCGCCGCCGCCTCGCCGAGCGTCCAGCGCGCCGGCACATGCAGGTGGAAGTCGACATGCCGCTGCTGTCCCGCCACGCGCGTGGCGACGTGATCGAAGCGCAGGTCCGGCGACTCGAAGCGCGCCAGCACCTCGGCGATCGCCCGCTGATCCTCGGGGTCCAGCGCCATGTCCATCAGCCCGCCGGTGGACTTCCACATGAGGTGCACCGCCTCGCGCAGGATGTTCAGCGCGACCAGGATCGCCAGCAGCGGATCCAGCCAGGTCCAGCCCGTCAGCATCACGCCGATCAGGCCGGCGACGACGCCGACCGACGTCCAGACGTCGGTGAAGAGGTGGCGCGCGTCCGCCTCCAGCGCGATCGAGCGGTGCTCGCGCGAGGCCTGCAGCATCTTCCACGCCAGCGCACCGTTGATCACCGTGCTGAGCAGCGACAGCGCCATGCCCAGGCCGAGCTGTTCCAGCGGCTGCGGCGCGCGCAGCCGCTCGACCGCCGCCCAACCGATGCCCAGCGCCGCGATCAGGATCAGCGCGCCCTCGAAGGCGCTGGAGAAGTACTCCGCCTTGTGGTGGCCGAACGGATGGTCCTCGTCGGGCGGCCGCCGTGCGACCGTCACCATCGCCAGCCCGAAGAGCGCCCCCGCGAGGTTCACCCCCGATTCGAGCGCATCCGAGGCCAGGCTCACCGAGCCGGTCCACCACCAGGCGGCCGTCTTCAGGGCGATGGTCAGCACGGCCACGACCGCCGAGAGCTTCAGGTATTGCTGCACTTGCATGACGCCGATTTTGCCGGTCCTAGAATGGCGCCCGATCGATTCCTCGTCCCTTCTCCTTCCTCCGTTCCACCCTCGTTCCACCTTCAGCCCCCTCCGGACAGCACCATGAGCAATACCCCGCCCGTCCACGACGCCGACCTGAGCCACATCCCGCCGCGCGACAAGGCGGAGCTGCTCTCCCAGGCGCTGCCCTACATCCGCAAGTACCACGGCAAGACCATCGTCATCAAGTACGGCGGCAACGCGATGACCGATCCCGCGCTGCAGCAGGACTTCGCCGAGGACGTGGTGCTGTTGAAGCTGGTCGGCCTGAACCCCGTGGTCGTGCATGGCGGCGGCCCGCAGATCGAGGACGCGCTCAACAAGCTCGGCAAGAAGGGCCACTTCATCCAGGGCATGCGCGTCACCGACGCGGAGACGATGAGCGTCGTCGAGTGGGTGCTGGCCGGCGAGGTGCAGCAGGACATCGTCGGGCTGATCAACGCCGCCGGCGGCAAGGCGGTGGGCCTGACGGGGCGTGACGGCGGCATGATCCGCGCCAAGCAGCTCAAGATCCTGGACAAGGACGATCCGGCCAAGGAGCACGACATCGGCCAGGTCGGCGACATCGTCAGCATCGACCCCAGCGTCGTGAAGGCGCTGCAGGACGACCAGTTCATTCCCGTCATCAGCCCGATCGGCTTTGGCGAGAGCAACGAGAGCTACAACATCAACGCAGACGTCGTGGCCGCCAAGCTGGCCACCGTGCTGCAGGCCGAGAAGCTGCTGATGCTGACCAACATTCGCGGCGTGCTGGACAAGCAGGGCGAGCTGCTGGTCGAACTGACCCCGCGCCGCATCGACGAGCTGGTCGCCGACGGCACCATCAGCGGCGGCATGATCCCCAAGATCGCCGGTGCGATCGACGCGGCCAAGAGCGGCGTCAACGCGGTGCACATCATCGACGGCCGCGTGCCGCACGCGATGCTGCTGGAGATCCTGTCCGAGAAGGCCTTCGGCACGATGATCCGTTCCCACTGAACGGCCTGACCCTGTTCCGCATCGGGAGACGATGCGCCGGATCCCCCTGATGGGTGGTTCCACCCACCGAGCCCCCTCCGAACGAGGGGGCTCTGTCGTTTCCGGAGGTCATGCAGGATCGATGCTTGCCCTTCGCTGACCCGCTGGCCGCCCGGCTTGGTCGAAGGTCACACCACTGCAAGCTGGGGATTGCCGCTGAAACACGCGACATCCCAGAATGCGCCACGAAACGGCTGCTCAGGCCGTGAGGGATTGCATGTCACTTTTCAGCGTCTTGATCGTCGAGGATCAGCTTCGTTTCCGCGAAGCGTTCGCCCATGCCCTTGAGAAAGCACCCGACATCCGTCTGGTCGGCATGGCCACCGATCTCCAGCAGGGCCGGAAGATGTTCGACCAGACGCGTCCCGACGTGCTGCTGGTCGACCTCGACCTGCCCGGCGGCAGCGGGATCGAGCTGATCCGCCACGCCGCCCACGTCGCCCCGGAGTGCGAGGTGATGGTCATCTCGGTCTTCGGCGACGAGCAGCACGTGCTCTCGAGCATCGAGGCCGGCGCGACCGGCTACCTGCTCAAGGACTCGCTCGCGCTGGACCTGCCGGGTCAGCTGCGCTCGCTGCGCGCGGGCGGCAGCCCGATCTCGCCGGTGATCGCGCGGCGGCTGCTGCTGCGCCTGGCGCCGCAGGGCGCGGGCGCGCATCCGCGCGGCTTCGGCGACTCGGCCCCGATGCCGCTGGTCGACGAGCAGGTCGTCGCCCTGTCGGAACAGGAATCGCGCGTGCTGCACCTGGCTGCCAAGGGCTTCACCTTCGATGAGATCGCGCAGTTCATGAACGTGTCGCCGCACACCATCATGACCTACGTGAAGCGCACCTACCGCAAGCTGCAGGTGCGCTCCAAGGTCGAGGCGATCTACGAGGCGCGCCGCCTGGGCTGGCTGCGGGACTGAGCGCGGAGGGACCGAGTAGGGACCTCCGAAGGGCGCGGAAGGGCGCCGTACGGCGTCCGGCATGCGCGTCAAGGCGGCGTTCCGGCTGTGCCAGAATCGCCGCACACTTCGGCCCCCTCCATGCACCCCAGCTCCTCGGACACCCCGGACTCCGCCGCCGCCAAGCCGGCGGAGCTGCCCCGCAAGCGGCTCAAGCCGGGCGAGCGCCGGGTGCAGATCCTCCAGACGCTGGCCAGCATGCTGGAGCAGCCCGGCGCGGAGCGGGTGACCACGGCGGCGCTCGCGGCGCGCCTGGAGGTCAGCGAAGCGGCGCTCTACCGCCACTTCGCCAGCAAGGCCCAGATGTTCGAGGGCCTCATCGAATTCATCGAGACCAGCATCTTCTCGCTGCTCAACCAGATCGCCGAGCGGGAGACGGACGGGCTGGCGCAGGCGCAGCGCATCGTCGCGGTGCTGCTGCAGTTCGGCGAGCGCAACCCGGGCATGACCCGCGTGATGGTCGGCGACGCGCTGGTCTACGAGAACGAGCGCCTGGTCGCGCGCATGAACCAGTTCTTCGACAAGATCGAGTCCGCGCTGCGGCAAGGGCTCAGGACCGCCGCGGAGGCCTCGGGCTCGACCACGCCGACCGTCGAAGCGCAGGCGCAGGCCTCGGTGCTGGTGAGCTTCATCATCGGCCGCCTGCAGCGTTACGCGCGCTCCGGCTTCAAGCGACTGCCGACCGAACAGCTGGATGCCGCGATGCGAATGCTCGCCTGAGCTTTCGCGATGCCAACCGCCCGGAACCCTTCGGGACGCGACCTACACTCGGCGTCATGTCCGACGCCCTTGATGCCCTGCTGCGGCGCGCCGACGCGCTGTTGAACCGCCTGGAGGCCGTGCTGCCCCAGCCCCTGACGCCGCCCGACTGGGACGCGGCCGTGGCCTTCCGCTACCGCAAGCGCGGCGCGAGTGCCCGGCTGGAACCGGTGAGGCACCTGTCCGCGATCCGGCTCGCCGACCTCAGGGAGGTCGAGCCGCAGAAGGAGCGGCTGCTGCGCAACACGCGTCAGTTCGTGCAGGGCCAGCCCGCCAACAACGTGCTGCTGACCGGCGCGCGCGGCACCGGCAAGAGTTCGCTGATCAAGGCTTGCCTCAACGAATTCGCCGGCCAGGGCCTGCGCCTGATCGAGGTCGACAAGGGCGACCTCGTCGACCTGCCGGACCTCGCCGATCTGGTCGCCGACCGGCCCGAACGCTTCGTGATCTTCTGCGATGACCTCAGCTTCGATGAAGGCGAGGCCGGCTACAAGGCGCTGAAGTCCATGCTCGACGGCTCGGTCGCCGCGGCCACGGACAACCTGCTGATCTACGCGACCAGCAACCGCCGCCACCTGCTGCCCGAGCAGATGAAGGACAACCTGGCGACCACCTACTCGGAGCGCGACGGCAACGTCGAAGTGCATCCGGGCGAGGCGGTGGAGGAGAAGATCTCCCTGTCCGAGCGCTTCGGGATGTGGATCAGCTTCTACAGCTTCAGCCAGCAGGAATACCTGGCAATCGTCGCGCAGTGGCTGACCCATTTCGGCCTGGACGCGGCCCGCATCGAGGCCGCGCGCCAGCCGGCGCTGGTCTGGGCGTTGGAGCGCGGATCGCGCTCGGGGCGCGTCGCCTACCAGTTCGCCCGCGATCTGGCGGGGCAGGGGCAGGTCCATGAGTGAGACGAACGAATCCGCGAATCCGCACAGCCCCTCCGCCGCGAGCGACCGCGTGCCGGTCGACGTGGCGGTCGGCGTGCTGGTGCGTCGCGAGCCCAACGGCCGCGAGACCGAGTTCCTGCTGACCTCGCGTCCCGAGGGCAAGGTCTACGCCGGCTACTGGGAATTCCCAGGCGGCAAGCTCGAGGCCGGCGAGACGGTGGAGCAGGCCCTGCGTCGCGAGCTGCACGAGGAACTCGGCATCACCATCGGCGCGGCGCAGCCGTGGAAGATCGAATTGATGGAGTATCCGCACGCGAAGGTGCGGCTGCACTTCTGCAAGGTCTACGAGTGGCAGGGCGAGTTCGAGATGCGCGAAGGCCAGACCATGAGCTGGCAGCACCTGCCGGTGCAGGTCCAGCCGGTGCTGCCGGGCACGATCCCGGTGTTGCAGTGGTTCGCCGCCGAGCGTTTCCACGTCGGGGCGACCCATGTCGTCTGACGGCAAGATCGATGGCGAGAGCGATGGGGTGACCGGCGCCGCCGCGGCGAGCGCGGACTACACTGCCGCGATGGACTGGCTGGATCAGATCAAGTGGGACCGCGACGGGCTGGTGCCCGTCATCGCCCAGGAACAGGGCTCGAACGACATCCTGATGTTCGCTTGGATGAATCGCGAGGCACTGGCCCGCACTGCCGAGGTCGGCGAGGCGGTCTACTGGAGCCGTTCGCGACAGCGGCTGTGGCACAAGGGCGAGGAGTCCGGCCATGTGCAGCAGGTCCACGGCATCCGGCTGGATTGCGACAACGACGTGGTGCTGCTCAGCGTCACGCAGCACGGCCACGAGCCCGGCATCGCCTGCCACACCGGCCGTCACAGCTGCTTCTTCCAGAAACTGGAGAACGGCCAGTGGACGGCGGTCGACCCGGTCCTCAAGGACCCGGCCAGCATCTACAAGGCTTGAGCGACATGGCCACCTCCGAACCCTCAGGCCGGTTGGATCCGTCCGATCCGCCGGACGCCGTCTTCCCGCCCGACAGCCCGTCCCCCGCGGTGACGGCACCGTTGACCGCTCCGGCGACGGCCCTGCTGAACGGCACGGACGTGCTGGCGCATCTGGGCGACGTCGTCGCCCATCGCCGTGCCGAAGGCGATCCCGACAAGAGTTATGTCGCCAAACTGTTCGCCAAGGGCCTGGACCAGATCCTGAAGAAGGTCGGCGAGGAAGCGACCGAGGTCGTGATCGCGGCCAAGGACGGCGCGCCGGACAAGCTGGTCTACGAGGTCGCCGACCTGTGGTTCCATTCGATCGTCGCGCTGGCGGCCTTCGACCTGCGGCCGGAACAGGTGCTGGCCGAACTGGCCCGTCGCGAGGGTCTGTCCGGCCTTGAGGAATTCGCCAGCCGAAGCCAGCAGCCGAAGGGCGCTTGAGGGACACCTCATGAAGGAGACCGCATGAAGGAGCACGCATGACCCAAACGTTCGACCCGCCGCCGCCCGACGTGGTGCTCGATCCCGAGCGCGAAGCCAGTCTGCGCACCATCGGCGTCATCAGCTACGCGCTGCACGCGGTCGTCGCGATCGGCGCCTTGCTGCCCGGCGTGCAGGCCAGCATCGTGCTGCTGATCGTCGCGGTCATCGTCGACCTGGTGAAGCGCGACGAGGCCGTCGGTACCTGGCAGGCCACGCACTTCTCCTGGCGGCTGCGCAGCGTGCTGTGGTGCGGCATCCTGTACGTCGTCACCATCCCGCTGTGGTTCCTGTTCGTCATTCCCGGCTGGATCGCCTGGTGCCTGATCTCGATCTGGTTCCTCTACCGCATCGTGCGCGGCTGGCTGGCCATGAACGACCGCCGGCCCATGCCGCGCTGACGCCTGATCTCCGGCTTCGACCTTGTCGACCCCTTTCGATTCCTTTTCGACCGCGCCCCGCCGCGTCCGACCATGAACCACGACCCCAACTGCCTCTTCTGCAAGATCGTCGAGGGCCAGATTCCCGCGAAGAAGGTCTACGAGGACGACGACGTGGTCGGCTTTCACGACATCCATCCGTGGGCGCCGGTGCATTTCCTGCTGATTCCCAAGCAGCACATCGCCAGCATGGCCGACCTGCAGCCGGAACACGCGCCGCTGCTGGGCAAGATGTCGGTGCTGGTGCCCCAGCTGATGAAGGAGCTGGGCGTGACCAACGGTTTCCGTACCGTCATCAACACGGGTTCGGATGGCGGTCAGGAGGTGTTCCACCTCCACATGCATGCCGTCGGCGGCCCGCGTCCGTGGTTGAAAGGCTGAGCGCCGGCCTCATCTGTAAGCCTTATCTGATGCGCCTGTGCAGGCCGCACCCACCGGATCGATCGGTTTTCCGATCCTGGACGTTCGTCCAGCGGTGGCTGACGGGACCATAAGCCGCTGAAGCGGGGAGGGGCGGGCGTTGTTTGTCGACATGCCTGTCATGCGCGCACCGTAGAATTTCGGCTTCCGACTCTGGAGATTGTCATGGGTGGTTTGAGCATTTGGCACTGGCTGATCGTGCTGGTCGTCGTCATCGCCGTCTTCGGCACCAAGAAGCTGCGCAACGTGGGCGGCGACCTGGGGGCTGCCGTGAAGGGGTTCAAGGACGGCATGAAGGACGGCACCACGTCTGAAACGCCACCGCAGCAGGTGGCCAACGCCAACAAGGCGGCTGATCCGAACACCGTCGACGTCGACGCCAAGACGCGCAACTGAGCGCGGCCCGCATGGTCGATTTCGGCTTTGACAAGCTGGTGCTGATCGGCGCCGTGGCGCTGGTCGTGCTCGGCCCTGAGCGCCTGCCGCGCGTCGCGCGAACGGTGGGCACGCTGCTGGGCAAGGCGCAGCGTTACGTGTCCGACGTGAAGGCGGAAGTGAACCGGTCCATCGAACTGGAGGAACTCCAGAAGATGAAGGGCCAGTTCCAGACCGCGGTCAACGACGTGCAGTCCAGCGTGCAGGAACAGATGGACGCGGCCAGCCAGTCGCTGCAGTCCACCTGGTCCGACCTGTCCGTGGACGGGACGAACCCGGACGGCAGCATCGGCGGCTACGGCAGCCCGGTCCCCGTCTACGAACGTCCCAAGAAGAACTGGCGCCTCAAGCGCGGCGCCACGCCGGTCTGGTTCAAGCAGCAGCAGGGCGTGCGTCGCCACGCCCAATCCGGCGCGGCCCGCGTGGCGCGCTTCCGTCCTTCCCGCCGAGCCCCATGAGCAGCCCCCAAGAAGACGAACTGGCCGGCACTGAACAGCCTTTTGTTTCCCACCTCATGGAGCTGCGCGACCGGTTGATCCGGGCGTTGCTCGCCGTTGGGATCGCCTTCGGGGTGCTGTGCGCCTGGCCGGGTCCGGGCGGGCTCTTCGACCTGCTGGCGGTGCCGCTGGTCTCGCACCTGCCGCAGGGCAGTTCGATGATCGCGACCAATGTGCTGTCGCCCTTCCTCGTGCCGCTGAAGATCACGTTGCTGGCGGCCTTCCTCGTGGCGTTGCCGGTGGTGCTGTACCAGGTCTGGGCCTTCGTGGCGCCGGGCCTGTACTCGCACGAGAAGCGGCTGGTGATGCCGCTGGTGGTGTCGAGCACATTGCTGTTCTTCGCGGGGGTGGCGTTCTGCTACTTCTTCGTGTTCGGCAAGGTCTTCACCTTCATCCAGAGCTTCGCGCCGAAGAGCATCACGGCGGCGCCGGACATCGAGGCCTACCTCGGCTTCGTGATGAACATGTTCATCGCCTTCGGCGCGGCCTTCGAGGTGCCGGTGGTCGTGGTCGTGCTGGCGCGCATGGGGATCGTCACGGTGGCGCAGCTCAAGCAGTTCCGAGGCTACTTCATCGTGCTGGCCTTCGTCATCGCGGCGGTGATCACGCCTCCGGACATTGTCTCGCAGCTCGCGCTGGCGATCCCGATGTGCATCCTCTACGAGGTCGGCCTGTGGGCCGCCAATGCCTTCGCGAGATATTCGAAGGCGCCGGACGCCGAAGCCGAAGAAAGCAACGGCACGACCGGTTGAGCACGAAGCGCTTCCCAGCAAACGCCCGATCACGATCGGGCGTTTCTCATGGAGGCCCTCAGAAGCCCTCCGCAGTCCTCCACCCCAAGCCGTTGAAGTCCTCGACCCCAAGCCGTTGAAGTCTGCTGATCTCAGTGGGGCCGGAATGCTGCTGGGGGTTCCCGGAGGGATGCCCCCTGCTGCGTGGAGAGCCCGCGCCAGGCCAAGCGGAGTTGGGCGGTCTCCCACCCTGCACCTCAGCGCCCACCAAGCAAAACGCCCGATGCATGCATCGGGCGTTTGTCTTTGGGGTCAGGGAAGACTTATTCGGTCTTCGCTTCCGCCTTGCGTTCCTGAGCGACCTTCGAGACCGCGACCGGCTTGCCTTGCAGCTGGTTCAGCGCCTGGCGCAGCGGGAAGTCTTCGGCGCTGCCGAACTCGGGCAGCGGCTTCGGTGCTTCGGCGCGCTTGGCGTAGTCGGCTTCCAGCTTCTGGCGGCGTTCCTCGCGGATCTTCTCCAGTTCCTTCGAGCGCGTCTCTTCCGTCTTCTCGTCCGAGCCGTGGAGATGCTTCTCCAGATCGGCTTCGCGCATGCGCAGCTCGGCGAACACGTTGCCTTCGGCGGTTTCGTCCAGCGGGATGTCCGGCACGATGCCCTTGGCCTGGATGGAGCGGCCGCTCGGCGTGTAGTAGCGCGCGGTGGTCAGCTTGACCGCCGTGTCCGGGCCCAGCTGACGCACGGTCTGCACCGAGCCCTTGCCGAAGGTCTGCAGACCCATCACGGTTGCGCGCTTGTGATCCTGCAGCGCGCCGGCGACGATCTCGCTGGCCGAGGCGGAGCCTTCATTCACCAGCACCACCATGGGCACGTTCTTGATCGCGTCCGGCAGGCGGCGCAGCGGATCGCCGGAGCCGCGGCGGGCATAGAAGTCCGGATCGGCGCGGTAGCTGGCCTTCGATTCGGCGAGCTGGCCGTTGGTGGACACCACCTCGACGCCCTTGGGCAGGAAGGCCGCGGAGATGGCCACTGCGCCTTCGAGCAGGCCGCCCGGGTCGTTGCGCAGGTCCAGCACGACGCCCTTGATCTTGGGGTCCTGCTTGTAGAGTTCTGCCAGCTTCTGGCTGAAGTCCTCGACGGTGCGATCCTGGAACTGGCTCACGCGGATCCAGGCGTAGCCTGGTTCGACCAGCTTGGCGCGCACGCTCTGCACGCGGATTTCCTCGCGGGCGATGGTGACGGGGAAGGTGCGGCTTTCCGACTTGCGGTAGATCGACAGCGTGACCTTGGTGGCCGGTTCGCCGCGCATCTTCTTGACCGCCTGGTCGAGCGTCAGGCCGCGGACGGCCGTGTCGTCGATCTTGCTGATCAGGTCGCCGCTTTTGAGGCCGGCGCGGAAGGCAGGGCTGCCTTCGATCGGGG
Organism: Mitsuaria sp. CC2; assembly: GCF_048957715.1. Classification (NCBI taxonomy): domain Bacteria; kingdom Pseudomonadati; phylum Pseudomonadota; class Betaproteobacteria; order Burkholderiales; family Sphaerotilaceae; genus Roseateles; species Mitsuaria sp. CC2. The sequence continues at coordinate 167,490 of NZ_JARVXN010000013.1, read as the reverse complement.
AGACGATCTTGACCAGGCCGTCTTCCATGCCGATCTCGATGCCCACGCCGACGAACTTGCCGGAGGTGCTCTCGCGGAATTCCTTGAAGCTCTTCTTGTCGAAGAACTGGGAGTGGGGGTCCAGGCCGCTGACCATGCCGGAGATGGCATCGTTGATCAGCTTCTTCTCGTCGACGGATTCGACGTAGTCGGACTTCACGATCCCGAAGACGGCGGCGAGCTGCTGCAGTTCCTCGAGCGGAAGGGGGCTGGTGGTGCTGCGGGCATTGGCCTGCAGCTGCATCGTCGTCATGACGCCGGCCATCGCACCCAATGCGACCCAGCCCGCGACTTTCAGTTTGGCGCCCATGATGAAAAACCTTGAATCAGTACAGCCTGGCTGCTTGGCGCCGGATGTTCCGTCCCCCTTGTGCTGGACGGAACAATGGCGTTCCCAGTATATGTGTGCGGCAAAAACCCGGCCCGGCATGAAAAGCCGTTTTACCCTGCATTTACGCGTGCCGCCAGCTTCGGATCACCTGTCGGACGCCCCATGGCCACGGCGTGTGGCCGCGGGAATGACTTCCGGCAGGGTGTTGCCGGTGGGTGGATGCGAGCGGGCACGGTCGGTGCCATGATCGATGCAACGCCAGCCGCGTCGCGACCCTCGTTGCGCCGCAGTCGCCCGCCCATCAGGAGGAGTTCCATGGCCCTGCCGCATGCCGCCCCCGCCCAGTCCATCGACGTCGCGCCGCTGGGCGCCGCGTTGACCACGACGCCGTCCTCGGCGCTGTTCAAGTCGGAGGGTCTGGAAGTGATGCGCATCGTCCTGCCCAAGGGCAAGTCGCTGCCGCCGCACAAGGTCGACGGCGAGATCACGCTGCAGTGCCTGGAGGGTGAACTCGAACTCATGGTCGAGCGCGACGGCACGGAGCAGCGCCATGCGCTCCGCGCGGGGCAGCTGTGTTATCTCGAAGGGGGCGTGGTGCACGCGGTGACCGGCGTCGTGGACGCGTCGGCGCTGGTGACCATCGTCCTGAAGCGGTAGCGCTCAAGGCGGCTGAAAGGCCACGGGACCGGCGCGGGGCGATGGTCCCTCCGACAGGAATCGAACCTGTATCTGCCGCTTAGGAGGCGGCCGTTCTATCCATTGAACTACGGAGAGCCCGCGTGAACCGGCCTGAGTGTGGCCGGTCCGCGAAAGCGCCGGATTCTCGCATGGAAGAACGCGCGTCCGCGTCCGCTACTCCCACTTCCACTGCCAGATGACGTCCAGGCCCTGCTGGTACTCGTTGGCCTGCGCCCGCAACGTGAACCGCTGCGCCAGCTTGTAGATGACCTGCCAGGAACCCGTGGTCGCGTTCAGGCCGCGCTCATAGGCGACGAAGACGTTGCGGCTGACCTGCTTGCCCAGTCGCACCACCGTGCCGCGGGCGTCGTCGCCCTCGCCGCTGAAGGACAGTTCGTCCAGGCCGATGTTGTGGATCAGCTTGTCGCTGGCGCTCTCGCCGTCGCCGCTGATCAGCGCCATCGCGGCGCGCTGCATCAGCGCGGTGTCGCTCCGGCCCAGGTTGTCCGGCGCGCGTCCCAGCACCAGCCAGGACAGCTTGCTGGTCTCGCTCAGGTCGGGTTCGGAATAGAGCTTGATCCGCGGGCTGTTGGCCGTGCCGGTGACCGTCACGCCGACCCGCACCGCTTCGTTCTCCATGTCCGGCCGGATGGCGAGCACGTCCAGCCGCGGGTTGTCCAGCGGCCCGACGAAGCTGAAGATGCCGCGTTCGACCACCAGCTTCTGGCCGTAGGCGTTGAAGGTGCCGCCCTCGCTGCGGACCTCGCCGGTCATCTGCGGCCGCGGCTGACCGTCCTGCACCAGGTGCAGCAGGCCGCGCAGCTGCGTGTCGATGCCGTAGCCCTTGAGCTGCAGCCGCCGGCCGAGGTCCAGGTCCAGGTCGAGCTTCAACCGCATCGGCTTGCCGCTGCCGTCCACGGCCTTCGGCGGCGCGTTCTGGCGCACCACCTGCACGTCGCTGTCGAGCTGCGGCGCGTCGCCGCGCGAGAAGTCGAACAAGCCCTCGACGACGACGAACTGCCCCTTCAGGTCCAGCAGCTGCGCGGTGGCCTTGAGCTGCGCGGCGCCGGTCGCAACGACGCGCCGGTCCACCCGCTGCAGCAGGGCGAAGGTGTCCGCCTTCAGCGACAGCTCCGCGCTCGGCTGTGCGCCGAAGCGCAGCGTGCCGTCCATGTTGATCGTGCCGTTGCCGGCGCGGGCCGTGAACTTCTCGAGCTTGGCCTCGCGCCCGCTCATCGTCAGCGCCAGCTCGCCCTGCTGCATGTCCACGCCCATCAACGGATTGCGCAGGGACAGCTTCTGCGCGCCGGCCTGGCCGCGGACCTCCGGCGCGCCCAGCGTGCCGCCGAAGTTCAGCGTCGCCGCGAGGCTGCCGCCCAGGCGCCACCCGGCCGGCAGCCACGGGCCCCAGTTGCCCATGTTGTCGACCTTGGCCTCGATGCCACCTTCGAGCTTGGCGCCCGGCGTCGGCAGCGCATGGGCGCCGGCGGTGCGGAAGGTGACCGCGCCGCCGATGGCGCCCATGTTCTCGCCGGCCACGCCCTGCACCAGGTGCCACACGCCCTGGTCGGCGAGGACACCCAGGCGCAGATCGGTGAGCGCCAGCCGCTGCGTGCTCACTTCGTCGGTGACGGTCAGGTCGCCTTTGGTGCGCTCGATCATCGCGTCCACCGTCAGGCCGCGCGTATCGCGGCGCGACTTGAAGCGGCCCTCGATCTGCAGGTCGCCGCCCCAGCCGAAGTCGGGCTGCAGCTTGGTCAGCACGGGCGCGGCGGCCAGCGGTTCCAGCACCGCCTGCACGTCCCACTCGCCGGAGGGCAGGTTCGGCTGGCTGGAACGCTGCCACGTCATCCGGTCCCAGCGGATGCCGGCGCCGAGCAGCTCCATCCGTGCCGGCGCCAGCGTCGCCTGGCGAGGTGCCAGTCCCGGATCCAGCCGGAGTGCGAACGTCAGAGGCCCTGCCTTCAGCAGCGGCGTGGGCTGCTGGCTGGCTTCCAGCGCCAGCGTCAGTCCTCGTGCCTGCCACGACGCGCCCTGGCGCCAGGCCTGCAGCGGATCCGCTTCCAGCGCGCCGTCGAGCGCGAGTCGCGCACGCGCGCCCTGCGGATCCAGCGGCACTGTCTGCGCCAGTGCCGAACCGTTCGCGCTGGCCGCCTGGGCCCGGGCGACGACCTTGGTCGGCGCCGGCTGCGTCAGCACCGGTGGCAGCGGCACCTGGCCCTGCGTCGTGACCGTCAAGCGGTGCTGCGCCCAAGTGCCGGAGAGTTCCAGCTGCAGGTCGTCGAGTCGCGTGCTCTGCTGTGGCAGCCGCAGGTTGCGCAGCTGCGTGGTCCACGCCAGCTTCGCGTCCTTGAGGCTGGACAGCGTCCATTGGCCCGAGGCGTTGTTCAGCTGCAGCGCCGGCCGGCTGCCGGAATTGGCCGGCAGGCCCGGCACGCCGGAGAGCCCCAAGCCCTGCAATTGCCATTTGCCGTCGCTGCCGTACTGTGCCTGACGCGCGCCGGGCTGGATCAGCACGACGGTCGCCTGCGCCTGGGCACTGCCGACGAGGGTCGCCTGCGGGAACTGCGCGCGCAGCATCGGCTGCAGGCTGGCGAGCTTGGGGGCGTTCACGTTGATCGACAGATCGACCTGCTCCCGGCGCGCCGCGGCGTTGATGCTGCTGCGCGCCTGCAGCGTCGCGTCGGCGAGTCGCAGGTCGGCCAGCAGGTCCGGCGCCGCCGTGCCGGTGCGGCTGTAGCGGATCTGGCCGCTGAGCGGCAGGCCCTGCCACGCGCTGGGCTGCAGGTCGAGATCGGCTTTGCCTTGCGGCCAGAGGCTGCCGCGCACCGACTGGAGCGCGGCCTTCAACCGGCCGTTGAGCGCCTGCGGCGCCGCGCCGGCGGGCAGTGGTTCGGGGCTGAGGCGGCGCGGATCCAGGCCCTGCACCGAGGCCTCCACGCGCGTCTTCCAGCCGGACGCGAAGTCGAGCGCCTCATTCAGCGTGAACTCGCCTTCGGCGTTCAGCGTGGCGGGGCCGGAGCGCGCCTGCAGACGCTGCACGGCGACCGATTGCGTGCGCAGTTCGGCGGACAAGGCGACGGACAAGGGCGCTTGCAGCTTCCCTTGTCCGAGCTGGCCGGCGAGGTCGCCCTCGACCTGCAGCGCCTGGTCCGCCGACGCCGCCGCGATGCTCGCCTTGGTGTGGAGCTTGAGTTCGCCGCGCGCCTGGACCAGCGGCCATCGGGCGTCGATCTGGCGGCTGTCGAGGCCGGTCAGCTTCAGCGTCAGCACGCTGCCGTCGGACTGGCTGGTCTGGCCCACGGCCTGCACCCGGCCCCCGCCGGGCAGCAGCGCGTCCAGACGCGGCAGGCGCAGCCGGGTCCAGTTCGACGGATCCAGCAGCAGGTCCAGCTGCAGCTGGCGCAGCGGCAGACGGTCCTGGTCGAGGCGGCCGGCGGCGCTGTTGTCCAGGTCCGCCTTGACGCTGAGCGACCTGTCCGCGTTCGGCGTCATCGTGACCTTGCCGCTCAAGCCGGTGTGCGGCACGCCGTCGGTGCCGGGCAGCAGCGCGGCGAGGTCCAGGTCCTTCGCCTGCGTCTCCAGCTGCGCAACGGGGAAGGGCGCGAACGCCTGCAGGCGGGCCTGTACCTGCAGCCGCTGCTTCGCCGCCTCGAGGGAGCCCTTCAGCGTCAGGTCCGCGATCGGACCGTCGAGCTGGAAGGGCGCGGTCCAGGGCAGCTCGCCGCTCGGCTGGCTCAGCGTCCAGCGGCTGGTGAGCTTCAGGTCTTCCTGCGTCGCGATGCTGGCCTGGCCGGCGAGGGTCAGCTGTTGCCAGCTCAGCGACTTGACGGTGAGTGCATGCTGCCTGCCGCCGTCGGCGCCCAGCGACGCGCTGCCGCGCAGGCCGCGCAGCGGCTGCGCGAGGCCGGGGGCGAAGACTTCGCCGATCTCCAGGTCCGCGATCGTGATGGCGACCGGCGACAGCAGGCTGGGCGGCGGCTTGGCCGGTTCGGTCGACGCGCTGGGCGCCACCTGGACCCGCAGTCGCGCGATGGCCAGCCGGTCGGCCCGGACCTCGCCCCACAACAGCGGCGACCGGTTCCAGACCAGCCGCACGTTCCGCCATTGCAGCTGTTCGAGGACGATGCGGTCCTCGGTGCCGGGCAGGACCAGCTCGGCGCGGTCGACGTCGAAGTCGCCCAGCAGGCGGCCGCGCGCGTTCTCCAGCGACAGGCCGGGCACCTTCGCGAGCACGTAGGCCGTGCCGCCTTCAGTCTTCAGCGCCCAGGTCAGCGCCAGGGCAACAAGACCGACGAGCACAGGGATCGCCAGCACCACCCACAGCAGGCCGCGACCGCGACGCCGGCGGCGTGGCGAGGCGTCCGACGGGGCCGCACCCGGGGCGGCCGGGCCGGACGGCGGCAGGGGCGCGCCGGCGGGCGCGGCGTCCGTGGCTGCGGGCGAGGGGAGATCGTCGCGCGGGTCGCTCATCGGATTACAGGTTGATGCCGACGCTGAAATGCAGGCGCCACTTGTCGACCAGGTTGCCCTTGGCGAAGTCGAAACGCAGCACGCCGACCGGGCTGCGGTAGCGCAGGCCGGTACCGTAGGCCCAGGCGGGGTGGTAGTCGCCCCAGGTCTGCGCGGCCTGGCCGGCGTCGATGAACACGGCGCCCATCAGCTGCGGGATGCGCGGGGTGAGTGGATGCGAGACCTCGACGCTGCCGTTGAGCATCACGCGCCCGCCGGTCTGGGCGCCGGTGGAGTTCACCGGTCCCAGGTCGTTGTAGCCGTAGCCGCGCACGCTGTCGTCGCCGCCGGTGCGGAAGCGCAGCGCCTCGGGCAGGCCCAGCTTGCCCTTGGCCAGGATCTGACCGCCTTCGAGCCGCGTCGAGAACAGCCAGCGCCCCGACAGCGGCGAGTACCAGTAGATCTTGCCGATGGCCCGCGCGAACGGCCCGTTCTTCTCCGAAGAGCTGTCGGCCCAGCCGCCGCCGACGGTGGCGGTGGCGCTCCAGCCCCTGGTCGGCAGCACGCGCGAGTCCAGCCGGCGCCATGTCATCTGCTGGTTCAGCGACACCGCGCCGGCCACCGTCGTCGGGATATCGGGCTTGTGCTCCCAGGCGCGGATCACCTCGACGAAGGTCAGCCGGTCCTCGGGTTCGGTCTCCTTCGCGTAACCGAAGCGCGTGCTGAGGTTGAGGTTGACCTGGTCGTTGTCGTCGATGCGCTCCACCTTCACCAGCGCCAGGCTGCGCTGCATGTTGGGCTGCGGGTGGGAGCTGATTTCCGTGTCCAGCGCCTGGCGCACGCGCGACAGCTCCAGCTTGCTGCGCTCGCGGATGTTCAGGCCGAAAGGCTTGCGATGCGTGTATTCGACGCTGGCGCTCGGGCCGTCGACGGTCCGGTAACCGACGCCCAGCACCACCTGCTGGCGTGCGGCCTCGCGGATCTTCACGGTCACCGGCACCTCGACCGTCTCGGCGCCGGGCGGCGGCGTGACGCTCTCGGGCGCGATCTCGACGCTGGCGCTGTCGAAGAGCTGCGTGCCCACCAGGCGCTCCTGGAAGTCCAGCAGCAGCTTCTCGTTGTAGGGCTGGTGCAACTGGTAGCCGGCCAGCCGGCGCACGCTTTCCTCGGGCTGGTGCTTCAGGCCCTCGACGGTCAGCTCGCCGAGCGTGAACAGCGGCCCGCTCTCCAGCGTCACGACGATGTCGACCTGGTTGTCGTCGGCCTGGACGACGGCCTCGCTGTGCGTCATCCGGGCGAGCGGATAACCCTGCGCCCGCGTCCGCGTCAGCAGCGCATTCTTCGCCGCGGCCCAGTCGCCCTGGCTGAACCCCGTCTGCGGCGGGAGCAGCCAGCTCTGCGTCAGCGTGCGGTCCAGCGCCGTGGCGAGCTTGTCGCCACGCTCGGTGGCGGTCTTCAGCGGACCTTCGATGCGCAGGTCCATCTGGCGGACCAGCGCGCGCGGGCCGGTGTCGACGATCAATCGCAGGTTGCGGACGCCGTCGGACAGGTCGCCCACTTCCTCGGTCCGGACCTTGGCGTTGAAGTAGCCGGCGGTCTCCAGCAGCTTGGTCGCCTGTTCGGGCGCGACGGCGGCCAGCCGGCGCAGTTCGCCGGCGGTCAGGCGCATGTCCTCCGGCGTGTCGCGGAAGCGCGCCAGGTCCAGATGTTCCAGCAGCAGCGAGCGCAGTTCGGGCGGCGCCACGATCGTCAGCTCATAAGCCGAGATCTTGCGCGTGCTGGTCACGTAGGGGTTGTTCGCGTCCGCCTCTTCGGTCGCGGCCACCTTCACCTGTGCCTTGCGCTCGGCGGGCAGCAGCGAGCAGCCGCCCAGCAGCGCCAGCGCCGCGATCATCGCCAGGACCGCCGGCGCGCGCCGCAGCCATCGAGTCACCGGAAGGGTCGCCATCGTGGCGATCGTCGAAGTCGTCAGGATCGTCGCCGTCATCGGTTGAGCACGCGCATCGCCTGTTCGAGGCCGCCCATGGTGAGCGGCATCATGCGTTGCTGCATCAACTGCTGGATCAGCGAGATGCTCTGGCGGTACTGCCAGACCCCGGCCGGTTCGGGATTGATCCAGACGTGCTTGTTGAAATGGGTCGTCAGCCGCTGCAGCCATTCGGCGCCGGCTTCCTCGTTGTTGTACTCGACGCTGCCGCCGGGCTGGAGGATTTCATAGGGACTCATCGTGGCGTCGCCGACAAAGATGAGTTTGTAATCGCGGTTGTACTTGTGGATCAGGTCCCAGGTCGAGGTCTTCTCGGCGAAGCGGCGCCGGTTGTTCTTCCACACGAAGTCGTAGACGCAGTTGTGGAAGTAGAAGAACTCCAGGTGCTTGAACTCGCTCTTCACCGCGGAGAACAGCTCCTCCACGCGATGCACGTGTTCGTCCATCGTGCCGCCGACGTCCATCAGCAGCAGCAGCTTCACCTTGTTGTGGCGCTCCGGGATCATGCGGATGTCGAGCATGCCCGCGTTGGCCGCCGTCTTGTGGATGGTGTCGTCCAGGTCGAGTTCCAGCTCCGAACCTTCGCGCGCGAAACGGCGCAGCCGGCGCAGGGCGACCTTGATGTTGCGGGTGCCCAGCTCGATGGTGTCGTCGTAGTCCTTGTAGGCGCGCTGGTCCCAGACCTTGACCGCGCTGCGCTGGCCGCCCGGACCGCCGATGCGGACGCCACGCGGGTTCGCGCCGCCGTTGCCGAACGGGCTGGTGCCGCCCGTGCCGATCCAGCGGCTGCCGCCTTCGTGGCGTTCCTGCTGCTCTTCCAGACGCTGGCGCAGCGTGTCCATCAGCTCGTCCCAATCCAGCGCCTTCAGCTGCGCGAGTTGCTCGGGCGTCAGTTCGCGTTCGAGCTGATTCGTCAGCCATTCTTGCGGCAGCGCCTTGAACAGGTCGCCCATCAGTTCCACGCCCTTGAAATAGGCGGCGAACGCGCGGTCGAACTTGTCGAACAGCGCCTCGTCCTTGACCAGCGAGGTCCGGGCGAGCGCATAGAACTTGTCGACCGTCGGGCCGCTGCCGCCGACGTCGGTGTCGTCGAGCACGCCGGCCTTCATCGCTTCGAGCAGGGTCAAGTACTCCTTGACGGAGACGGGCAGCTTGGCGGCGCGCAGCGTGTAGAAGAACTGGATCAGCATGGGCCTCCCCCTAGACTCCGGGGCATCAGGGCATTATCCATGCCGCCCGGCGGGCCGCAGGCGTAGCATCGGCGCCAAACACGGCTCCGCGGTCGCGGGACCGCGAAGCCTCCAACGTTGGGGTCGGGCGAATGGATCACGGGACAGGCAGCGGCGACGACAACGCCGAGGTCGAAGGCATGCTGGAGGCGCTGTATGGCGCCATCGGCGAGGAACGCGGGCGCTGGGTCGGCAGCTTCCAGAACTATCGGCTGACCAGCGCATTCCAGCCGGTCTACAGCTATCCGCACCGCCGGCCGGTCGGCTACGAGGGCCTGATCCGGGTCGAGGACGAACGCGGTCGTCCCATCGCGCCGGTCACCGCCTTCGAGGGCGTCGGCAACTTCGAGCAGCAGATCTGGCTGGACCGCCTGTGCCGGCTGCTGCACGTGCACAACTTCGTCGCCCAGCGCCAGCCGGACTGCTGGCTCTTCCTGAACATCCATCCGGCCGTCTTCATGCATGCGGCGCTGCAGGTGCGCATGCTGGCGCGCGCCGTCGAGGTCGTGCATCAGCTGGGCCTGCCCACGCACCGGCTCGTCTTCGAGGTCACCGAGGCCGTGATGGCCCGGGACGACAGCTTCGAGGAGGCGGTCGAGGCTGCGCGCGCCACCGGCTGCCTGCTGGCCCTGGACGACTTCGGCGTGGGGCATTCGAACTTCGACCGCATCTGGCGGATCCGGCCGGAGATCGTCAAGCTGGACCGGTCGCTGCTCATGCGCTCGCGCGGCTCGCGGCGCATGGCGCGGGTGCTCTCGCAGATGGTCGCGCTGCTGCATGAATGCGGATCGCTGGTCCTGCTGGAGGGCATCGAGACCGTCGAGGATGCGCAGCTCGCGATGGATGCGGACGTGGATCTGGTGCAGGGCTTCGCGTTCGGGCATCCGGCGCCCTTCCTGCGGGACGGCGACGGCGTGTCCGCGCTCGAGGACGTGTGGAGCCTGTTCAACGAGCGCCAGGCGCAACTGCGGCGCGACCACCTCGACCGGCTGACGCCGTTCCGCACGGCGCTGGCGTTGTCCTTGCAGGCGGTGCAGCAGGGCCGGCCGCTGGCCGAGGCCTGCGAATCCTTCCTCCGGCTGGACGGCGCGCAGATGTGCTACCTGCTCGATGACGACGGTCGTGAGATCGGCGTCCGGGCGGTGCCGGCCTCCGGTCCCGCCGCGATCGATCCGCGCTTCCTGCCGATGGAGCGTGCGGGCGATGCGCGCTGGGCGCGTCGACCGTACTTCCGTCGTGCTGTCGAGACGGTCGGCGAGATCCAGACCACGCGTCCCTACCTCAGCCTGCATGGGGCCAGGATGTGTGTGACGGTCTCGGTCGCCTACTGGCAGGACGGTCGCCTGCGCGTCCTGTGCGGCGATCTGGATTGGGACGAGGTGTAGGAGCCATACGCAGTACGGATGAGGCAAGGCCTGTCCCCGGGTCCAGGACTTGCCAATGGAGGGTGGGTCCAACTTCGACGAGGTCCTGCGGGGCCGCTGCCCTCCCATGTCACGACTGCAGTACCTGCTGGCCGCCCTTGCGGCTGGGGCGCTCCTCGCCCATGCGCCGGCGCGCGCTGCCGCGCCTGCCGCCTGTTCATGGGACCGGCCGGGGCACGACAGCTTCATGGGGGATGTGCCCGCGGCGGTCGATCGCTACAAGGACATCGCGCCGGACGTGCGCGAGCGCCTGAAGGCGCGGATGCGGGCGCACGACTACGACGACATCGTGGAGATCTCGCGTGATCGCATCGCGGGCGACGCCGGGTATGAGCCAACGATCCGCGACATGCATTTCGGCCAGGGGCGCGTCTGCGCGAGCGTGAGCCGCGATCGCTGGTCGGATGAGCAGCGCGAGCGCGCATTGGTGTATTGCGAGGGCACGGCCTGCGTGATGGTGCCGACGGTGTGTCGCAACGTGAGCCGCATTGCGCGGGTGCCGGGCGGCGGAGGCGGACCCGTGCCGCCGCCGGGCGAAGGCGAACTGCCGTTCGATCCGCCGGGTGCCGGCGCGCCGACGCCGGTCCCGGAGGCCGGGCCATTCTTGACGACCTTGCCGCCGTCGCTGTTGACCGGCGTCCCGGCGGTGCCGCCGGGATCGTTCGCGAGTCCACCGCTCTCGTTCGCTCCGCCATCCGCGGGGCCGCCGCCGTCCTTCATGCCCACGCCGCCGCTGTTCACCTTGCCGCCGCGCGCGACGGAGATGCCGCCGCCGGCGGTACCGGAGCCCTCGACTTACGCCATGGCTGCGGCGGGTCTGCTCCTGCTGAGCTGGTGGCTCAGGCGCGCTTCTTCTTCGCGCCGCGCCTCGAGCCGGCCGTGTCGTGACGCTTGAGCCAATCGAAGAACTCGCCGTACCAGAGCTTGGAGTTGCGCGGCTTCGTGACCCAATGGTTCTCATCCGGGAACCACACCAGGCGGGCGTCGATGCCCTGCGTCTTCAGCGTGTTGTAGTACGCCAGGCCCTGGGCGTCGGGGACGCGGTAGTCGAGCTGACCGTGGATGACCAGCGTCGGCGTGTTGAAGTTCTGCGCGTGGGCCATCGGGTTCTGCGCGGCGACCTTGGCGGGGTCCTTCCAGTACGGGGTGCCGAGCTCCTTGCTGGTCCACAGGTAGGCGTCCGACGCGAACATCGCCGCCCAGTCGAAGCACCCGGCGTGGCAGACGTAGGCCTGGTAACGGCCGGCCGGCACATGGCCGTTCATCCACGCCACCATGTAGCCGCCGTAGCTGCCGCCGGTGGCGAAGACCCGTTTCGGATCCGCCCACGGCTGCTTGAGCAGCAGGTCGGTCGCGATCTCGATGTCCTGCAGTTCCAGCTCGGCCCAGTGCCCGTTGATCGAGTCCGAGAAGCGGTTTCCGAAGCTTGAAGAGCCGTGGTAGTTCACGCAGGCGACGACGTAGCCTTGCGCCGCCATCGCCTGGTGGTTCCAGCGCCAGTGCCAGCTGTCGCCCATCGCCGTATGCGGACCGCCGTGGATCAGCTGCATCAGCGGCGCTTTCGTCTTCTTCTTCGGATCGAAGCCGGGCGGGTAGTAGAGCCACATCTGGACCAGGTCGCCGAGCGCGCCCTCGAACCAGAGTTCCTCCACTTCACCGAAGCGCAGGGACGCCAGCGCCGCGTCGTTGAAGGATTCGAGGCGATGCAGCACCTGCTCTTCCGCGTCGCCCTCGCGGTCGACGACGGACACCTGCGGCGGGAAGGACGCGCTGTCGTGCAGCACGACCAGCGTGCCGGCTTCGAGCGCGAAGGCGCCGACATGGCCGCCCTCGCACAGCGGGAACGCGTGCAGCGTCTTCACGTCGAAGCGGTACAGGTGGCGGCGGCCCTGGTCCTCGGCGCAGAAGATCACGCCCAGGTCGTCCTCGTCCCAGCGCAGCGGGGCGGCGACGTCCTGGTCCCATTCCTCGGACAGCACGGCCCAGTTGCCGTGCGTGTCGAGCACGGCCAGGTTGCGCGGCATCGTGTGCTTCAGTCCCCAGTGGCGGGCAATGAAGGCGATGTGCTGGCCAGCATGGCTGTAGACCGGCGCGGTCAGGTCCCAGCCGGGCTCCTGCAGCAGCACCTGCGCGCGGCCGGTGCGCACGTCGATCTCGGCCAGCGCGTGGCGATGCTCCAGGGTCTTGGGCGTATACGGATCGAAGCTGAACACGATGCGACGGCCGTCCGGCGAGATGTCGAAGGTGTCGGCATCGGGTTCCGCGCGGCTGAGCTCGAAGTCGGTGCCCTCGAACAGATCGCGGACTTCGCCGCTGGCCACGTCGAGCACGTGCAGATGCGGCACGCGGTTCATCGGCAGCGAGTGGTCCCAGAAACGGTAGAAGCCTTCCTCGGTCACATAGGCCGATTCCTTGCGGTCCTTGTCCGCCTTGCGGCGCTCGGCCTGCGCGGCCTGGCCTTTGAGGCCCGGATCGACCCACGACACGAAGGCGATGCGTTGGCCGTCGGGGAACCACTTGAAGGACTCGACACCGAACGGCAGCTTCGTCACGCGGCGGCCCTCGCCGCCGTCGGGCGGGATCACGTAGAGCTGCGGCGCTTCGTCCTTGTCGTCCTCCTGCTCGCGGCGCGCGACGAAGGCCACCAGGTCGCCGGCCGGGCTCCAGCGTGGCTGCCCATCCTTCTCGCCGGTGGCGGTCAGCGCGCGCGGCTCGCCGCCCAGCGTCGACAGCAGCCACAGCGAGGTGGCGCCCTTGTTCTTCGCCATGTCGTAACGCGTGACCGGCACGACGGCTTGCGCGCCGTCCGGCGAGAGGCTGGGCGCGCCCAGTCTGTCCAGCGCCCACAGCGCGTCGACGTCGAAGGGCTTGGCTTCGCGAGTCTGTTTCTTCTTCGAGGTGGCCATCAGGCGCTCCGGGGTTTGTCGATCAACCACTGCAGGTGGGTCTGGATGGTCGGCCATTCGGCCGCGGTGATGCTGTAGACGGCGGTGTCGCGCGGCAGGCCGCTGGGCATCAGCATGTGCGAGCGCAGGACGCCGTCGAGCTGCGCGCCCAGGCGCTCGATCGCGCGGCGGCTCTGCGTGTTCAGGCGATGGGTGCGGAACTCCACCGCGATGCAGTCCAGCGTCTCGAAGGCATGCTTCAGCAGCAGGAGCTTGCACTGCGTGTTCAGCCCGCTGCGCTGGCTGGACGCGCGGGTCCAGGTGGAGCCGATCTCGACGCGGCGGTTGGCCGCGTCGATGTTCATGAAGGTCGTCATCCCGGCGACGCGGCCCTGGGCGTCGAAGACGGTGAACGGGTTCATCGCGCCCGCGTCGCGCAGGCCCAGCCGGCGGTCGATCTCGGCGCCCATGCGATCGGGCGCGGGCACGCTCGTGTACCAGAGTTTCCAGAGTTCGCCGTCGGCGACCGCGTCGACCAGCGCCGCGCGGTGGTCCTGCGACAGCGGCTCAAGCCGCGCATGCGGGCCGGTCAGCGTGACCGGCGCGGTGAAGGGGTGGGGTGCGGTCATGGCGCGGGCCGACCCTCGGCCGGCGTTTCGAGGAGAAGAGAAAGGCGGTGGACGGCCAGGAGGGTGTCGACGGGGCGGCGAGTCAGCCCCTGCCGCCGAGCAGCAGCCGGCGCAGCGCCCATCGGCAGGCGCCCATGCCGACGAGGATGGTCAGCAGGCCCAGGATCTGCGTCGGTCCCCAGCCGGGCTCGCCGATGAATTCCCAGCCCAGCGCGCGACCGGCCAGCAGCCCGATCACGCCGCCGCCGACGAACCCGAGCGCATCGGCCAGCGCGGCGCGCCAGGCGGTGTTGAAGTCTTGACTCATGACGGGATCGTACGGGCGGCGGTCAACGGTTGCGGCTCTGCATGTAGACGAGTTTCTCGAACAGGGTCAGGTCCTGCTCGTTCTTCAGCAGCGCGCCCACCAGCGGCGGGATCGCGACCTTGTCGTCCTGCGTCTGCAGCGCTTCCAGCGGGATGTCCTCGGCCAGCAGCAGCTTGAGCCAGTCGATCAGTTCCGAGGTCGAGGGCTTCTTCTTCAGCCCCGGCAGCTTGCGCACGTCGTAGAAGGTCTTCAGCGCGGCGGCCAGCAGGTCCTTCTTCAAGCCGGGGAAGTGGACGTCGACGATGGCTTGCATCGTGTCGGCCTCGGGGAACTTGATGTAGTGGAAGAAGCAGCGGCGCAGGAAGGCGTCCGGCAGTTCCTTCTCATTGTTGGAGGTGATGAACACCAGCGGCCGGTGCTTGGCCCGGACCCACTCGCGCGTCTCGTAGACGTAGAACTCCATCCGGTCGAGCTCGCGCAGCAGGTCGTTGGGGAACTCGATGTCGGCCTTGTCGATCTCGTCGATCAGCAGCGCCACCGGCGTGTCCGACGCGAACGCCTCCCACAGCGTGCCCTTGACGATGTAGTTGGCGATGTCGCGCACCTTGTCGTCGCCCAGCTGGCTGTCGCGCAGGCGACTGACCGCGTCGTACTCGTACAGGCCCTGCTGGGCCTTGGTGGTGCTCTTCACGTGCCACTGCAGCAGCGGCAGCCCCAGGGCCTTGGCGACCTCCTCGGCCAGCAGCGTCTTGCCGGTGCCCGGTTCGCCCTTGACCAGCAGCGGCCGCGTCAGCGTGATGGCCGCGTTCACCGCCAGCATCAGGTCGGGCGTGGCGACGTAGTCCTGGGAACCTTGGAATTTCATGAGCGGCTTCTCTAGCGCAGGGGTGAAAACCAGTATATAGGGCCCCCCCTATAATCGCGCCGCCCCAAATCCTAGAAGATCGGGACCATGAGAAGACAACTGCAGATCTCCCTCGCGTTGATGCTGGCCGGAAGTGCGTTTGTTGTAGCCGCTCAGTCCAACGCTCCTTCGTCGCCTGCGCCGGGACAAGCGCCGTCGACGTCCAACCCTGGCGCGACAGGCGCCGCAACAGGGGCCACGACAGGGGCCGCAACACCTGGCCCCCAGGCCAACATCCAGGCCAAGGTGGCCATGTGCATCGGCTGCCACGGCATCCCCGGCTACCAGGCCACCTTCCCCGAGGTGCACAAGGTGCCGATGATCGCGGGCCAGAACGCCAAGTACATCGCCTCGGCGCTGACCTCCTACGCCAAGGGCGACCGCAAGCACCCGACGATGCGCGGCATCGCGCTGCCGCTGTCGGACCGCGACGTCACGGAGATCTCGGAGTATTACGCCGGCCTGGCCAAGGTCGAGCCGGTGCCCGCGACAGTGGAGGCGCCGGCCGACGTCAAGAAGCTGCTCGACAAGGGCGTCTGCGCGAGCTGTCATGGCGCCAACTTCAGCAAGCCCATCGACGGCACCTACCCGAAGATCGCTGGCCAGCACGCCGACTATCTTTACGTCGCCCTGAAGTCCTACCAGATCGAGGGCAAGCCCTATCACGGACGCACCAACGCGGTGATGGCGGGGCAGGTCAAGCAATTCAGTCACGCTGAACTGAAGCTTCTGTCGCAGTATTTGGCAGGTTTGCCTTCCGAACTACGTACAGTCCCGCAATCGCGGTTCCGCTGATCCGTGGCAGGCTGTGTGCCGTCCTCGGGCCCAGCGAAGAGAAGTAGCCAAACCGCCCCCCCGGGGCGGTTTTTTCATGGTTGATCTGACTGTGCGTGCGCCGAGGAGGGCGCCATACTGTGTTGTCCTGGACGAAAACGCCAGTCATGCTGAAGAAGATCCCCACGGCCCAGGTGAAGCTGGGCATGTATCTGCAAGGGATGGAAGGCTCGTGGCTGTCCCACCCCTTCTGGAAGACGAAATTCGTCCTCACCGATCCCGAGGATGTGAAGGCGCTGAAGGCCAGCGGCGTGCCGTTCTGCTGGATCGACGCGTCCAAGGGTCTGGACGTCGACGCGCCCGAGGCGCCCAAGGCCGTCCTCGCGCCGCCGGCTGCCGCGCCGGCGCCTGTGGCCGTGTCCGCGCCTGCGCCTGCGACCGCGGAGGTGTCTGCCGCGCCGGCGGCGGTGGCGGCGTCGCCTCGATTGGAGTTGAGCACCGCGCCCGCTTCGATGGGCGAGGAGCTTGAACGCGCCACGCAGGTGATGCAGCGGTCCAAGCGAGCCGTGATGAACCTGTTCGGCGAGGCCCGCTTGGGCAAGGCGATCGACGCCGAGCAATGCCTGCCCCTCGTGGAGGAGGTGGCGAGCTCGGTGGTCCGCAATCCGTCGGCGCTGATCAGCCTGGCGCGGCTCAAGACCAAGGACGACTACACCTACATGCACTCGGTGGCGGTGTGCGCGCTGATGGTGTCGCTGGCCCGGCAGATGGGCCTGGACGAAGCCCAGACGCGCGAGGCCGGGCTGGCGGGGCTGCTGCACGACGTGGGCAAGATGATGATGCCGCTCGACGTGCTGAACAAGCCGGGCGCGCTGACCGACGACGAGTTCGCGATCATGCGCGACCACCCGACGCGCGGTTTCGAGATGCTCAAGGAAGGCACCTCGGTCCCCGAGGCGGCGCTGGACGTGGCGCTGCGGCATCACGAGAAGATGGACGGCACGGGCTATCCGGGGAAGCTGGCGGGCGAGCAGATCAGCCTGCTGTCGCGCATGGGCGCGGTGTGCGACGTGTACGACGCGATCACCTCGAACCGGCCCTACAAGAACGCTTGGGATCCGGCCTCCTCGCTGGCGCGGATGGCGCAGTGGACCGGGCATTTCGATCCGCGGGTGTTCCAGGCCTTCGTGAAGTGCGTGGGCATCTATCCGGTGGGGACGCTGGTGAAGCTGCAGTCGGGCCGGCTGGCGGTGGTGCTGGAGCAGAACGCCACGGCGCTGACGGCGCCGCGGGTGCGGGTGTTCTATTCGACCAAGTCGCAGATGCCGATTCCGACGCAGGTGCTGGACCTGTCGTCGGCCAGCGCCGGCGATCGCATCATCGGCCGCGAGGATCCGGCCACCTGGGGCTTCCAGCGGCTCGACGAACTCTGGCAGGCGCCGGCAAAGTGACGCTGGCATCGTGATGCGCGCCCTCGGGAGAGCTTTCCCTGACCCCTGAAGGAGTCCATCTATGTACAAATCCACCAAGCCGTTCGATTTTGTCGCCGAGGCCAAGCGACGGATGCTGGACCGCATCGTTGCGTCGAATCCCTGGTTGTTCGATTCCAACCGGAGGCCGGCGAACCAAAGGCCGTCCGGAAAGACCCCGACCTCCCGCTGAGCCTGCGCTCCCTACACTCCCCGACATCACACGACGTCGGGGAGCGCGGGATGACACGAAGGCTCATGCTGCTGGCGCTGTGCGCCGGCGTGGGCGGAGGATCTCTCGGCGGCGCGCCCGCGGCCCACGCGCAGACCTTGCGCTGGGCCAGCCAGGGCGACGCGCAGACGATGGACCCGCATTCGCAGAACGAGAGCCTGACCAACGGCATGAACTCGCAGGTCTACGAGCGGCTCACCGCCCGCGACCGCCAGCTCAACATCGTGCCGGGTCTTGCCACCGAATGGACCCAGGTCAGCCCGCTCGTCTGGCGCTTCAAGCTGCGCCCCAACGTCAAGTTCCACGACGGCTCCGCGTTCACCGCCGACGACGTCGTGTACTCGCTGCAGCGCGCCAAGGCACCGACCTCGCAGGTCGCGGTCTACGCCAACGCCGTGGGCACCGCGCGCAAGATCGACGACCTCACCGTCGAGATCACCCAGCCGCGCTTCAACCCGATCTTCCTGCAGCACCTGGACCTGCTCTTCATCATGAGCAAGTCCTGGAGCGAGCTGCACAAGGTGACGAAGCCGCTCAGCTTCAAGGACAACGAGGAAAGCTTCGCCGGCTTCAACATGAACGGCACCGGCCCCTTCATGCTGGTCCGCCGCCAGCCCGGCATCCGCACCGTCTACAAGCGCAATCCCAACTGGTGGGGGCGCTTCGAGGGCAATGTGCAGGAAGTGCAGTTCACGCCGATCTCGAACGACGCGACCCGGCTGGCCGCGCTGGTGTCGGGCGAGGTCGACCTGCTGCTCGATCCGGCGCCGCGCGACGTGCCGCGGCTGCGCGCGACGCCCGGCGTGCAGGTCATCGAGGGGCTGGAGAACCGCCTGATCTTCGTCGGCATGGACCAGGCGCGCGACACGCTGGTCTACGGCCGCGCGCCCAACGGCAAGAACCCGTTCCAGGACCTGCGCGTGCGGCGCGCGATGTATCAGGCCGTCGACATCGACGCCATCCACAAGCGCCTGATGAGCGGGCTGTCGCAGCCCACGGGCGGGCTGACGCCGTCGCCGCTCGGCGCCTTCAACGATGCGGCGCTGGAGACGCGCCTGCCCTTCGACCTCGCCGCCGCGCGCAAGGCCATGGCCGACGCCGGATATCCCGAGGGCTTCGAGGTGACGCTGGACTGCCCCAACAACCGCTACGTCAACGACGAGGCGATCTGCCTCGCACTGGCGTCGATGTGGGCGCAGATCAAGGTGAAGGTGAAGGTCAACGCGATGCCGCGCGTCCTCTACTTCCCCAAGCTGGAGCGCTACGAGACCAGCCTCTACCTGATGGGCTGGGGCGGCGCGATCACCGACGCGGAGACCATCCTGACGCCGGTCTACCGCAGCGACGACAAGTCCTCCGGCGCCGGCTACTACAACTACGGCCGATCGAAGCATCCTAAGTTCGATCAACTGGCGGGCGCTTCGTCGACGGAAGCCGATCCGGTCAAGCGCGAACAGCTGATACGCGCCGCGCTGCAGGAATACCGCGAGCAGATCCATGTGATCCCCTTGCATCGCCAAGCCGCGCCGTGGGCGGTGCGGCAGGGCGTGAAGGCGGTGCACCGTGCCGACAACTGGCTGGACTACGCCTGGGTGACACTGCCGAAATGATGGATGTCCCTGAGAAGCAATGGCTGGCGCGGCTGCGCGCCGATTACCGGACTGAACGAGGACGCTGCGTCGTCAGCCACGAACATGAAGGGCCGTTGCGGCTGCTGAAGAGCCTCTATCCCGAAGGCGACGCGATCTGCCACAGCGTGCTGGTGCATCCGCCCAGCGGGCTGGTCGGCGGCGACACGCTGGACATCGGGGTGACGGTGGGCGAGGGCGCTCATGCGCTCGTCACCACGCCGGGCGCGACGCGCTTCTATCGCAGTCCGACAGGCTCGCTGGCCACGCAGCGCGTGCATGCGGCGCTGGGCGATCGCGCCCGCCTGGAATGGCTGCCGCTCGAGGCCATCGCCTACCCCGGCTGCGAGGCGCTCAACGAGTCACGGTTCACGCTCGCGCCGACGGCGGAGCTCCTCGCCTGGGACATCACCGCGCTCGGCCTGCCCGGCGCGGGGCAGCCGTTTGCCGCGGGACGCTTCCAGCAACACCTGGAGATCCCGGGCGTCTGGCTCGAACGCGGCCTGCTCGACGCCGGCGACGCGCTGATGATGAACGGCGAGCTGGGCCTGGCGGGTCACCGCTGCCTCGGCACGCTGGTGTTCGCGGCCGGCGCCGCGATCGAACGCGGCCGCCGCGAGCAGGCCCTGGACGCCGTTCGCGCATTGATCGAAGCCGATCCGCTGCGCCTCACCGCCGGCGCCACTCCGGCCCAGGACGGCGTGCTGGTCGTGCGTGCCCTGGGACCCGTCGTCGAGCCGGTTTCGCTGCTGCTGCGCCGTTGCTGGTCGGCCTGGCGTCAGGTCTTGTGGGGGCTGGAGGGCACCGCGCCCCGTCTCTGGGCCCTGTAGGCCCAGCCGCAGCGGCCCGGCCCGCCGCACCGGGCGATCCCAGGGCAAGTCACCGGCCCGCGCGCATCCCCCACTCTGGGGACGCCCGCTCATGTCGATGTGGCAACGATGTCTCAGAGTTGTAGCCGGCGCACCGGGCCAGCGCTTAGCATGTCCTCTCCACGTAGGTCTCCACGTAGGTCTCCACGTAGGTCTCCAGGGAGGTGATCGCATGGCTTCACGTACCGCTTCGTGCAGTTGCGGCCAATTGAAGATCGTGGTGCAGGGAGAGCCGTTGGGAACCGGCCTCTGCCATTGCCTGGCGTGCCAGCGTCGCACGGGCAGTGTCTTCGCGACGCTGTCGGCCTTTGCCGAGCCTTACGAGGTCGTCGGCATCGCCACCGAGTTCGTGCGCGCCGGCGATCAGGGCGCACGATTCCGCTTCCACTTCTGCCCCGTCTGCGGGAGCACCGTCTTCCACACGGAGGAGGGTGTCGAAGGCTCGGTCGGTGTCGCCGTCGGCGCCTTCGCGGATCCGACCTTCCCCGCGCCTCAGGACTCCGTCTACACCTGCCGCAAACATGGCTGGGTCCGATTGCCCGAGGAGGTCAGAACTTACGACCGGGATCCGACGTAGCGGTCGAAACGGGAACACCGCGAGTGCTGCTGGGGCCGGAATGGTGCTGGGGGTTCCCGGAGGGATGCCCCCTGCACCGTGGAGTGCCCGCGCCTGGCCTCCCGCACGCGCAGCGCAACCGCCGGTCCCGGGCGCCGCGCCTCCGCGCCTCCGCCATGACTCGTCGACGGGTGCCCGGGCCGATGGAGCGTTTCTCTGATCAGGCCGCCAGACGCAGGTCCGGGCGGACTTCGGTGAACGTCGAGGGGCGCAGCGGCTGCGCCAGGCGCAGCAGGTGACCCGGCTCGCTCAGGAAGCGCATGCGATCGGCATTCGACATCGTGTCGAGCGCGCCCGGCTGCGCCGTCAGTTCGCTGATGCGATGCCCACGCACCTCGGCGCGCTTGCCCAGGCCGACGTCGCGACGGCCCATCGCCTCGGCCGCCAGCGCGGTCAGGCGGCGGCTCGCGAGCAGGTCGGCGAAGCCGGGGAGATGGCGCTCCTGGCGACCATAGGCCCAGGCGTTGCGCAGCACCGTCGGCGTGTGGCTTTCCTCCGGGATCACCAGCAGGCCGGCGCGGCGCATGCGCTCGCCCAGGCCGGAGCGGCTCGTGAACACCGTGATCGGCGCGGCCAGCAGCAGCGGCAGGGCGATCGGCGCGATCCAGACCAGCGTCGACGGGCTCAGCGCGCCGATCAGTGCCGTGACGACCAGCGTCACCGCGCTGATGCGGCCATAGGCGGCGAAGGCTTCGCGCCAGGACACGTCCTCGGCGGCCCGCGGCGGGGACTTCCAGTCCAGCGAGATGCCCGTCAGCGCGACCACGCAGAAGATCGAGTGGGCGACCATCCGCAGCGGCGCCTGCAGCAGCGACATGCCGGCTTCGGTGGCGCAGGAGGCCACCAGCTTCAGCGAACCGCCGTACTGCGACTGCTCGCCGCGCAGGATCAGCGCGGCCACCGACAGCAGGCGCGGCAGCACCAGCATGCCGATCGTGCCCAGCCACAGTGCGGCCACGCCCGGGGCCAGCGAACCGTCTTCCAGGAAGGGCTGGAAGGCTTCGTTGCCGCCGACGTTCCAGAGCAGCACGCCCAGGCCGACGTACAGCAGCCACAGCGGCGCGGCCAGGTAGGACAGCGCGCCCGTCACCAGCATCGCGCGGTGCACGCCGTGCAGGCCCGGCTCGGCGATCAGGCCGGCGTTCTGGATGTTGCCCTGGCACCAGCGGCGGTCGCGCTGCAGCTCGGCCAGCAGGTGCGGCGGCTGCTGTTCATACGAGCCCGGCAGGTCGGCCACCAGCCACACCTGATAACCGGCGCGGCGCATCAGCGCGGCCTCGACGAAGTCGTGGGACATGATGTCCTTGCCGCGCAGCGGGGCCAGGGCGCAATGCTTCATGAAGGGCTCGACGCGGATGATCGCGTTGTGGCCCCAGTAATGGGCCTCGCCCAGCTGCCAGAACTGCATGCCGGCGGCGAACAGGCGGCCGGTCACGCGGCTGGCGAACTGCTGCGCGCGGGCGTGCGGCGTGTCGTGGCCGCAGACCTGGTTGGCGGCCTGCAGGATGCCGGCGCGCGGATGCTTCTCCATCAGGCGCACCAGGCCCAGCAGGCAGTCGCCGCTCATCACGCTGTCGGCGTCCAGCACCACCATGTAGCGGTAGTTGCGGCCCCAGCGGCGGCAGAAGTCGGCGACGTTGCCGGCCTTCTTCTTCACGCGGCGCTGGCGCCAGCGGTAGTGGATGCGGCCGCGGCCGGCGAACTGCGCGCGCAGCTCGGCCCAGGCGGCCAGCTCTTGCGTGCGGCACTCCGGATCGCTGGAGTCCGACAGGATGTAGACGTCGAACAGGCGCAGCGCGCCAGCGGCCGCGAGCGACTCGCAGCTGGCGCGCAGCCCGGCGAAGACGCTGGTCACGTCCTCATTGCAGATCGGCATGACGAGCGCGGTGCGCGCGTCGGCGCCGATCGGATCGTTGCCCGCATCGTTGATGCTGATGGCATGCCTGTCACCGCGCAGCATCACCCAGAAGCCCATCACCGCGGTGACGCAGCCGGCGCTGACCCAGGCGAACAGCAGTGCGAACAGACCCAGGTGCACGCATTGCAGCGCGAAGGCCCAGGGGTCCGAGGCCCATCCGCGATGCGTCTCCCAGAGCACGCCCGTGGCCAGCGCCGTGGCGCCGAGGATCGACAGCTTGAGCGCATTGCGGCGGCTCTTGGCGGCAGTTTCCCAGGCCTGGGGCGGGTCGGCGTCGGGCAGCGATTCGACCGGCGGATGGCGTTGGCCCCAGGCGCGGGGCACCATCGCGCCGCGCTTGATCGCCGGGGCGCTCGGACCGACCGGCCCGGGGGCGGCGGCGGCTTGGTGCACGGTGGCGGTGTGCGTGGATTCGATCATGTCGTGCTCCTTCACTGGGGAGGAAGAACCAGGCTCCAGGTCTCGGTGAGGACCTGTTGCTTCGTCTGGAGGAAGGCGCGCAGCTCGGTCGACTGACCGGGGCGGACCTGCTTGATGCGGACGGCCATGCGCCAGCCGCCGGTGACCGGGTTCGGGTAGGCGTTGACTTCGGTGACCTCGCCGTTGGCGTTGGTGCTCGCGACGGCCTTGACCTCGGCGCCGGCCGGCAGCGCGGCCAGCGACGGGCCTTCGAAATCGACGATGAACTGCTGCTCGTTCTTGTCGAGCTTGGCGTAGCTGTAGCCGGTGCGCGACTGCACGGCCCAGGCGCCGGGCGGACGTTGCTGCTGCTCGCCCTGCAGGTGCAGGCGGTACGAGTAGTCCAGCGGCTGGCCGGGGGCCGGCTGCCTGGCGGGCACCCAGTAGGCGACGATGTTGTCGTGCGTCTCGTCGGGCGTGTGCAGCGACATCAGCTCCACGCGGCCCGGACCCCAGTCGCTGGTCGGCTCGACCCAGGCGGAGGGCCGCATCTCGTAGCGCGCCTCGGTGTCCTCATAGTTGGCGAACTTGCGGTCGCGCTGCATCAGGCCGAAGCCCTTCACGCCGGGCAGCGTGAACGAGGTCGTCAGCGTGCCGTTCGGGTTGATCAGCGGACGCCAGATCCATTCGCCCGTCGAGCTCGCGACCATCAGGCCGTCGCTGTCGTGGACCTCGGGGCGGAAGTCGCCCTTCTGCGGCTGGTTCTCGCCGAACAGGTACATGCTGGTCAGCGGGGCCATCGCCAGCGTGGCGACCGGCGTGCGCATGAAGAGGCGGACGCGCGTCTCGACGACGGTCTCGGCGCCCGGCTTGATCACGAAGGTGTAGACGCCGCTGGCGCGTTGCGAGTCCAGCAGCGCGTGCACCGTCAGCGACTTGGCGTCGGCCGCGGGGCGCTCGATCCAGAACTCGGTGAAGCGCGGGAATTCCTCGCCCTTGCCGCCGACGGTGTCGATGGCCAGGCCGCGCGCCGACAGGCCGTAATGCTGGTTGGCGCCGAGGACGCGGAAGTAGCTCGCGCCCAGGAAGACGGCCAGTTCGTCCTTGTACTTGTCGCTGTTGAGCGCGTAATGCGCGCGGAAACCGGCGTAGCCGACGTCACCCCACTTCTGCGGCGACAGCTGGCTGTTCTTGCCGTAGTCGAAGTCCTCGCGCCTGAAGGGGACAGGCTTTGCCTGGCCGCCGACGATCTCGTTGATGCGCACGGCCTGGGTCTGGTAGTGACCCAGGTGGAAGAACATCAGCTCGAAGGGCAGCTTTTCCTCGCGCCACAGCGCCTTGGCCGGCTTGAACCGGATGTCGCGCATCTGGTCGTAGTTGAGGTTCTTCAACTCGACCGGCAGCGTGTCCGGCGGCGCGACGTAGGGCTTGGCCGCGAGCGCCTTGGCGCGCTCGGCCACCTCGTCGAAGCCGAAGGCTTGCGCCGCGGCGGTGGCCGCCAGCAGCGCGGCGCCGACCGTGAGCCCGAGGAACGACCCCATCCACCGACGCTGGCCGGCCTGGAGGCGGGCACTGGCCGCCTGGATGAGGACCCGAGAGGAGGGGGTGTGAATATTTCTCATGTGACACACCTGATGCAAGGCCTGTGCCACATGGGAAAATTGTTTTAAATCAACAACTTACGTCGTTGGTGCGGTGCCGCACACGGAAATTTCTGTCGCCGGAGGGCGACGCGATTGCCGCCGGTTCTTCCAAGTGGTTGATTTGAAAGGGATTTTCTTGTCGCTATTCGGCGACAGGCCCGTCGGCGCGGAACATGGAGGGGTCAAGCCCGTTGCGCTGCAGCAAGCGGTAGAACTCGGTCCGGTTGCGGTCGGCGAGCCGCGCGGCATCGGCCACGTTGCCGTCGGTGAGCTTGAGCAGGCCCACCAGGTACTCGCGTTCGAAGCGCTGTCGCGCCTCGGCGTAAGGAAGTACTTCGATGCTGGGCGAGCGCAGCGCACGCTGCACCAGCGAGAGCGGGATCAGCGGCGAGGTGGCCAGCGCGCTGACCTGCTCCACGACGTTGTGGAGCTGGCGCACGTTGCCCGGCCACGCGGCCATGGTGAGCGCCTTCAGCGCCTCGGGCGCGAAGCCGTTGAGCCGCTTGTCGTACTTGGTGGCGAGCTTCTGCAGGAAGTGTTGCGCGAGCAGCGGGATGTCCTCGCGGCGCTCGTCCAGCGTGGGCAGCGTCAGGCTGACGACGTTGAGGCGGTAGTAGAGGTCTTCGCGGAACTGGCCTTCGGCCAGCGCGGCTTCGAGGTCGCGGTGGGTCGCGGAGAGGATGCGGACGTCGATGGGCACCGAGGCGCTGGCGCCCACCGGGCGCACCTGGTGCTCCTGCAGCACCCGCAGCAGCTTGACCTGCAGCGGCAGCGGCATGTCGCCGATCTCGTCGAGCAGCAGCGTGCCGCCGTCGGCGGCCTGGAACAGGCCGCGGGGGTTGGCCAGCGCTCCGGTGAAGGCGCCCTTGACGTGGCCGAAGAGCTCGGACTCCAGCAGCGGTTCGGGGATCGCGCCGCAGTTGACGGCGACGAACGGCCGCTTGGCGCGCGGACTGGCGGCGTGGATGGCGCGGGCGAGCAATTCCTTGCCGCTGCCGCTCTCGCCGCGGATCAGCACCGGCGCCTGGGAGGCCGACACCAGCCGCGCCTCGGCCAGCACTTCGGCCATCACGTTGGAGCGGCTGACGATGGACTCGCGCCAGAGCTGGTCGGGGCTGTCGTCCTGGTGGACGGCGGTGAGGGTCAGGGCTTGCGCGATGGTGTCGAGCAGCGCGCGGCCGTCGAAGGGCTTGGTCAGGTAGGTGTAGACGCCCTGGGCGGTCGCGGCGACGGCGTCGGGGATGGTGCCGTGGGCGGTCAGCAGGATGACGGGCAGGGCGGGGTGGCGCTCGCGGATCGTGTTGAACAGCGCCAGGCCGTCCATGCCGGGGAGCTGCACGTCGCTGAGCACCAGCGCGGGCCGCTGCACATCCAGCTTGGCGAGCGCGGCCTCGGCGCTGCCGACGGCGGTGACGTCGTAGCCGGCCGCTTCCAGCCGCATCTGCAGCAGCTTCAGGAGGTCGGCGTCGTCGTCGACGATGAGGAGCTTCGCACCGCCGCTCATGCGCAGTCCTTGTCCGCTGCGCTCATGGCTTGTCCAACGCCGAGCGCGGGCCGCCCAGGCTGCGTTCGATCGCCTTCAGCGCCTCCAGCTTGCGGTTCGCGTCGTCCAGGCGGCGCTGCAGGTCGTCGCGGGCCAGGCGGGTCTTGTCGAGTTCGCCTTCCATGCGGCGCTGCTCGGCCACGCGGTCGACGAGGAACTGGGCCATCGGGCGCCATTCGTCGGCTTCGGGGCGGGCGTCGCGCAAGACCTGGTCGAGCAGCGTCTGGGCGCGGAAGGTCTCGCCGTTGGCATGGCTGAACATCAGCGCGAGCGCGAGCTGCACGGCGTTGCCGGGCGGCAGGGCGGCGTCGTCGCGCGGGGCGACTTCCTGCGCGAGCTCCAGCGGGCTCATCTGGCGCAGCCGGTCGTTGAGGTTGAGCACGATGCGCGCGACGTTGTCGGTCGGCGCGACGACGGGCACCTGCACCGGCACCTGCACGCGGACTTCCTTGACGATGGTCCTGGGGGGCTGCTGGGCGCAGCCGCTGGCCAGCAGCGCGGCGATGACGGCGGTGCTCGTGGCGGTGGCGGCGGCGAACGGGAAAGCTCGGGCGGCGGACGTCATGCGTTCGAGGACTTCAGGAACCGGGGCTTGTGGGCGCATGGCAGCGTGATTCTGAAATGGGCGCCCTGGTCGGCGGGCAGCAGGTCGATGTGACCGCCGTGGGCGGCGATGTATTCGGTGACGATGGACAGGCCGATGCCGGTGCCCTTGAGCGCGTCGTCGGGTTGGCGTTCGCCGCGGTAGAAGGGTTCGAAGATGCGGGCCTGGTCGGTCGGCGCGACGCCGGGGCCGTTGTCGCGCAGGTCGATGGTGAGCTGGCCGCCCTGGCGCGCGAGGTCGATGTCGACGCGGCCGCCGGGCGGGGCGAAGCGTATCGCATTGGAGAGGAGATTGCCGACCGCGGCCGCGATCTTGGCCGGGTCGACCTCCGCCTCGAGCGGTCCGCCGGACAGGCTGACCTGCAATCCGCGTGCCTGCCACTGCAGGCGCTGGTGGTCGATCGTGCCCTGGATCAGGGACACGAGCTCGGTGCGCTGCGGCTTGAGGTCGCGCGCCTCGAAGGCGGCGGCGTTGAAGCGCAGCAGGTCCTCGATCTGGCGCTGCAGCACGGCGGTGTTGTCGCGCAGGATGCGGGTCACTTCCTTCTGCTTCTCGTTGAGCGGGCCGGCGACCTCGTCCTCCAGCAGGGCGGTGCCTTCGCGCAGCGCGGCCAGCGGGGTCTTGAGCTCGTGCGAGACGTGCCGCAGGAAACGCGCCTTGTCGGCATCGAGCTCGGCCAGCCGCAAGCGCAGCCAGTCCAGACGCTGGCCGATGACGCGCAGGTCGGCGGGCCCTCGGATCTCGATGCGGTCGTCCAGGCGGTTCTCGCCCAGTCCCTTGATGGCGCGCGCGAGGTGGCGCAGCGGGCGGGTCAGGAAGATGCCGAACACCAGCGACAGCAGCACGGCGATGCCGATCGCGCCCAGCACCTGCTGGCCGAGCAGCACGCGGCCGTTCTCCAGCTTGTCCTGCAGCACGCGGTTGCTGGTCTCGGCGTGGCGGCGGACGTCCTCGGCGAGGCCGCCGGTCAGGCCGCCGAGCTCGCGGAAACGCGTCATCAGGTCGGTTTCGCGCTTGCGCGGGTTGACGCCCCGGGGCGTGCCCATCAGCGCGCGGATCTCGTCGAGCTTGGCTTTCCACGCCTGCAGCGGCGCGGGGGTCAGGCCTTGCGTGCGCAGCAGGTCGAGCAGGCGCTCGGCGTCGTCGGCGTCTTCCTCGAAGCGTTTGCGCAGCACGTGGTCTTCCAGGACGGCGTACTGCCGCGCGGCGCGTTCCATGCTGACCCCGCGGTCGCCGAGCTGCTGGACCTCGCTGCTCATGCGCGCGGCGCGCACGACGGCTTCGCGGCTCTGCACGGTCAGGCGTTCGAGCGTCAGCAGGCCGCCCAGCGACGCGGCGGCGAGCAGGCCGGCGATCGACAGGAAGCCGATCAGCAGCATCTGGCGGAAGGAAATGCGGTTCAGCATCGGGCGGCAGTGTAGTGGCGCAGGGAAAAGCGCCTGCAACCGTTGGCACGCGGTCGCAACTGAGGGACGTTCACGCTCGACAGGAGAATCGCTTGCCCAATCCCCCCAACCTCTATGTCCCTCTGCCGAAGGAGGGGGCCACGGCTCAGACGTCGCGCCCCCCGATTCCCCCTCTGGACGTGCGGGGGGCGACCACCGGGGCACTTGCGAAGGCCACGGTGGCACCGCGACCGGGCTTGATCCCCCCGTGGATCGAGGCCTTGAAAGGACAGCTGTCATCTCCGGTGGACCGCGACGGCCTGATCGGCAGGCTGGCTCTGACTGACAAGGACCGCATGGTCTTGCGAAGCGAGTTGCTCAGGTACGCCGTCAGAGGCAGCGTGCCTGTCGCGGAGGGAGACGACGCACCGCCGCCCGCTTCCGGGCTCCACGACTCGGAGCTGCTGAGAATGCTGAAGCAGAACGTCGGCCAGGAGGTGGCCGTCGACGTCTTCTCCCGCATCGGCGGCGCGGTGGATGCCGTCGCTGTCGCGATCGAGAAGTTCGACGTCGGCTCGCTGGGCACTGCTCGGGACATGCTGCGGAGCGCACTCGATCCGATCACGGAGCGGTCCGTCTTCCTCATCGCCGCGGACGGTTGGAATCAGGCGCCCGATGCGCCGAAGTTCCGGCTGCCGCCGTCGGAGGCGGTCTTCCTCAACCTGCTGTCCGGCGCGGTGGAGGCCGGGTCCAGGTCGAACGCGGCAGTGTCCGGGCGACGCAGAGCCGCCGGCTTGTGGCGGGCGATCGAACAGGCGACGCGGTCGGTGGTCCTCGGGGCTGCCTGGTCGGTGGAGGCGCACGACCTGGTCCTGAACGTCAGGACGGCGACACCGGAGGCGCAGGCGCGTCAGATGGGGCTGAGAGTGCTGCTGCCGCTCGTGGAGCAGTGGGCCGCAGGCGCGCTGGCGCCGGCGCCGGAAATCCGCATCCCCGAGGGGAACCTCGCGTCGTTGAGCGAGTTCCGGCAACGCTGGCCGACTGCTTTGCCGCAAGCGCTGCCTGGAGCGCCAGCCGACCGTCGTCTATTCCCCCCGCTCCGGTCGGAGTGGGCGACGATGGGCGGGGATCGCCGGGTCCAGACGCCGCGAACCGGCCTGATCGCCAAGTGGTTCGCGGCACTGCAGTCGCTGGAGATCCAGAGCATGGCAGGAAAGATCCGCCTGTCCGTCGACGATCGCATGACATTGCAGCGCGAGGTGCTGAAGTACACCGTCATGGGCAGCGGGAAGATCCCGGAAGAGGCTGGCGCCCTGCCTTTCCCGTCGGGGCTGTCGGAGGCCGACCTGCGAAACATGCTGGCGGAGAACATCGGCCAGGGCCGCGCCGATGACGTCTTTTCCCTGATAGAGGGGGCCGTGGGCGACGTCGTCGACGCCATCGAGGGCTATGACCTCGCCGCGCTGGACGGCGCCCGCAAGAAACTCGGGCGAGCGCTGGATCCGATCACGGAACGAATCGCCTTTGTCGTCGGTGCGGACGGCTGGACCATCACGGCCGACGCACCGACATTCCGCCTGGTCCCGTCAGAAGCGGTCTTTCTCAACCTGTTGTCGGGCGGCGCGGAGGCCGCGGGCCGGCTGCCGTTGCAGGTGTCCGGACAACGCAGGGCCGCCGCCGTGTGGCGTGCGATCGAGCAGGCGACGCGGGCGTCGGTCGGCGGGGCTTCCTGGACGGTGGCGGCGCAGGACCTGAAGCTGGCACCGAATACCGCGCCGACGAAGTTCGAAGCGGACGCGCGTCGACTGGTGCTGCAGAGACTGCTGCCGCTCGTGGAGCAATGGTCCTCGCGCGGCCTGACGCCGGCGCCGTCGATCCGCCATGGCGACGGGCGTCTCGAGTCGCTGAGCGAATTCCGGAGCGGTCAAGCGTCCGGCACGCTGGAGACGCTGCGGACGATCCCCGCGCGGGTGGACGATGCGCATCCGCTGCGCGCGCCGCTGGCGAGGATCGCGCAGACCACACTGGACCGCCGCGCCGGCACCCTGACCATCGACGGCGGCGGGAACGGCGGGACCAGGCGGAGAACCATCCTGCGCTTCGACGGCATCGCGGATCCGGCAGCGTTGGCGGACCGGGTCCGTCAGGACGGGCAGATCCGCCTGCTGGATGATTTCATCACCGTGCATTTCCAGTCGGGCGACGCGCTGGGGCTGCGCGATCTCCCGTCGGAGATCGTGCTGGCGGGGGACCAGATCCGCGTGGTCGATCTGGTCCTGGCCCGGCGGCGGACGGAGGGCGATTGGGCGGTCGACGTCGACAACCTGCGCTACCTGGACGATCAGGTCGTTCCGGCGGCGCGCCAGGGCTCGCCGCTTGACGCGTGGGGCCCAGTTCCCGTCGATCCGATGCCCACCCGTGAGCCCACGACGCCACGGACGCATCTGCGGCTCTATCTGCAACTCGAGGACAGCGCGCTGGAGCTCGAGCAGGCCGCGGCGTTGCGGGCGCGATACCCCGATTCGGCGGTGTGGGTGCAGATCGGCATGGACGGTGAGGTGCGCGTCGTGAGCGGCGGGAACCTGCTCAAGAAGCTGTCGCCGTCGGTCACCATCAAGGTGGAGATGGGCGCCCACGTGCGCACCGCGCCGGACGGGCTGAGTCGGGAGATGGGTTCCCATCCGGCAGAGATGCTGGCGGCCAAGGTGGACACGGCCCTGCGGAAGCTCGGCCTGCCGCGGCGCGTGCAGCAGATCTCGCTGCATGGTTGCGCGCTGGAGTCGAGCGCCTTCAAGGGCAGCTATACCTCGGCGTTCCTCCGCGAGGCCAACGGTCTGGGCTACCTCCTGCCGGACGCCCAGGCCACGGCCTACCGGACGATCGTGAGCGGCTACGGCGACGGGGGGACGCTGACACAGCGCCACAGCCTCGAACCATGGCGGTGGCCGGAGCCGGGCGATGCCTTGACCTTCACCATCAAGCGCGGGGCGGACGGCAGCGCGCCGGTCGGGAAGGACGTCGTCATCGACCGCAGCGAGAAGCGCCTGCCTCCGGACAAGACGATGCGGCAGTGGACGCGCGACCCCAAGCCCAATGGCGGGTCGGGCGGCAACTCCACCATGAGCAGCAGGCTGCTCGCGGCGTGGCCGCCGCAGGCTCGCGCCTTCTTCGACGGCATCGACATCGACGCGATCGGCCCCTTGCCTCTCACGTCCGACGCGATGCCCGGCACGGTGCTGGAGCGAGCCATGGCGGGCATTGCGCGCCAGTCGGCGCCGGGCAGGGAGGACCCCTGGGGTCTGTCGGCGATCACCGAGGACAACGCCCTGACCGGCCTGCGCGCCGACGGCATGGTGGACGTCGACGCGCAAGGCGCGCCCCGTCTGCAGGTGGACAAACTGACAGCAGTCATCGCCGGCAACGACGATGCGCTGCTCATGCGTACGGCGGGCAGATTCCTGAGCTTGCCGGAGGCTGTGTTCAACCGCGTGGTCGCCTCGCCGGCCGGGAAGGCCGCCAGCCGTCTCGTCACCAAGCTCCGGGCGGTCCGCGCCTCGCTGCGCCGCGTCGACTGGGCCAGTTCCACCAACTGGGGCCTCGGCGCGGTGAACACGGCGATCGGCGCCTACCAGATCGCCCAGGGCTGGCGCACGATGGATGCGGCCATGAAAGGACTGTCCATCGTCCAGACGTCCAGCCTCCTGATCACGCCCTTGACCGCCAGGCTGGGCGCCTGGCTCTCGGCCCTCGGCATCGTCGGCCGGTCCCGGGTGCTCACTCTGATCAGCAGGGCGCTGGCCGGCGGCGCGGTCGACCTGCCGCTTTCCGCCCTGGGGCTGATCCTGATCGGCCTGCAGTGGAAAGAGTTCCACAAGAGCGGACTCGGCACCGACAGCTACGCCTACCGGTCGCTGGTGGCCAATACCGTGATGGTCACCACCTTCGCCACCGCCGGGCTGGTCCTGTCCGGGGTGACGGTGGCCGCGGCGTTCTCGACCTCCCTCTCCCTGGGCGTCGTCGCGAGCGCCGCCGGACCGGCAGGGCTGGCGATCGCCTTGCTGACGCTGGCCGTCGCCGGCCCCGTCAACACCGGCCTGTGGATGGACGAATACGGTGATCACCTGAGGGAGTCGATGTCGACGGGCGACGCGATCGCCACCGCATTTGCCTTGTTCTTCGGCGTGCGCAACGACGCCATCGCCCGCGCGGAAGTCTCGAAGACGGCCGTCGACGCCGCGGCCGCGCGCCAGGCCGCATTGAAGGAGGCGTGGGAGGACCTGATGGCTTTCCGCGCCGACGGTCTGGCCAAGCTCGGCATCGGGACGGTGCACTATCCCGACCGGCGGGTCGTCGTGACACATGCGACCTTCCACGTGCCGCACCAGGATCCGTCCTATTCGTTCGTTCTCCAGGACAGGCCTGCGGACGCCGTGGCGCAGAAGACCCTCCAGCGGGACGCCATCCCGACGGGACGCCCCCCCGGCATCGCCTGGCTGGGGCTGGATGTCCGTGGTGCGGGTGCGCCCGTCGTCCGCGACGAACCGGCCGACCAGTGGATCGAGATGGCCGGCGCCGACAAGGACGTCGTCGGCGGACGCGGCCGCGACCGGTTCCTGCTGGACAGCGGCAGCCGGGGCCGCATCGACGGGCACGAGGGCGTCGACGATGTGGTGCTCCACGCCGGGCGGGCCGATGTCATCCTGCGGCCGGACCCGGAGGAAGAGGCGCCGCAGCGGCGCTACCTTCTCTCCGTCAGGCAGACCGGCAAGGGCGTCGGACGCGACACGCGGATGGCCCATGTCGAACGACTGACGATCCGCGATGCCGCCATGGTGGACCTGCAGGGCGGCCCCGACGACGACCTGTTCGACGTCGAGGCGAGGTCCGGGCGCATCGCGGGCGGCGGCGGTCGCAACACCTATATCCTGCGGCCCGGCCACTGGAACTGGATCACGACGACATCGAACGATGTGGCCGTCTGGTCGCCGGGCGCCAGCGCGGTCATCGAGTACCGGTACGACCAGCCCGCGGACACGGTCGTCCAGACCGGGATGCTTCATGAGGCGCTCACGTTCGGCCGGGACGGCGACTGGCTGATCCTGGGACACGGGCAGGATCGGCTGGTCCTGATCGACTTCTTCCGGCGGTCGGAGGAGGTGCCGCGCGACCGGCAGCTGCTGATCGTCGATGCGCTCGGCACACGGATGGTGCTGGCGAACCCGGGCGAGGCGAGCCGATCAGGACCGCAGTCCTCCGCCACGATGGACAAGACCCTGTTCCTGGATGCCCGCACGCATGCCTCGCGCCGACGGCTGGGCGGCGACCCGGCGCGCACGCGCTATCAGCTGGCGGCCGGCGGCGGCGCTTTCCATGCGGCACCACGCACCGTGGTCCTGCTGGACATCCTGCTGGACGTCCCCGTGTCGCGGCTGCGGTACCACCGGGTCGACGATGGGGTGCGCATCCAGGAACTCGCCCCCGGCGATGCGCCGTCCGGCTACACGCCGCTGAGCTTGATGCTGCCTGCGCCGAACGGCGCGGACGTCGGGCGTCCGGGTCCGATCCTGTGGGCCCGGAGCGATGCGACGCCGCAGGGGGCGGTGATGCTGATGCGTCCCGCGCCGGGCGATCCGGACCAGGGCCCGATGCGCACCATGCGCGCGATGGCGGCCCCGGGCATGGGCCTGCCCTTGGACGTCACGCCCGCGCCAGTCGCCTCGGACGGCCAGGCGCTTGCGGTCGACGACCGGATCGCGACGGGCACTGCGGGGGACGATGTGCTCGATGCCGCCTTGCTCCCGCGCGCTGAAGTGCTGAAGGGCGGCGAGGGGGCCGACGACTACCGGATCCCGGCGGGTCGGTCGATCGTGATCGACAACACCGCGAACGACGGTGAGCGCGATGTCCTTCACCTGGCGGTCGATCCGGCACGTCTGCGCTTCCGGCGCGACGCCGACGATCTGCTCATCGACACGGGCGACGCCACCATCCGGCTCCGCGGTCACGCCTCGGATCCGGGCGCCCGTCATCTGGCGCTGGGCCTCGGGCCGCACGGCCACCGTCATGCGATCCCGGTGATCCATGCCAGCGGGGTGATGATGTACGCCGACGATCCCGCCGACGGGCGGGTGCCCGGATTCGTGCCGGGAAGCCATTTCGTCCAGGCTCCGCGGGGGGCGGCCTGGACGGACGGCTCCCGCTTCGCGGAGGGAACGCTCACCCGGCACATCGCGCTGGGCCAGGGCACCCGTTTCCTCAGGGAGGGCCACTCGCTCCTGCTCTCCTCCGGCGCTGACGAGACCTCGTCCAAGGTCGTCATCAGGGACTACTACCGGACTTTCCGCCACTTCGAGATCGATCCGCTGTCCTGGCAGGCCGGGCGGTACGAGACCTTCCCCGGTGGCGACGGGCTCCACCCGCTTCTGGCGGACGGACTGGCGCAGACCTGGCGGCGCTACCAGTCCATGGGCGCGCCGGCAGCGACGCTCGCGCTGCTGCATGCCCGCGGCATCGTCGACGAGCCCCGGGTGAAGCAGGTGTCCCGGGTCGCCCGGATCCTGGTCAACGGCACGGACGATGAAACGTCCGAGGTCGATCCAGGCGCCGTGCGGCTCTACCTGGAAATGATGGGCCTGCCCGCGACCGTCGCGCAGGCGATCCGGTCGACGCGCCCCGCCCACCTCCGGCGCCTGCGCGATCTGCTCCACGTCGCTTCGGCGGCCGACGTCGCGCTCCCCGCCGCGTTCCTCGACGCCTATGCCGCCAGCGATGTCGACACGGTCCTGACACCGGACCGGCACGGCCTGCTGCTGGCGCACCTCGCCGCCGACGGCATCCCCTGGACCTATGCGGAGCGGGTGCTGCTCCACGATC
This sequence comes from Mitsuaria sp. CC2, assembly GCF_048957715.1. Lineage (NCBI taxonomy): Bacteria > Pseudomonadati > Pseudomonadota > Betaproteobacteria > Burkholderiales > Sphaerotilaceae > Roseateles > Mitsuaria sp. CC2. The sequence goes on along the minus strand of NZ_JARVXN010000013.1, from coordinate 132,672 downwards.
TGCCGCTGGAGGTGCTAGATGTCTTCGAGGCGTGGGCGCGCGCACAGCCCGGCGATGCGCTGCCGGCCGGGGAACTTCGGCGCCACCTGGACGAATTTGCCCGGCTGCTGTCTGCAGGGCCGGACGATCCGTTCGTCGCCACGGGCCGCACCGCCTCCCTGCTCGAGCAGGTCCTCCGGATCAAGGGACGGCCGGCCGAGGTCGCCGAGAGACTCGCAGCGGCGATGGTCGCCGTGGGCACGATGGACGAATCCTGGATCGACGGCTTGCAACGTGCGGGCGTCCATGATCACGCGATGCTGAAACGGCTGCGGGACGCCCGGGTGTCGGCGCAGGATCTGCTGCTAGGCAATGCCAACCGGCTGGCCTACGAGGGGTCGGGAGATCGATCGGAACTCGTCTCCGTCGACGCCCAGGGCGTGCTCGGCGAGCGGCCAGGCTCACGGCCATCCCGCCTCGTCGTCCGCAAATACCTTCGCCTGGACGCGTCCGGAGACTGGTTCGACCTGGCGCATGACGCCCCCGAGGCGGGCGTCCGGTACGACCTCGTCCCGGGCGACGTCGTGTTGCCGAGCCTGGCGCCGCATCGGGACATCGCGGAGGTGGCCCGACTGCACGATGCCGCCAGGAAGCGGGCCGCGCGCCTTCACCCCGAAGGCAGCAGCCGGACCTGGGCGCGCGACAGGGAGATCGCCGCGGCGACGCTGGCGCCCGATCCGAGCGCACGCCTGCGCGAGAAGGGTTTCGCGGAGGTCGTGATCGATCCACCCTTGCAGGCGACGGTCTGGTGGGGACGGAGCGTGCCCGGCAATCTTGTGGACGGTGTCAAGACGCCGGGCGAGGTCACCGCCTGGCGCCCCTTCATCTTTGAGAGTTCGGGCGATCCCGACATCCATCTGTCGCGGTTTCTGTCGGCGGAGCGGCCCTTGCTGAGCGTCGAATTCAAGCATGCCGTGGCGCTGTCCGGCCTTGAACTGTCCTTTGCGGCAGCACCGCGACCCGACGGAAGTCCGGCCCGTTGGGGGACCGGGTTCTGGCGCCTTCATGCGATCGGGGCCGACGGACAGGAGGTGAATCTCTCCGGGGATCTCCGGATCGACGGTGAGAAGGATCTGCGAATCGTCGTCGACACCCAGGGCGTGCCCTATCGACGCTATCGCCTGGGCGGCTTCGCCGGGAAATATCCGATCGACGCCTGGCTCACCGAGGTGACTTTCACCACCGCCGAGGCGGGCCTGAGTCCGATGATCGCGCGCCTGATGGCGGGCGGCTACAGCCGCGAGGACAGCGACGCGCTGATGGCCCGCGGCGTCATGACGGAGGCTGCCGTGTCGCGCGCGGTCGAGATGCGCCAGCGTCTCGGCGCGCTTGCGCCGGCGCTTCTCGCGGACGACCTCCTGACGCAGCCCCGCCTGACCGAGGAGATCTGGGACGACCTCGACCGGCTCAAGCCCTTCGTGCCGGCGACGGTACTGTTGCGCGAAGCGCGGCAGGGATGGTCGGCAGGATCGCGGGCCTTCCTGCTCGCGGACCTGCTGCCGCCAGCGGCTGCCCCGGTGGCGATCGACAGGGCCGCGATGGCGCCGGTCCTGCACGACGCGTGGTCGTCGTGGCGGACCGGCCATGGCGCGGACCTCGCCGACCTTGCGCCGGGCCATGACGACGCCCTGGTCGAGGCGGTGCTCGACGCCGCCTCGGGAGACCCCCGGGCCGTGGCCAGGGCGCTGCACCTGCCGGGCTGGCGCACGCTCACGCTCGGCGGTCAGCGGACCGCGACCCGGCCCGTCGATCTCGACGCGCCGCGCTTGAGGGAACTCCTGACGCCGCCAGCGGACGGCATGGCGCGGCCGACGGCCGCCTTCGACGCGCCCTTCCTCCTGGCGGCGGACGGTCTCATCCATCTGGCGACGACGCTCCATCGCCGGCTCGTCCTGCACGCCGATGAGGGCCAGGCCGTCGGGGCAACGGCTCCCCTGCTCCTGCAGCTCGCCAACGTGGCCGCCTGGATGTCCGGACTCCCTCTGCAACTCCGGCAACTCCGGAGACCGACCGGGTCCTCGCCCGGCGAAGCGGCGCTGCGCGCGGCGCTCGACGCCATCGCGTTGTCCCTGCCGCGTCCGGGCGCGGCGCGGACGCCGGATTCTGCGATCGTGGACAGGCCCTTCCCCGGCGACATCGAACCGGCGGCCTTGGCCGCCATCGGCGCCTCCGACGGTCCGCTGCACAGGGCGCTGACGCTCCTCAAGGGCCTGGGCCACGACCAGTGGGGCTACGAACGGTTCTCGACGGGAGCCTTCGCGCGCCATCGCCTCGGCGTGAAGGAGGGCCTGATGGCCGCCGTCTACCCGGGCGCCGACCTGCCGATCCTGCCCGGCCTGGACCGACTGACCGACCTCATTCTCCGGGCCGTCGCCCGCGAACCGGACGCCTTGCCGCAGGCGCTCCAGTTCGCGGCAGCGCTGCTGCACGGCGCCTCCATCCAGGATCCGCTCAGGGCCGGCAAGGAGGCCGTGCTGCTGGTGGGCCAGACGATGAAGACCGTCATCGACGCGTGGCGGACCGGTCGCCAGGCCCTCTTCGAGCGCTACGACGCGCAGGTGTGCTTCGTGCCCGAAACGCTGGCGGACATCCTCCTCTCCGCCGCCTCCGACCTTCCCTACGCATTCCATCTGCCGCGGCGGACGCGCGACCTGTCCGCCGCCAACGATGGCCTGGTCATGCGTCGCAGGATCGCCGGCGACCTCCAGGCGGTCCGCGACGCCGGCCTGCTGAAGGTGACCGTCCTTTCCGACGCCCGACCGGAGCACGGCGTCCTCGACTGGCGGCAGCCGCAGGCAGGCGGTCCCTGGACGACCGAGGTGTCCCCGCTCGCCGTCTTCCAGGAACCCGGCCTGTACATGCTGAGCCTCGGCATGAGGCCGGACGAGATCACGACGGTCTTCAACGCCGGCATCCGCACCGTCGAGGAGATCGACCGGATGCGGCATTTCGAGTCCGCGGTGATCAGGGACCGGGCGTTGTCGATCGCCTGGGCCATGAGCGATGCGCGACCGGCGCTCGACCCGGGCGTCGAACGGTGGATCCGCCGCCTGCACGGGCTGGGCGTACGCACCGAGGAGATCTTCGATCTCGTGAAAGACGGTGTCTCGGACACCGAACGAGCGCTGGTGCTCGTCGACCAGCTGCCCTACGAGACCTGGAGCCAGGCCAGGTTGGACGCCGCCGACCTCGTGCCCCTGCGCGCCGACATCGAGCGATCCGCGATCCGTTGGATGTCGCCCGGCGATTCGTCCACCTTCAGCGGACTGCTGATCCGCGCGATCTGCGGCGACCGGTCCGCGCTGGGCGACGCGGTGCGGCTGGTGCCCGGTCCCGGCGTCCTCCTGGAAGTGACCGACGGTCTGTATGACAAGCTGCTCGCCCTGTCGTCCGATCGACTCGGAGAGGCGCGGTCCGCCGAAGCCGCGTTGCCCTTCGCGTTGACCCTGCTCACGCTCAAGGAGGTCCAGGGCGGCGAGCCCCTGTACCTCCCCGCCGACCGGCCCGACACGCCGCGCAAGACCGGGGAAGCGCGCGTCCTGGCGAATGCGGCGTCCGCGCTTCAGCGCCTGGTGGACGTCGGGATACTGGGCGCGTATGGGATCCATGAGACGACGCCTGGCTACGACGGACCGCTCCCCCTCCGGACTTTCGGCGGGAAAACCTTGTGGCGCTCCCCGCTGCCGCTGACCCAGGTGTTGAAGTCGCCGCCCAGCTCGGTGGCGCCCCTGCAGGCAGCCCTGTTATCGCAGGCGATGTCGGAGCCGACCTCGCTGAGGATGTTGATGGAGGGGGCCATGCTCGACATGGCACTGTCCCGCAGCATCGGCGGGATGCCGCGCCGGCAGCAGGAGGCCTCGGCGATGCTGGCCGCGCCGACGGGCTGACGGCCTGAGGGCTGAAGGGCTGAAGGGCTGGACCGCCGCCAGGGCAAGGCCTGGCCTGCCAGCATCGGGAGGGGCGACGGATGGATACTCCGGCGGCCATGAACCTGCATCGCGTCGATCTCGTCTCGCTGTCGCTCTTCAGCCTGGTGGCCCGCACGGGCAGCATCAGCAAGGGAGCGGCGCTGGCCGCGCTGGCGGTGGGCGCGGCCAGCAAGCGCCTCAGCGACCTGGAGCACTCGCTGGGGACGACGCTGCTGGAGCGCCATTCGCGCGGCGTCACGCTCACCCCGGCGGGCCTGGCGCTGCAGCAGCACGCGCAGCGCATCCTCAGCGACGTGGACCAGATGACGGCCGACCTGTCCGACTACGCGTCCGGCCTGACCGGCGTCGTGCGGCTGTGGGCCAACACCTCGGCGGTCACGCAGTTCCTGCCGGAGCAGGTGTCCGCCTTCGTGCGCGACAACCCGCGCATCCGGATCGAGCTCGACGAGGCCGACAGCCACGAGATCGTGGTCGCGGTGCTGGACGGCCGCGCGGACCTGGGCATCTTCGCGGACCGCACGCCGGCGCTGGGCCTGCACGTCCTGAATTACCGGCACGACCGGCTGGTGCTGGTGGCGCCGGTGGGACATCCGCTCACGAAGCGCAGGGCGGTCCGCTGGGAGCAGGCTGTCGAGCATGACTTCGTGACGCTGGCGAAGGCGACCTCGCTGCAGAAGCGGCTGGAGATGGAGACGGAGAAGCTCGGCCGGCGCCTGAAGAACCGCATCCAGGTGCGCAGCTTCGACGCGATGTGCCGCATGGTGGCCGCGGGCATGGGCATCGCGGTGCTGCCGGACGTGGCGGTCGAACCGCTGCTCAAGCCGCTGAACCTGCGGCGCGTGGGACTCGACGAGGACTGGTCCGACCGGACGCTGCTCATCGGCGTGCGCGACCTCGACGCGCTGCCCAGGCATGTGCGGGTGTTCATCGATCACCTGTGCTTGTGATCCCCGCTTGAGGGCTCCCCCCCAGAGACCTTTTTTCAAGAACCAAAGAGTTGGTCTGCAATCGGCAGAAAATTGCCTATAGACATGTTTATTGAGAGCAATAGGCAGATAATTGCCGCTCGCGGTATTTGCATTGGATGTCTTTAATCGGCATACTTGTACCGATAGTTCTTCAATAGCGCCTTTATCGGCAGAATTCTGCCGCTCGTGGAGCTGAATCATGGCCACCATCCACACCGACGATGAGATCGAGCAGGGCATCGGCGAAAAGGTCCGAGCCCTTCGCCTCCAGCGCAACCTGGATCAAGCCACTGTCGCGGAACGTTCCGGCATCAGTGTCCGGGCGCTGCGCAACCTCGAAAAGGGCGCCGGATCGACCGTGCGCACCTTGCTCGCGGTGATGCGTGCGCTGGGGCGCGACTCGTGGTTCGACGCCATGGCGCCTGTGCCGACGATCAACCCGCTGAACCTGCCTCGCAGGAGCAACCAGCGACAGCGGGCAACCGCGACGAGCGTGAAGCAGGCGCAGGAGAAGGCTCGGAAATTGACATTCGTCGCCAATCGTCGCGCAGGGATCAAGTAGCTTTCTTTCCCTATGCCGTACAGCCCCGTTGATCGCGTCGAAGTCCACCTGTGGGACATGCTCGTCGGCGTGGCGGCGCTCGATCCGACCTACGGGTATTACGCGTTCGCGTATGACCCGGCATTTCGCGGGACAGGCATCGAGCTGGCACCGCTGCACATGCCGCTCAACGCGCAGGACGTTTATCTTTTCCCGGATCTTCCGGTCAACACGTACAAGCGCCTGCCGGCATTGCTCGCCGATGCGCTTCCTGATGACTTCGGGAATGCATTGATCAACAGCTACATGGCCCGGCAAGGCATGTCCGCCTCGCAGGTCTCCGCGTTGGATCGCCTCGCCTACATGGGCACCCGGGCCATGGGGGCGCTGACCTTCAAGCCGGTGCGCGGTCCGCGCACCCAGCAGGCCAGTGCCATCGACATGCGCAAGCTGGTGCTGGTGGCTCGCGAGGCTGTCCATGGCGCCATCGACGATGACGAGCACACCAGTGCCGCGCTGCGTTCGATCATCGATGTCGGTACCTCGGCGGGCGGTGCTCGCGCCAAGGCCGTGGTGGCCATCGATCCGCAGACAAAGGAATTGCGCTCAGGACAAGTGGACGCGCCGGCGGGTTTCGAGCACTGGCTGCTGAAGTTCGACGGCGTCGGTGTCGACAAGGAGTTGGGAGCTTCGCAGAACTACGGACGCATCGAATTCGCCTATCACTTGATGGCGCGCTCCGCCGGCATACGGATGAGTGACTGCGACCTGCTGGAGGAGAACGGCCGCGCGCACTTCATGACCCGCCGCTTTGATCGGCATGGGAGTTCGGGTCGACATCACGTGCAGACGCTCTGCGCGATGCAGCACCTGGACTACAAGCTCAAGGGCGTCCATTCCTACGAGCAGTTCTTCCTCACCATGGATCAACTGGACCTTCCGTACGAAGACCGTGTTGAAGGCTTCCGGCGCATGGTCTTCAATGTCGTCGGCATGAACTGCGATGACCACGTGAAGAACCTGAGCTTCATCCTTCCAGAGGATGAGATGGCATGGCGCCTGGCGCCCGCCTACGACCTCACGTTCGCCCACAACCCGAAAGGGGAGTGGACCCATCAACACTTGATGTCCGTCAACGAGAAGTTCAAGAATATCGAGCTTTCGGACCTTCTCATCGTTGCGGATCGATTCGGCGTTCGACAGGCCCAGCGTGTGATCGACGAGGTCCGGGAGGCCTGCCAGCTCTGGTCCGTCTACGCCGACGCTGCGGGTGTGCCGGAGCAGGAGATCGCCTTCATCGACCAGCAGCTCGTCACCCTGACTTAGGGGGCAACCCCATCCCGCTTTCGCGATCCGTGAAAGCTGGCGCCGCCACTCCGGCATTCCACCCGGAGGCGGACCTTCCCAGAATCCGTCTCCACAACAAGGAGGCATCCAGCCATGGAAGGTTTGCAGGCGCTGCAAGGATTGCGCGTCGTCGAGATGGGCCAGTTGATCGCCGGTCCGTTCGCCGGGAAGACGCTCGGCGACTTCGGCGCCGACGTGGTCAAGATCGAAGCCCCCGGCAGCGGCGACCCGCTGCGCAACTGGCGCATGATCCAGGACGGCACCTCCGTCTGGTGGCAGGTCCAGTCGCGCAACAAGCGCTCGATCGCCCTCGACCTCCGACAGAAGGACGGGCAGGACATCGCCCGCGCGCTGATCGCCGAAGCCGACGTCCTGATCGAGAACTTCAGACCTGGCACCCTCGAGGGCTGGGGCATGTCGCATGAAGAGCTTTCGAAGACCAACCCCGGCCTGATCATGCTGCGCATCAGCGGCTACGGACAGACGGGGCCCTACCGCGACCTGCCGGGCTTCGGCGTGATCGGCGAAGCGATGGGCGGCCTGCGTCACCTGACGGGAGAACCCGGCCGCGTGCCGGTGCGCTGCGGCATCTCGATCGGCGACACGCTCGCCGCGTTGCACGGCACGATCGGCGTGCTGACCGCCCTCTATCACCGCAAGGTCAATGGCGGCCGAGGCCAGGTCATCGACGTGGCGCTCACGGAAGCGGTGCTCAACGTGATGGAAAGCCTGGTCCCCGAATACAGTGCCTTCGGCGCCGTGCGCGGTCCGGCCGGCTCCGCGCTGCCCGGCATCGCGCCGTCGAACGCGTACCCCTGCGCGGACGGCGTCGTACTGATCGCCGGCAACGGCGATTCGATCTTCAAGCGGCTGATGCAGGTCATCGGCCGCGAGGACCTCGCCAGCGACGAGGCGCTCGCCAACAACGCCGGTCGCGTCGCCCGCGTCGAGGAGATCGACGCCGCCATCGGCGCCTGGGCCGCGACGCGCACCGTCGACGAAGTGCTCGCGCCGCTGGGCGAGGCCGGCGTGCCCGCCGGTCGTGTCTACACCGCCCAGGACATCGTCGAGGACCCGCACTTCCGCGCCCGCGACATGATCATCAGGCAGCAGACGCGTGACGGTCACGAACTCGACGTGCCGGGCATCGTGCCCAAGCTGATGGGCACCCCCGGCGCCGTGCGCCGCGCCGCGCCGCGACTGGGCGGCGACACCGACGAGGTGCTGCGCGAGATCGGCCTCAGCGCCGAACAGATCGCCGCGCTCCGTGAACGCAAGATCGTTTCCTGAGGGCCCCGCGATGTCTGCTTCCCCTTCTTCCTCCGCGTCCTCTTCCATCACGGGCGCCGCCGCCCGCGCACCGTCCGATGTCTGGACCGGCGCCGGACGGCGCGTCTTCATGCAGGACGTCGGCACCCGCGACGGCCTGCAGTCGGAGACCACCTTCGTGCCGACCGCCGACAAGATCGCGCTGGTCGACGCGCTGTCGCAAGCCGGTCTCGCCAAGGTCGAGGTGACCGCCTTCGTCTCGCCGAAGGCGATCCCCGTGCTGGCCGACGCCTCCGAGGTGATGGCCGGCATCACCCGCCAACCGGGCGTGATCTACACGGTGCTGGTGCCCAACGTCCGCGGCGCCGAGCGCGCCATCGAGGCCCGCGCCGACGAGCTCAACCTGGTGATGTCCGCCAGCGAGAGCCACAACCTGTCCAACCTGCGGATGACGCGCGAGCAGTCCTTCGCCGGCCTGGCCGAGGTCGCCGCGATGGCGCACCAGGCCGGCATCGCGGTGAACGTCTCGCTGTCCTGCTCGTTCGGCTGCCCGATGGAAGGCGACGTGCCGTTCGAGACGGTGCTGGGCTGGTGCGGCCACTTCCTCGAGGACCTCGGCGCGCGCGGCGTGACCTTGTGCGACACGACCGGCATGGCCTATCCGACGCAGGTCGTCGCGCTGGTCCGCGCCTATCGCGAGCGCTGGCCCGAGGCCCAGCTCACGCTGCACTTCCACAACACGCGCGGCATGGGCCTGGTCAACGTGATCGCCGCGATCGACGCCGGCGCGGACCGCTTCGACGCGTCGCTGGGCGGCATCGGCGGATGTCCGTACGCGCCGGGCGCGACCGGCAACGTCTGCACCGAGGAAATCGTCCATGCGTTGCAGTGCATGGGCTGCGACACCGGCGTGGATCTCGAACGCCTGATCGCCGCGGCGAAGCGTCTGCCGCCGCTGATCGGCCACCCGGTGCCGAGCCAGATCGTCAGCGCCGGCCGGCGGCTGGACCTCCACCCGCGGCCGCGCGACTTCGACGCCATCCGCGAACGCGCGCTGGCCCGCGACGCCTGAGCTTTTTCCCGCTTCACCTTCACGACAACGCCGCCGTCGAGCGGCTTCCCCGGAGACAAGACCATGAACCGAATCCGCCGCCGCCTCGCCGTGGCCGCTCCCGCCGCTGTGCTGATCGCGACCGTCGCCGCGCTGGCGCCGACGACCGCCGCCCACGCGCAGGCCTACCCGAACAAGCCCATCACCATGCTGGTCGGCGCCGCGCCTGGCGGCACCACCGACATCGCTGCGCGCATGCTGGCCGAGCCGCTGGGCAAGGCGCTGGGGCAGACGGTGGTGGTGGACAACCGCTCCGGCGCCAGCGGCGCGCTGGCCGCGGTCGCCACCAAGCGCGCGGAGCCGGACGGCTACACCATCCTGATGCAGTATTCCGGCTACCACGTGATCACGCCGCACATCCAGAAGGCAGCCTGGGACCTGAAGGATCTGCGACCCGTCGCCAACGTGCTGACCGCGCCGCAGCTGATCGTCCTGCGCGAGGGCGTGCCCGCGAAGACCACCGCCGAACTCATCGCCTACGCGAAGAAGAACCCCGGCAAGCTGTCGTTCGCGTCCTCGGGCAACGGGTCGCTGCAGCACGTCACCGGCGTGATGCTGGAGCAGCAGGCCGGCATCCAGATGATCCACGTCCCGTACAAGGGCACGGGCCCGGCGCTGCAGGACCTGCTGGGCGGCCAGGTCGACCTGACCTTCGGCACGCCGCCGCCGTTCATGCCCTTCATCGCGGCGGGCAAGCTGCGTGCGGTCGCGGTGACGGGCAAGGAGCGGCTGTCTTCGCTGCCCGACGTGCCGACCGCCACGCAGGCCGGGTTGCCCAATCTGGACGCCGGCTCGTGGTTCGCGGTCTTCGCGCCAGCCAAGGTGCCTCAGGCCGTGGTCGACAAGCTGACGACCGAGATCCAGAAGATCATGGCCAGCCCCGAGTTCAAGAAGAAGGCCGCCGAGCTCGGCGCCACCGCGGACTACATGAACCCGCAGCAGCTGCAGGCCCATTCGGATGCGGAATTCCAGCGCTGGGGCAAGGTGATCAGCGCGGCGAAGATCCAGGCGGATTGAAGCCGCCGCGGCGCGTCCGAACCGGCCTCGAGCCGTCCATCCCCCTCACGGGGGCCGCCGTGAGGCAGGAAGTTGCAGGGGAGGCGCTCCATAATCCGCGCGCCCGCCGTCCGAAGACGACCATGGACCGATGGCGGGCGTCCAGGAGGGGGAGCGAATGAACCAGCAAGGTCTGCGCGCCGCCGTGGCGCAACATCCCGCGGTCGTCGGGCCGATGACTGCGGTCGGCGACCGCATCGCCGTGGTGAAGCCGCGGCGCACCGCGTGAATGCGCCGCGTGTGCCCGCCTATTTCGTCGCGGAGACGGCGGCGAAGGATGGCCGCGCGCGTCCCCTGAAGTACCGGCTGCGCGACACGCCGGCGGGTCCGGAACTGGAGCTTCGCCTGCAGGTGCTGCCGGCGCGCGTGCAGCACGCGGAGCAGCTGCGGATCCGTCTGCAGCAGTTCGGCCTCGACCTGTCCGCCAGCGGCCTGCCGCCGGAGACCGACCTCGAGGAGCGCGCCCTGCTGGTGCCGCTGCCAGCCGCATCGGCCGCATCGGCTCCATCGGCTCCATCGGCAACATCGACCACGTCGACCACGTCGGCCACGGCGGCCGTCGCGGGCCGAGCGGCGGCGCCGGCCCCCATCCTGCTGAGGACGCGGCTCCTGCTGCCGCCGTCGGCGCTGCCGACCGGCACCCTGCGAGAGGGATTGACGCGACGCTGGCGCGTGCTGGTTGAAGGGTTCGACGACGGCGAGCCCGAGGAACATCGCGTCGACCTGTATTTCCCACTGCCCGGCGAGGAAGGGCCGTGGCCCGAGCTCGCGCAGCTGCCGCCGCTGCCGCTGTCATCGTCGTCGGACCTCCACATCGATCTTTCGCCAGGTGTGGACGAGTGCGAGGCCGTGGAGCCCGAGACGCCCGCCGTGCGCGTGGCTGCGTACGGAGTCGGCGACGAGGTCCGTCTCGATCCGGGCGTGCTGGCTCGCCAGCCGGCGGCGCCCGTGCCCGCCATGCGCCTGCTGGAGGATGGCGAACGCTGGGTCGCGGCGTTCACCCGGACCCGCTGGCGCGTCGGTGCGGTCCTGTGCGCGGCCCTGGCGGGCGCACTGACGGCGGCCGCCCGGACCGCGTTCGACGAGGCGGGCATCGCCTCCGCACCGGTCACCCTGCTGGCCCTCGCCGGCTCCGTGGGCGCCATCGCGGCCGCCGCGCATTTCGCGACACGACGCTGGCGCCTGGTCGTCGACAGCGACGGGTTGACGCTGGATGTGGGCTCGGCGATCAGGTCCCGATGCCGGCCCCTGGGGCAGCCGCTGGCCTGGACCCGCCGCCGCGCGTCGGGCACGGGTCGCCATCAGCGCCATGAACTCGTCGTGGTGTCCGCGCTCGGGGAGCCGGTGGTCGTCGTCCCGGACCTGCCGGGGGTGTCCCAGGGGGAGTCGATGGGATCACGGCTGCTGCGTGCGCTCGCGCATCGGCGCGGGCGCTTTGCGATGCAGGAACCGGCAGGAGCGCTGAGCCGACCGCAACGCTCACACGTCGTCGTGCTGGTGATGGTCCTTGCGTCGACGGCCGGTGCGGTCGGCTGGGCCATTCGCGCGTTCGAGGCAGGTCCGTCGGGCCTGCCCACGCTGCGACCGACCCGTCATCTGGCGGACGACTGGCGACAGCGCTTCCACCGCTTGACGGTCGAGGGCTTCCGCGACCAGCAACTCATCGAGGCGGTGCGGCACGGCGACAGCGCCGCGGCGGCCCGGCTGCTGGCGCAGCGGGCGGATCCGGATCTGCGCCTCCCGGACGGCCGCTCGCTGCTGATGCAGGCGGTGGCACAGGGGCAGGGCGACGTGGTCGAGGTGTTGCTGTCGGCCGGGGCCCGCGTCAACGACGTGAACGAGACCAGCCCGAACCAGCGCGGCGACACCGCGCTGCTGCTGGCGATGTACCGCGGCCGGAGCGATCTGGCCCGGCGCCTCATCGCAGCGAGCGCTCGGCTGGACATGCGCAACATGTGGGACTGGGGACCGGCCCACATGGCCGCCCAGGCGGGGTGCATGCCCTGTCTGGAGCTGCTGCGCGACGCCGGCGCGCCGTTGCATGAACCCGCCTCTGCCAGTCGCGGCGAGACGCCGCTGATGCTGGCGGCCGCGCGCGGCCAGGTCGGGGCGCTGGCCTGGTTCGTCGAGCAGGGCGGCGACCTGGAACGGCGTGATCCCTCCGGTCATGACGCGTTGGCGTGGGCGCGGTTCTTCAGACAGCCGGCGACCGAGCGCTGGATCATTGAACGGTCCGCCGCGGCCTCCGCCGCGGGCGCCGCCGGAACCTCTGCCGTGACGCGAGGCGAGCCGGGCGGGCGATGACCCGCGGTCGCCCGAAGCGCCGCCGGGTCTGACCGTCAGATCGCCACCAGACCCCGGATCTCCGGGGTCTGCATGTCCGCGTTGTTCCCCCGCGCGATCACGCTCCCGCGTTCGAGGACGAGGAACTCGTCGGCCAGTTCCGCCGCGAAGTCGTAGTACTGCTCGCACAGCAGGATCGCGACCGGGTGGCCATCGAGGCCCTCGTCGGCCAGACGTCGGATGACGCGGCCGATGTCCTTGATGATGCTGGGCTGGATGCCTTCGGTGGGCTCGTCCAGGATCAGCAGCTTCGGGGACGCCGCCATCGCCCGCGCGATCGCGAGCTGTTGCTGCTGGCCGCCGGACAGATCGCCGCCGCGCCGCCTCAGCATCTGCTTGAGCACCGGGAACAGCGCGTACAGATGCTCCGGAATCGGCGTGCCGCCGGGCTTGCTCGCCAGGCCCATGCGCAGGTTCTCCTCGACAGTCAGGCGGGCGAAGATCTCGCGGCCCTGGGGCACGTAGCCGATGCCCGCCCGTGCGCGCTGGTAGGGCGTGGCGCGCGTGATGTCCGCGCCGGCCAGCGTGACCTGGCCCGCGCGGATCGGCACCAGGCCCATGAGGCTTTTCAGCAGGCTGGTCTTGCCCACGCCGTTGCGACCGAGCAGCACCGTGATGCGCCCCGGCGACGCGCTCACCGACACGTCGCGCAGGATGTGCGAGCCGCCGTAGTACTGCTGGATGCCCGTCGCTTCGAGCATCGGGGCGAGGGCAGGGACCGTCGAGGTCCGGTCCTGAAGTTCAACGTCCAAGGTACACCTCGATGACTCGTTCGTCCGCCTGCACCTGGGCGAGCGTGCCTTCCGCCAGCACCGAGCCTTCGGCCAGCACCGTCACCTTCTCCGCGATCCGGTCCACGAAGCCCATGTCGTGCTCGACGACGATGATGCTGTGCTTGCCCTTCAGCGTGAGGATCAGTTCTGCCGTTCGCTCGGTCTCCTGGTCGGTCATGCCGGCTACGGGCTCGTCGAGCAGCAGCAGCTTCGGGTCCTGCACCAGCAGCATGCCGATCTCCAGCCACTGCTTCTGTCCGTGGCTCAGCAGACCCGCGGCGCGCGTCATCTGGTCGTCGAGGCGGATCAGCGTCAGCACCTCGGCGAGCCGGTCCCGCTGCGCGCCGCTGAGCACGCCCCACAACGAGGCCCGCAGCGCGCGCGAGCCCTGCAGCGCAAGTTCGAGGTTCTCGTAGACGCTCAGCGCCTCGAACACCGTCGGGCGCTGGAACTTGCGGCCGATGCCGAGCTGCGCGATCTCGGCCTCGCTGTGGCGCAGCAGGTCGATCGTGCCACCGAAGAACACCGTGCCCGAATCGGGCCGGGTCTTGCCGGTGATGATGTCCATCATCGTGGTCTTGCCCGCGCCGTTCGGGCCGATGATGCAGCGCAGCTCGCCGGGCGCGATGTCGATGGACAGGCCGTTGATCGCGCGGAAGCCGTCGAAGCTGACGAAGACGTCCTCCAGGTACAGGATGCGGCCATGCGCCAGGTCCAGCTGGCCCGGCAGCACGACGCGACCGTAACCGGGACCGCTGGCGGCGCGCAGCCGCTCCTCGCCTTGCTCGAGCAGGTCGGGGCTCATGCCTTCGTCTCCACGTTCTTGCCGGACTTGCCGCCCAGCTTGCGCCTGACCAGTCCTGCGATGCCGTCCGGCATGAACAGCGTGACGGCGACGAACAGCGCGCCAAGCAGGTAGAGCCAGTATTCCGGCGCGAACTGCGTCAGCCAGCTCTTCGCGCCGTTGACCGCGAAGGCGCCGACGATCGGCCCCACCAGCGTGCCGCGCCCGCCGACCGCGGCCCACACGGCGATCTCGATCGAGTTGGCGACGCTCATCTCGCCGGGGTTGATGATGCCGACCTGCGGCACGTACAAGGCGCCGGCCAGACCGCAGATCAGCGCCGACAGCACCCACGCGGCCAGCTTGTAGGGCAGCGGCGAGTAGCCGCAGAACATCAGCCGCGACTCGGCGTCGCGCACGGCGCTGAGCACGCGGCCGAATTTTGCGCGAGTCAGCCAGCGCAGTCCGAGATAGCAGCCGACCAGCCCCACCGCGCTCAGCACGAACAGCGTCATGCGCATGCCGGGCGTCGTGATCGACAGCCCGAGCAGCCGCTTGAAGTCGGTGAAGCCGTTGTTGCCGCCGAAGCCGCTCTCGTTGCGGAAGAAGAACAGCATCGCGGCGTAGGTCATCGCCTGCGTGATGATCGAGAAGTACACGCCCTTGATCCGCGAGCGGAACGCGAAGAAGCCGAAGAGGAACGCGATGCCGCCCGGCACCAGCAGCACCAGCAGCATCGTCGCGAGGAAGCTGTCGCTGAAGGTCCAGTGCCAGGGCAGCTCCTTCCAGTCGAGGAAGACCATGAAGTCCGGCAGCGTGCTGCGGTACTGGCCGTCGGTGCCGATCTGGCGCATCAGGTACATGCCCATGGCATAGCCGCCGAGCGCGAAGTACAGGCCGTGGCCCAGCGACAGGATCCCGGCGAAGCCCCAGATCAGGTCCATCGCCAGCGCGCACATCGCGTAGCAGCAGAACTTGCCGAGCAGGCTGATCCAGTAGCCGTCCACGTGCAGCGGATGCCCGGCGGGCACCAGCAGGTTCAACGCGGGCAGCAGCACGCAGGCGGCGGTCAGCGCCGCCAGCACGGCGACCCAGCCGGCCCGGCCGAGCAGGGCGGGGCGCTGCGGCAGCAGCAGGGCGGCGGCGGGCGTCGCATGGCCGGCAGGGGCCGCCGCGGAAGGCTCGGCGGAGGCTGCGGATTCGGCGGTGACGGAAGACGTCGCGGTCATGAGGGGATCCCTGCGCATTCAGGACTCCTGCGCGCGGCCCTTGACCGCGAACAGGCCCTGCGGCCGCTTCTGGATGAAGACGATGATGAAGAGCAGCACGGCGATCTTGGCGAGCACGGCGCCGACGACGCCTTCCAGCGCCTTGTTGGCCAGGCCGAGTCCGAGCGCCGCGAGCACGGTGCCGGCGAGCTGGCCCACGCCGCCGAGCACGACGACCATGAAGGCGTCGACGATGTAGCTCTGGCCGAGATCCGGGCCGACGTTGCCGACCTGGCTGAGCGCGCAGCCGGCCAGGCCGGCCAGGCCCGAGCCGAGGGCGAAGGCGTAGGTGTCCACGCGGGCCGTGGGCACGCCCATGCAGGAGGCGATGGGGCGGTTCTGCGTGACGGCGCGGACGAACAGGCCGAGCCGCGTGCGCGCGATCAGGAGGGACATGCCGCCGAGCACGACGAGCGCGAAGACGATGATCACGAGCCGGTTGGCCGGCAGCGCGAAGCCGGGCATGAGACCGGGCAGGAGCGCGAGCGAGCCGCCCATCCACGACGGGCTTTCCACCGCGACGTTCTGGGCGCCGAAGAGCGAGCGCACCGCCTGCATCAGGACCAGGCTCAGGCCCCAGGTGGCGAGCAGCGTCTCCAGCGGCCGGCCGTAGAGCCAGCGGATGACGGTGCGCTCCAGCGCCGCGCCGACCAGCGCCGACGCGAGGAAGGCCGCGGGCATGGCGACGATCAGGTAGGCGTCGAACCAGCCCGGCAGCCATTGGCGGAAGGCGACCTGGACGAGGTAGGTCGCGTAGGCGCCGATCATCATCAGCTCGCCGTGCGCCATGTTGATGACGCCCATCAGGCCGTAGGTGATGGCCAGGCCGAGCGCGACCAGCAGCAGGATGCTGGCCAGGCTGATGCCGGTGAACAGCGCGCCCAGGCGTTCGCCCCAGGCGAGGGTGTCCTCGACCGCGCGCAGCGATCGCTGCAGCGCGCGCCTGACCTCGGGGTCCTGTTCGTCGGACAGGCGCTGGTTGAGCAGCAGCCGCGTCTCGGGGCTGTGCGATTCGCCGAGCAGCTTGGCGGCCGCGAGGCGCTTGGCGGCCTCCGGGCTCGCGGCGAGCGCGGCGGCACGGGCGAGCTTCAGCGCGCCGAGGACGGTCGCGTCCTGTTCCTTCGCGATCGCGGTGTCCAGCAGCGCGACGCGGGCGTCGTCGCCGCCGGCGTCCATCAGCGCCTTCGCGGCGGCGAGGCGTTCGGCCTTGTCCGCGCTCGACAGATGGAGCGCGGCGAGCGCGCCGTCGAATTCGCCGCGCAGCCGGTTGTTGAGCATCACATCCTCGAGCGAGGACGACGCGTCCGGCGGCAGTGTCACCGCCGCGCCGGTGGCGGCGTCGACGAAGGGGCCGCCTCCGGCATCAGTCGCGATCAGCACGCGCTGATCGGGACCGAGCTTCACGCGCTCGTCCGACAGGGCCTGCAGCAGCACGGCCGTGCGCTCATCCGGCGCCGCGACGAGCTTGCCGATCGCGGCGATGCGGTCATCGGTCTCGCCCTGCGCGACGGACAGCGCCTGCGGCTGCGTGAGCGCGTGCGCCGGGGGCGCGAGGCCGCACAGCGCCAGGATCCATCCGAGGAGCAGGGCGCGCCGCATCACTTCTTCGCCGGCTCGTCAGGCTTGCCTTCGTTGCCTGCGATGTACGGGCTCCACGGCTTGGCCTTGACCGGCGCGGGCGTCTTCCACACCACGTTGAACTGTCCGTCCGCGCGGATCTCGCCGATGAACACCGACTTGTGCAGGTGGTGGTTCTTCTCGTCCATCTTGGACGTGATGCCCGACGGCGCGCTGAAGGTCTGGCCGGCCATCGCGGCGATCACCTTGTCGGTGTCGGTCGACTTGGCCTTCTCCACCGCCTGCTTCCACATGTTGATGCCGATGTAGGTGGCCTCCATCGGATCGTTGGTCAGCGGCTTGTCCTTGTGGCCCGGCAGGTTCTTGGCCTTGGCGTAGGTCGACCACTTCTTGATGAAGGCGTCGTTGGTCGGGTTCTTGATCGACATGAAGTAGTTCCACGCCGCCAGATGGCCGACCAGCGGCTTGGTGTCCACGCCGCGCAGCTCTTCCTCGCCGACGGAGAAAGCCACCACCGGGACGTCCTTGGCCTTCAGTCCCGCATTGCCCAATTCCTTGTAGAACGGCACGTTGGAGTCGCCGTTGATCGTCGACACCACCGCGGTCTTACCGCCCGCCGAGAACTTCTTGATGTCCGCGACGATGGTCTGGTAGTCGCTGTGGCCGAAGGGGGTGTACTTCTCGTCGATGTCCGAGTCCTTCACGCCCTTGCTCTTCAGGTAGGCGCGCAGGATCTTGTTGGTGGTGCGGGGATAGACGTAATCGGTGCCCAGCAGCACCCAGCGCTTGGCGCCGCCGCCGTCCTTGCTCATCAGGTAGTCGACCGCGGGGATCGCCTGCTGGTTGGGCGCCGCGCCGGTGTAGAAGACGTTCTTGCTGAGTTCCTCGCCCTCGTACTGCACGGGGTAGAAGAGCAGGCCGTTGAGTTCCTCGACCACCGGCAGCACCGACTTGCGCGACACCGAGGTCCAGCAGCCGAAGATCACCGCGACCTTGTCCTGGGTCAGCAACTGGCGGGTCTTTTCGGCGAACAGCGGCCAGTTGGAGGCCGGGTCGACGATCACCGGCTCCAGCTTCTTGCCCAGCACGCCGCCCTTGGCGTTGATCTCGTCGATGGCCATCAGGACGGTGTCCTTGAGCACCGTTTCCGAGATCGCCATCGTGCCCGACAGGCTGTGCAGCACGCCGACCTTGATGGTATCGGCGGCGAAGGCGGGCAGGGCGGCGAGGTTCAGGCCGGTCAGCGCGCCGGCGACGGCCAGGGTCTTGAGCGCGTGGCGGCGCTGGGGGCGCAGGGATTTCGACGGATGCGAGGACATGGGGAGCTCCGGTGGATGAAGGAAGACTTCGGCGGACTTCGCAGGACTTCGGGAAGTGAGCGGATGCTAGGAAGACGCAGGCGAGGGGCATATACGGCACATGGCGTACATGCGGTCAGAATGGGTCATGCACATCCAGACCCACAACGATCGCGTGTTCACCGTTCCGGGTTTCCTCTCCCCCGAGGAATGCACCGAAGTGATCGCGCTGGCGGAGCAGAGCGGCTTCGACGCCGCGACGGTCCGGCTCGAGGCGGGGCAGCAGCTGCTGGCCCACATCCGCAACAACGAGCGGACGATGGTGGCCAGCGCCGTCTGGGTCGACCGGCTGTGGTCCCGGCTGCGGCAGCTGCCGCTGCCCGAGCTCGACAGCTCGCGCGCGGTGGGGCTGCCGCGGGCGTTGCGCTTCTACAAGTACACGGCGGGTCAGCGCTTCCGGATGCACAAGGACGGACCGTGGCGCGAGGACGGCCTGGTGAGCCGGCTCAGCTTCCTGGTCTACCTGAACGAAGGCTTCGAAGGCGGCGAGACGGGTTTCCGGGACTTCGCCGTGCGGCCGAAGACCGGCGGCGCGCTGGTCTTCGTCCACGACACCTGGCATGAGGGCGCGCCGGTCACCTCGGGCACCAAGTACGTGCTGCGCTCGGACGTGATGTACGCGCCCAAGGTCGATGCGACGGAGTCGAGGTTCGATTCGAAGTACGACTCCGGGTACGACTCCCGGTATGACTCGCGGTTCGATTCGACCTCCGGCGGAGGCCAGGGCGGAGGTAACGGCGGTGGTGACCGCTCGTAACACCTCTAAGAAGTGTGCGTGCACCGCCGGACACGTCATGTCGTTGATGCAACATGCAGCCCCTTCCCGGGACGAGGTCGTGACCTCGGCGAACGAAGGCTGAAGAACGGCTCCGAACAACAGGAAAGCACCAGGAGGTACCGCGAATGACGATGAACGCAATGACCGCGACAACAGCGATGACGGGAACGATGACGGCCCCTCGGCCGGCCCCGGCCCGCGCCATCACGCGGATGGCCCAGGCCGTGCTGGCGGCGCTGATGCTGCTGGTGGCGATGCTGACGGGCACGTCGGCCTGGGCGACGCGCGACGACGGCCAGTGGCGGATCCTGAATGCGCGTTACGGCACGTCGCAGCGCAACATGGACGTGACCGGCACCTTGAAGGAACTGGCCCGGCGCGACGACCGCGTGCGCGTGACCAACGAGCTGTTCGGCAAGGATCCGGCCTACGGCCAGACGAAGACGCTGCGCATCTTCGCGCGCAACCGCAACGGCGACAACCGCACCTTCGAGTTCCGCGAGGGCAGCGTCATCGACGGCAACGATTTCACCGGCTGGCGCGGCGGCGACTGGGGCCACGGCGGCTGGAACGGCGGCTGGGACGGCCGTCCGGGCAGCCCCACCAACCCCGGCGGCTACAACCCCGGCGGTCAGGGTCCCGCACAGGATCAGCGGCTGAACATCGTGCGCGCCACCTACGGTCACGGCGGACGTTTCGTCGACGTGACGGACCGCCTGCGCAACATCAGCCGCGGCGGCCGCCTCGACATCCGTGTCGACAACGATCTGGCCGACCGCGACCCGGCCCACGGCCAGCCCAAGACCCTGCGCGTGTACTACACGCTGGGCCGCGGCAAGGAGCAGATGCGCGAAGCGCGCGAGGGCGATCGGATCCGGCTGCCTTGAGTGCAAGGCAACTCGTCGCCTGCGCGGCGAGCGTTGAGATCGAGCACCGCGATTGAAGAACGAGAGCCCCGCGAGGGGCTCTCGTCGTTTCAGAACATCGTCGACCGATGCGCGCCGAAGCCGGCCATCGCGCCGTCGGACACGGCCAGCGTGACGCTTCCGGCCGCGCGGGCGGCGTCGCCGCAGGCGAACACGTGGGGCACGCTGGTGTCCTGCATCGGGCCGACCTTGATGAACGGTCCCATCGGACCTTCCTCCATCGCGCAGCCGAGCTGCGCGGCGATGGTGCTCGACGGCGTCGTGCGCGGCTGGGTGAAGAGGCCGTCCATCGTCAGCGTCCGGCCGTCCTTCAGCACAACGTCGGCGAAGCCTTCGATGCGGACGATCGGCGTGGGCTCGACGCGGGTGCCGCGGCGGGCGAACTCGTCGAGGTCCTCGGCGCTGGGCTCGTAGACGCCGTTCAGGAACAGCGTGGGCACGCCCCAGTCCGGCAGCATCATCGCGTGGTGCTGCGCCAGCGGGGACGCGGCAACGATGCCGATGCGGCCCTGGTCCAGCTCGTAGCCGTGGCAATACGGGCAATGGAAGATGCTGCGGCCCCAGCGCTCGGCGAGGCCGGGCACGGGCGGCAGTTCGTCGCGGACGCCGGTGGCCAGGATCAGGCGCCCGGCGCTGACGGCGACATCGCCGACGCGGAATTCGAGGCGGCCGTCCGGCGCCACGCGTCCATCGTCGGCGAGACCGGACATCCACTGCACGGTCGGATAGAGCCGCAGCTGGCGTCGCGCTTCCTCGGCGATCGCACCCGGCGCGCGGCCGTCCTGCGTCAGGAAACCGTGCGCTTGGCCGTCGTGATCGTCGACGCACTGGTTGCGCCGCTGTCCTGCGTCGACCACGAGCACCTGACGGCGCGCCCGTGCCAGTTGGAGCGCGGCGGCCAGTCCGGCGTAGCTGCCGCCGATGACGGCGAAATCAATCTTCATGGTGATGCTCCTCAAGACGATGGGGTGCATGGCCGAGCCCGACCATGCGCTGGTGGAAGTCGCGGGACAAGGTGGCGAGCGTGACGGCGCCCAGCCGCTTCAGCAGGAGCGCTTCGGCTTCCTGCACGGCGGTGCCGAGCGCATCGTTGACGGCGCGGGCGACGAGGCACTCCGGGTGTTCCTCGCGGAAGCCGAGGGACACGAGCGACGCGCCCCCGAGCGCCTCATGCACGTCGCGCAGGGTGACGCGGTCCAGCGGACACGAGAGGACCCAGCCGCCGCCGTGTCCCTTCGCGGAGGCGACAAAGCCGGCCTCGCGCAGCCCGCCCATCAGGCGCCGAAGCACGACGGGGTGGGTCTGCATCGCGGCGGCGAGCGCCTCGGACGTCGACGGCCCGTCGCCCTCGGCCATGTGCAGCAGCACGTGGAGGACGTCGGACAGCTGGCTGTTGGATTTCATGCAACATTATGAGTTGCGAGATATTGTCATTGTTCGGCAAGGGGCTTTGGCGCCGGCGCCACAAGGCATCTGGGAAGCACGAGCGAGTAGTGCTAGGCTGAGGCAAATTGCCACAGGAGTTCCCATGTCGTCGAATTCGGTCCGCGTCAGCGCTGAGCTTTTCCAGTCTGCCCAGGAGCAGGGCGAGGAGATGATGCGATCGGCTGCACAGCAGGTGGAGCATTGGGCTCGGCTGGGAAAGGCCTTGGAAGAGGCTGGTCTGTCGACCGATGAAATGCTCGCGGTGCTGCGAGGCACCGCGAGCAGAGCCGCAAAGGCACCCAAGGCAAAGCGCTCGCTGGCTGTTGAGGTTGTCAGTGAGGAAGAACTCTGGGCGCACAAGCGCGCAAAGCAGGCGAAGGACATCGCGAACGTGAACGCGGGCAAGGTGCCGGCGATGGCGATGGGCTGGTTCTCCTCCAAGCGCGTCAAGCAGGCTGAGATTCCCAACTCCCCCTACTGAGCATGACCACTTCGCCGAAGCTCCCGGACGATGAAGTTCCTCTGACCGATGCCGCCATCGATCGGATCCTCTCGATCGCGGGTGACGGATTGATCCTTGTCGGCGGACAAGCCTTGAACTTCTGGATGAAGCGCTTTGGCATTTCGTCCAAAGGCGCGGTCGTCACCAATGACGCGGACTTCATCGGCAACATCCAGCAGGCCGCCGAGCTCGCCCATGGACTCAACGCTCGACTTCTGAAGACGCCGTCGACGGCTCGTTCAGCGCTCGTGGCTCAGATTCGGATGTCCGGTGCCGCGGGCAAGTTCGGCAACATCGATGTGCTGCACCAGTTGTATACGGTCAGCACGCCGAAGAAGACGGTTGAGTTCACGCGACGCGTGATTGCCAACGCGATGCCGGTGCAATTGCAGGAGGGTTTCAGCATCCGGGTGATGGAACCGTTCGACTTGCTTGAGTCCCGCCTTCAGAACGCGGTCGGTTTCTCGGACGTCGACAGGAAGGGGCCGCATGTGCTGACCCAGGCCAGGTGGGCGATCGATGTCGCGAAGGCCGCCCTGTTGCTGCACGCCTTCGGGAAAGGCGAATTCCAAGCCAGGGTTGGTGTGAAGGTTCAGCAGATTCTTCGTTTGGCCCGAAGTGCGCCGGGCCGACGTGCTTGGCGCGAGTTGGGCATCGACGTGCTTGATGCGGTCGATGCGGATCTCCTGCAGGCGATCGTGCCAACTTGTGCTCCGCAAATGGTCGGGGTGCGAGTGATGCAGGATCAGCGGGCGAAGCTGCGTGGCTAAGTCTTGGATGGAAGCGACACGATGACTTCAGGATATTTCGCTTCTTCGGCAGCGTGAAAGTCGCTCGGGTTTTTCCCTCCGTCGAATGGATGCCACCCTCAGGCGCGACCTTTGCACGATCGAGGCACAAGAGTCTTAGGGAGGAATCCATCATGTCGAGCCCTGGAGAAAATCTCCGTCATCCTCTGAATGGAAGCATCGAGCGAACTTGGCAAGGCTTCAGTTGGCCGGCCTTCCTTTTTGGTGTCTTTTGGCTGTTGGTGAAGGGCCTGTACGGACACTTTCTGATCAATGTCGTCCTGGTGTTTCTCACCGCAGGCATTGCCGCTCCAGTCATTTGGATCCTCTATGGAATCATCGGGAACGACGCTCACTGAGCCTCCCTGATTCGTAAGGGCTATCTCACCGAAGATCAATGGAAAGCTAGAGATCGTCCTCCCGTTCCACTGACACAAGCGACCACGGCGCCCAGCCAACGAGATCGCGTGTCCGAGTTGCAGGGCCTTGCAAATCTGCGCGACAAGGGAATCCTGACTGAGGACGAGCTCGCGCAACAGAAGGCGAAGTTGCTGGCCAACTGATCGGCGTGTTCAGTTGCGCCGCGCGATGCCTGGATATTTGTCGCGGAGCGAGGAATGAATCTCAAATTCGTCGTCGGGGCATTAGGCCTCGCCGTGTTCTTGTCTGGTCCTGCGTTTGCCCAGCAGAAGTCCACGGGCCAATCGCTGAGCAGTGGCTCAGTGGCGATACCGGCGAGCGACCAAATGTGGGAGTACGTGGTCGTCAGCTATGGCAAGACACTTTTCGGTGCGCCCCAGAAGACTTTGGCCTATCGGACGCTCGGCCTGCCAGATGGACAAGAAGGTTCGGACCTCCAGAAGAGTCTGGACATCCTCGGCCGCTTCGGATGGGAGCTGGTATCGGTGGTCGGCGCCATCGGCGGCGACCAGCAGCTCATTCTGAAGCGACGATTTGATCGTGTGAGAAGCAACGGCGAGCGCGCCGTACTGGCCGTAGCCGGCGTTGTTGATGAGGACGTCGATGCGTCCCTGCTCCGCGAGGATCGTTCGACCGCGGACGACATCGAGTCGTCGTCGGTCTCGTCCATGGTCAGTGTCCTGCCGCCGGCCGTGCGGACCGCTTCAAGCCGGTCGAACCGGCGGGCGGTGGCGTAGACGAGGTAGCCCTCGGCGATCAGGCGCAAGGCGAAATTCTTGCCCATGCCGGAGGAAGCACCGGTGACGAGGGCGACGGGTTGTTGTTGGGGACGCATGTCGATGGACTGGAGGTTGACGTGCCGCCATGGTCCGCGAGCGACCACCCGCGCGCCAATCCGATTCCGCCAGCCTGTCATCCGATCACGCCAGCCGATCACGTCAGCCGATCAACCCACAACCTTCGTCACACCTCCCACTGCGGGTGCATCTCCCTCACCCTGGTGAGCGCCATCGATGCCGCCGCCGTGCGGGTCTCCACGCCGAGCTTGGCGTGGATGCGCTCCAGGTGCTTCTTCACCGTCGCCGGGCTGGCGCCGAGGATCTCGCCGATGTCGCGGTTGATCTTGCCTTTCACGACCCAGTAGAGGACTTCCGCTTCGCGCGCCGTGAGGCTGAAGGCCAGGCCCAGCGAGCGGATCACCGCGACGTCCGACACCTCGCGCATCACGATCAGCCAGTCGCCGCCCGCCGCCGCGCCCACGCCGGCCACGCCGGGCGTGTCCTCGCCGCCGATGCAGTGGTGCAGCCGGAAGCTCAAGCGCCGCGCGCCGAGCTCGGCGCACAGCCGCGCCGGTTCCTGCGGCGGCATGCCGTCGGCGGGCGTGTGAGCCGCCATTTCGTCGAGCGTCTTGCGCAGCCACGCCAGCACCGGCGCTGGCGTCTGCGGCGCGATCGTGCCGTAGTAGAGCTGCAGCAGCTCGCGCGCCAGCGGCGTTTGCCACAGCAAGCGGCCCGACGAGGCCCGCACCGCGATGCTCGCGTAGCCGAAGGCGTCCAGCGCCTGGCGCGTCTGCCGCGCCTGCCGCGCGCCCTGCAGGTGGACCTGCATGCGCGCCAGCACCGCGCGCGGGTCCAGCGGCTTGGTCACGTAGTCGACGCCGCCGGCCTGCAGCGCGGCGACCAGGTGCTCCGTCTCCGTCAGCCCCGTCATGAAGATGATGGGGATGTGCGCCGTCGAGGGATCCGCCTTCAGCCGCCGCGCGACCTCGAAACCGTCCATGCCCGGCATCATCGCGTCGAGCAGCACGATGTCGGGACGCCCCTGCTGCACGCAGGCCAGCGCGGCCTCGCCGCTGGTCGCCGCCAGCACGATGTAGCCGTGCTCGTCGAGCGCATCGTGCAGCAGCGACAGGTTGTCGGGCACGTCGTCCACCATCAGGACGCGATCGCCTTGCTGCTGGTCCAGCAGCGCGGCCACGGCGGAGGGAAGCGGAGGGTTCATGATCACGCGGGGTTCTCGCTGCGCGCCAGGCCGCGCAGCATCGCTTCGAACTGGAATTGCCGCGCCAGCGCACGCTGGGCTTCGCAGAAGGGGCGCCACACGGCGTCGGCGGCTTCGATCGCGTCGAGCTGTTGCAGCACGCCGCGGTAGTAGCCGAGCTGCAGCGCCTCGCGAAGTCCGGTCAGCCGATCGGCCGGCGGCGTCTCTACCGGCACGACGGGCGCGGCCGGCTGCCGATCGGCGGTCGCGCGCTCGGGGCCGAGGCGCCAGGACAGCGACAGCTGCTCGGTCAGCCAGTCCAGCAGGAGCTCGTGCCGCACGGGCTTGAGGATGAAGTCGCGCGCGGCGATGCCGGCATCGTTGTCCTGGCCGCGTTCGAACGCGTTCGCCGAGACCACCGCCACCGCCGGCGCCTTCACGCCGAGGTCGCCCAGCATGCGCCGCAGCCGCCGGATCGTTTCCCAGCCGTCGATGCCGGGCATCGCCAGGTCCATCAGCACCGCATCCGGCACCCATCCCGCCGCGACGAGGTCCAGCGCGTCGTGGCCGCTCGACGCGTCGCGCACCGTGAAGCCCAGCGGCTCCAGCAACTCGATGAGCAGCTGCCGGTCGTCCGATTCGTTGTCGACGATCAGCACCCGCGGCGAGACGCCGTCCAGGCCGAGACGCTCCTTCGCCGCGCGGCGCATGCGCGGCGTGTCCCAGATGCGGCCGTGCAGTTCCGGCAGGAACAGCCGCACGCGGAAGGTGGAGCCGCGTCCGGGCTCGCTGGTCGCGGACATCTCGCCGCCCATCAGCGCGGTCAGCATCTTGGAGATCGTCAGCCCCAGCCCCGCGCCCGGCGCGCCGCCGGCACCGCTCGACCCGCGGGCGAAAGGCTCGAAGATGCGCGCCAGCTCCGCCGCGTCCATGCCGGGGCCGGTGTCGGCGATCTCCAGCGTCGCCATCTCGCGACCGTGACGCACGCGCAGCGTGACCTCGCCCTCGGCGGTGAACTTGATCGCGTTGCCCAGCAGGTTGATCAGGATCTGACGCAGGCGCTGTTCGTCCGCGCGCACCCATTCCGGCAGCGTGCCTTGCGGCTCGAAGCGGAAGCTCAGCCCCTTCGCCGCGGCCTGCGGCTCGAACATGTCGGCCAGCTCGCGCAGCAGCTCATCGAAGCGCACCGGCGCCGGTTCGAGGCTGAGCCGGCCGGCCTCGATGCGTGCGATGTCCAGGGTGCCGTCGATCAGCTGCATCAGGTGCTCGCCGCCGCGCTTGATGACCTGCACCGCCTGGCGCCGCTGCGGCGGCAGCGAGGCGTCCGCCGCCATCAGCTGCGCGTAGCCGAGGATGCTGTTCAGCGGCGTGCGCAGCTCGTGGCTGATGGTGCTGATGTAGCGGCTCTTGGCCTGGTTGGCGGCCTCGGCCGCGGCCTGGGCGCGCTCGGCCTGCAGGCGCGCGCCCTGCAGCGCCTCATCGGTGCGGCGGTGGGAATCGATCTCGCGCATCAGCGCCTGCGTCTGCCGCTTGGATTCCTCCTGCGCGACCTCGCGGCTCTGGTGCGCGAGCACCAGCCACCAGGCGACCGTGCCCGCCACGAGCAGCAGCGCGAAGAAGGCCTTCAGCATGCCGGCCTTCAGGCTGGCGCGCAGCGCGTCCTGCGCGGCGATGTCGATCAGCGGCAGCTGCGGCAGCTGCTGCAGCTGCTGGTGATAGAGCAGTCCGAACAGCGTCGCCAGCAGCGGCGTGAGGACCAGCATCAGCAGCAGGTAGTGCCCCAGGCCGGTGTCGATGTAGCGCCAGCTGCGTTGCGGCAGCATGCGCCGCAGTGCGGCGGTCCATTGCGCGGAGAGGTTGGCGTGCGGTTTGCACAGGTCGCCGCAGCGCGCGTCCAGCGTGCAGCACAGCGAGCAGATCGGACCGCGGTAGGCGGGGCAGTGCGCCATGTCCGGGCCTTCGTAGTCGCGCTCGCAGATGACGCAGCGTCGCACGGCGCCAGCACCCTCGGTCTGGAATCCGGCGGCCTGGATTTCCGACAGCGGGCGCGCAAGGTAGTAGCGCCCCTTCGTCGCCCAGGCGATCAGGGGCGCGGTGACCAGCGCGGTCACCATCGCGATCGCCGCGGACCACGCCTGCGCCAGCGTGCCCATCAGCCCGAGGTGCGCCGCCACCGACAGCACCGAGGCCAGCGCCATCGCGCCGACGCCGACCGGGTTGACGTCGTACAGGTGGGCGCGCTTGAACTCGATGCCCGGCGGCGAGAGCCCGAGCGGTTTGTTGATCACCAGGTCCGCGACGACGGCCATGATCCAGGCGATGGCGATGTTGGCGTAGAGGCCGAGCACGTGCCCGAGCGCCTCGAACACGTTCATCGACATCAGCATGAAGGCGATCAGCGTGTTGAACACCACCCAGACGACGCGGCCCGGGTGGCTGTGGGTCAGGCGCGAGAAGAAGTTGCTCCACGCCAGCGAGCCCGCGTAGGCGTTGGTGACGTTGATCTTGAGCTGCGAGACGACGACGAACAGCGCCGTCACCGCGACCGCCCAGCCGTATTGCGGAAACACGTACTCGTAGGCGGCGAGGTACATCTGGTTGGGATCGACGGCGCGCTCGGCGGGCACCGCATGGCTCACGGCGAGGTAGGCCAGCAGCGCGCCGCCCAGCATCTTCAGCACGCCCAGCACGATCCAGCCCGGCCCGCCGGCCAGCACGGCGGCCCACCAGCGCAGACGGTTCTCCTGCGTCTGGCGGGGCATGAAGCGCAGGTAGTCGGCCTGCTCGCCCATCTGGGTGATGA
This sequence comes from Mitsuaria sp. CC2, assembly GCF_048957715.1. Taxonomy (NCBI): domain Bacteria; kingdom Pseudomonadati; phylum Pseudomonadota; class Betaproteobacteria; order Burkholderiales; family Sphaerotilaceae; genus Roseateles; species Mitsuaria sp. CC2. The sequence continues at coordinate 104,686 of NZ_JARVXN010000013.1, read as the reverse complement.
GCGCCACGCCGACGGTCAGCGCCGCACCGAAGGCGTGCAGGTCGAAGGCCGCCGTGCCCGACTGCGACCCAATCTGGGTCGTGATGCCGTCGAATGCACCAGGATGAAGCCAGCCCACCCAGGCGAAAGGCAGCACCAGCAGCGCCAGCCACAGCGGCTGGGTCCAGAGCTGCAGCCGGCTGATGGCCGAGATACCGTGCGTCACCAGCGGGATGACGACCAGCGCGCAGATCAGGTAGCCCCACTGCGGCGGGATGTCGAGCGCCAGCTCCAGCGCATAGGCCATCACCGCCGCCTCCAGGGCGAAGAAGATGAAGGTGAAGCTCGCATAGATCAGCGAGGTCAGCGTGGAGCCGATGTAGCCGAAGCCCGCGCCGCGCGTCAGCAGGTCCATGTCCACGCCGTGCCGCGCGGCGTAGACGCTGATCGGCAGGCCGGCGAGGAAGATGATCAGCCCCGTCGCGAGGATGGCCAGCGCCGCGTTGGTCCAGCCGTACTGCAGCAGCAGCGTCGCGCCGACGGCCTCCAGGATCAGGAAGGACGCCGCGCCGAAGGCGGTGTTGGCCACCCGCCAGGTCGACCAGCGCCGGAAGCGGTGCGGCGTGTAGCGCAGCGCGTAGTCCTCCAGCGTCTCCCTCGCCACCCAGGCGTTGTAGTCCCGCCGCAGCTTGATGATGTGCTGCGGGGCGTCTTGGGAGGGAAGGGGAGCGTCCATGGGCGGGGCGTCCAGGAAATGCATGAAGCGTGCCCGCACCGGCATGGGGCTTGCTAGAGCTGCCAGACCATGGAACTGACGCCCCGCGAAAAAGACAAGCTCCTGATCTTCACCGCCGCGCTGCTCGCCGAGCGGCGCAAGGCGCGAGGGCTGAAGCTCAACTACCCGGAAGCCGTCGCCTTCCTCAGCGCCGCCGTCATGGAAGGCGCCCGCGACGGCAAGACCGTCGCCCAGATGATGAAAGAGGGGCGCGAGCTCCTCACCCGCGACGACGTCATGGACGGCGTGCCCGAGATGATCCCCGACATCCAGGTCGAGGCCACCTTCCCCGACGGCACCAAGCTCGTCACCGTCCACCAGCCGATTCCCTGATCCCGGATCTCCGACGCCCGCCCTCGAGCCCGGGCCCCTGACTCATTGATCCATTGATTCCCCAGAGGACAGCGATGACCGCACGACTCCTTCCCGTGTCCCTCACCGACGCCGCCGTGACCGCCCTCCAGGCGCTCGCCCTGACTGTCGCCGCCGTGCTGCCCGTCTTCGTCTTCGCCCATACCGGCGAAGGCGTTCCGCACGACCACGGCGCGCTGAGCGCCGGCGCCGCCTTCGGCGAAGGCTTCACCCATCCGTTCACCGGGCTGGACCACCTTGCCGCGATGCTGGCGGTCGGTCTGTGGAGCGCGCTGACCCAGACCGGCCGCCGCATGCTGGCGGCGCCGTTCGCATTCGCCGGCCTGCTGCTGGTGGGCGCGCTGGTCGGCTTCGCGCTCGCCGACGAGGGTGTGCAGGTGCCGGGTGTCGAGCCGATGGTCGCCGCGTCGGTGCTGGTGCTGGGTCTGGTGGCCGCCGCGCGCTGGCGTCCGGGCGCGACGGCCTCGGCGGGGCTGGTCGGCGCGTTCGCGGTGTTCCACGGCCTGGCGCATGGCGCCGAGCTGCAGGGCGGCGCGGCGCTCGCCGGCATGGTGCTGGCGACCGCGCTGCTGCACGCGGGCGGTCTGGCCCTCGGGCTGACGCTGCGCTCGCTCGCTCCCGTCTGGTCGCGCGCGGCGGGCGGTGCGATCGCGCTGCTTGGCCTGGGACTGCTGGCTCGCATGGTGGTCGCATGACGACCCGCATGACACCCGGTGAGCTGCTGGTCGACGACGGCGAGCTGATGCTCAACCCGGGCCGGCGCACGCTCGTGTTGACCGTGGTCAACGGCGCGGAGCGGCCCATCCAGGTCGGCTCGCACTACCACTTTGCCGAGACCAACGGCGCGCTGGTCTTCGATCGCGAGGCCGCGCGCGGCATGCGCCTGAACATCGCGTCCGGCACCGCCGTGCGCTTCGAGCCCGGACAGCAGCGCACCGTGGAGCTGGTCGACTACGCCGGCAGCCGCGAGGTCTGGGGCTTCCGCGGCCTGATCCAGGGAGCGCTCTGATGGCCCGCATCGGCAGACGCGCCTACGCCGAGATGTTCGGCCCCACCGTCGGCGACCGCGTCCGGCTGGCCGACACCGCGCTCGTCATCGAGGTCGAGCACGACCTGACCCTGCGCGCCGGGGGCTACGGCGAGGAAGTGAAGTTTGGCGGCGGCAAGACCATCCGCGACGGCATGGCGCAGTCGCAGCGCACGCGCGCGCAGGGCGCCGTGGACACGGTGCTGACCAATGCGCTGATCCTCGACCACTGGGGCATCGTGAAGGCCGACATCGGCCTGAAGGACCACCGCATCGTCGCGATCGGCAAGGCCGGCAACCCGGACACGCAGCCGGGCGTGGACATCGTCATCGGCCCGGGCACCGAGGTCATCGCCTGCGAGGGCGCGATCGTCACGGCCGGCGCGATCGATTCGCACATCCACTTCATCTGCCCGCAGCAGATCGAGGAAGCGCTGGCCAGCGGCGTGACGACGATGCTGGGCGGCGGCACCGGTCCGGCGACCGGCACCTTCGCGACCACCTGCACGCCGGGGCCCTGGCACATCGAGCGCATGCTGCAGGCCGCCGACGCGTTCCCGATGAACCTGGGCTTCCTCGGCAAGGGCAACGCGAGCCGGCCCGAGGGACTGATCGAGCAGATCGAGGCCGGGGCGATCGGCCTGAAGCTGCACGAGGACTGGGGCACGACGCCGGCGGCGATCTCCAACTGCCTGGACGTGGCCGAACTCACCGACACCCAGGTGGCGATCCACACGGACACGCTCAATGAGAGTGGCTTCGTCGAGGACACGGTGGCCGCCTTCAAGGGCCGCACCATCCACACCTTCCACACGGAAGGCGCCGGCGGCGGGCATGCGCCGGACATCCTGAAGGTGGTCGGCGAGGCCAACGTGCTGCCGAGTTCGACCAACCCGACGCGGCCCTACACGATCAACACGCTCGACGAGCACGTCGACATGCTGATGGTGTGCCACCACCTGGACCCCGCGATCGCGGAGGACCTGGCCTTCGCCGAGAGCCGCATCCGCAAGGAGACGATCGCGGCCGAGGACATCCTGCACGACCTCGGCGCGATCAGCATGTTCAGCTCCGACTCGCAGGCGATGGGCCGCGTGGGCGAGGTGGTGCTGCGCTGCTGGCAGACGGCGCACAAGATGAAGCAGCAGCGTGGCCAGCTGCCGGGCGACAGCGAGCGCCACGACAACGGCCGCGTGAAGCGCTACGTGGCCAAGCTCGCGATCAATCCGGCGATCGCGCACGGCGTGAGCCACGAGGTCGGCAGCATCGAAGTCGGCAAGTGGGCCGACCTGGTGATCTGGAAGCCGGCCTTCTTCGGCGTGAAGCCGTCGCTGATCCTCAAGGGCGGCGTGATCGCGATGGCGGCGATGGGGGACCCCAACGCGTCGATCCCGACACCGCAGCCGGTGCACTACCGGCCGATGTTCGGCAGCTTCGGGGGCTCGCTGGCGCGGGCCTCGCTGAGCTTCGTGTCGCAGGCGGCGATCGCGGCCGGCGCGCCGCAGCGCTACGGCCTGGCCAAGACCGCGGTCGCGGTGAAGGGCATCCGCGGCGTGGGCAAGAAGGACATGGTCCACAATGACTACGCCCCGCGGATGGAGGTCGATCCCCAGACCTATGCGGTGCGCGCCGACGGTCTGCTGCTGCACTGCGAGCCCGCCTCGGTGCTTCCGATGGCGCAGCGCTACTTCCTGTTCTGAATGATCCAAGTCTCCAAACTGCTGGCCCAGGGCGCCGGCCTGGCCCCCGTGCTGCTCAGGCGCGCCGCCGCCGTGACGCTCGACTGGGACACGCGCCAGAAGAGCCGCTTCCAGGTCACCGACAGCAAGGGCCGCGAGCTCGGCGTCTTCCTGCCGCGCGGCACCACGGTGCGCGGCGGCGACGTGCTGGTGGCCGAGGACGGCTCGCTGGTCCGCGTCGTGGCGGCGCCGCAGGCGCTGCTGCGCATCACGGCCTGCACGGCGCACGGCTCGCCGTTCGACCTGATCCGCGCGGCGTATCACCTCGGCAACCGCCACGTGCAGATCGAACTGAAGCCGGACCACCTGAAGATCGAGCCCGACCACGTGCTCGCCGACATGCTGCGCGCCATGCACCTGATCGTGAACGAGGTCGAGGAGGGCTTCGAGCCCGAAGCCGGTGCCTACGCGGCTGGCGGCCATGGCCACGCCCATGCGCACGACCACGGGCACTCGCACGACCACGGTCATGCGCACGAGAAGGGCCACGGCCACTCGCAGGATCACTCGCACGATCACAAGCCCGCGGCCAGGAAGACCATCGCGATCCAGGCCGCTCCGGCGCCCCATGTGCACGGGCCGGGCTGTGGTCACGACCACTGAACCCGTCGTCGATCCCGTCCCGCCGCAGCTGCGGCTGACCTGGCTCGCATCGCCGGCCTTGCCGATCGGCGCGTTCTCGTATTCGGAGGTGCTGGAGGCGGCGGTCGAGCACGGCCTCGTGCACGACGACGTCAGCGCCGGTGCATGGCTGAGCCAGCAGTTGCGACTGCTCGCGCGCGGCGACCTGGCGGCGATCGCGCAAGGCATCACGGCGTGGCGAGTCGGCGACGAACCCGCGCTGCGCGAGATCGCCCGCTGGCTGCGCACGACGCGCGATGGCGCCGAAGCGCGCTTGCAGAGCGAGCAGATGGGGCAGTCGCTGCTGGTCTGGCTGCGAGGCCAGCCGATGGCCTCGCCCGGGCAGCTTGCGCTGCTCGTCGAGTGCGGCGAGGGCCAGCCGATACCCTATGCCTTCGCAATGTCGCTCGCGCTGGCGACGATTGATGTCCCGGTCGAGCAGGCCTTGTTCTCGCAGGCCTTCGGCTGGGCCGAGAACCAGGTCCAGGCCGCCCTCAAGGCGGTGCCGCTGGGCCAGACCGCCGGCCAGCGCGTGCTGACGCGACTGGCCTCCGAGATCCCCGCCGCGGTGGCCGAGGCCATCGCCACGCCGCCCGCGCGGCGGCAGCTGTTCGCGCCGATGCTGTCCGTCCTCGCGGCGCGCCACGAAACCCAGTACTCCCGATTGTTCCGATCATGAGCACGACCTCCACCTCCACCCCCGCGTCCACCGCCTCCGCCCTCCATCACATCCCGAGCCGCACGAAGCGGCTGCCCCCGCTGCGCGTGGGCATCGGCGGTCCGGTCGGGTCGGGCAAGACGACCCTGCTGGAGATGCTCTGCAAGGCGATGCGCGAGAAGTGGGACCTGGTCGCGATCACCAACGACATCTACACGAAGGAAGACCAGCGTCTGCTGACCATCAGCGGCGCGCTGCCCGCCGAGCGCATCCTGGGCGTGGAGACCGGCGGCTGCCCGCACACGGCGATCCGCGAGGACGCGTCGATCAACCTCGAGGCGATCGACCGCATGCTGGCGCAGTTCCCCGAGGCGGACGTCGTGTTCATCGAGTCCGGCGGCGACAACCTCGCCGCGACCTTCAGCCCGGAGCTGAGCGACCTGACGATCTACGTCATCGACGTCGCCGCCGGCGAGAAGATCCCGCGCAAGGGCGGCCCCGGCATCACGAAGAGCGACCTGTTCGTGATCAACAAGACCGACCTCGCGCCGCATGTCGGCGCCAACCTCGACGTCATGCGCGCCGACACGCAACGCATGCGGCCGACGCGGCCCTTCGTGATGACCAACCTCAAGACGCTGAGCGGGCTGGACGAGGTGGTCGCCTTCATCGAGCAGAAAGGCATGCTGGGCACGTCCTGACCCCGGTGCCGCCGCCGGGCACCCTCGGCCTGGTCCTCGGCGACAGGTCGCCCGACCACGCCCGAAGGGGGGATGAACCCGTCGCATGACCGCCGGACTGAACGGCGATGCATCCTTCCGCGTCGTTCCTGTCCACGGCGTCGTCGACCTGCTCCTGGGGCGACGATACCCGTGCGATCCTGTCTTCCTCGCGCGCTCGCGCGTCGTCCGTCGGCCAGTCCGCCGGAGAGTACGGCAGTGCTCCGCTGTCGCCCCTCGCCGCCACGTCCGATGCCGTGCTGATCGACGGTGCGCTCGACGTCCTGGGGCCTCGCGGCGCGCGCGAGGCGGAGCAACTCGCCCGGCAGCTCGTCATCGATAGCGACCTGCGCTGGCGGCGCGGCTCGGTGGTCGAGGGCGTGGACCGCTTCATCCTCGACGGCGAGCGTCGCGGTCTGCCGGAGGCGTTGCGCGCGCCGGCGGCGCAGGTGATCGACCAGGAACGCGACCGCCACTGCCCGAGCGGACGGCTGCGGGCCTTCATCGCGGCGCTGGGGCGCGCGACGGTCAATCTGGCGCACTGCGGCGCGCGCAATTTCGCGTCCGTCGCGTTGCCGACAATGGTGCGGCAGGCCGTCGGCCGGGCGCTGGATGTCGCGCTCGCCGAGAGCGTGTCCGAGACCGCGCGGACCTGGCTGTCGTGCGGCGCCCTCGCCGTGCCGGTCCTCGGCCAGGCCGTGCTGCTGATCCGCGACGAGGCGCGCGGCGAGGCGACGCGGTACTCCCGCGCCACGCGCGTCGCGCTGATGGCGTTGCCGGCGGGGGCGTGCGCGCTCGGCGCCTCGACCGGCACGATGCTGTTCGCCGGCACGCGCTTCGCGGAAGCGGTGCTCTATCCGCTGATGCGCGACAGCATCCAGGCGCGCTGGCCGATGGCCACCGCCCCCGACAGCGGACCGACCCGGAGCTCGCTCGCCCTGGCGGGGCTTGGGTATGCGATCAACCAGTTGGCGGTCAGCCGGGTGTTCACGGCCGCGCCGGACGTGGATCTGCGGGCGCGCGCCCTGCTGCCGGGCGGCATCGTGCTGCGCGGCCTGTCGAACTGGGGCGGCGAGGCGCTCGACCTGTGGACCCTGCTGATGCTGCACCACGCCTGCCGCCATGGCACCGCGACGCAGGTCCGCATGCGCACCGGCCAGGGCGACCTGCCCGAGGCGATGCGCACCATGCTCCACTGGGACACGACGGCCGCGCGTGGCTGCTTCGTCGCGGGCTTCAACCAGCTCTACGACACGCTGCTGGACGAGCGCACCCTCGAGCGCTGGATCCGGCCCCACTTCGGCGCGGCCGCGCCGGTCGCCGCGGATTGGCTCACGGAACTCATCGTCGGCAGCCTGACGGCGCCGAGCTACCTGTTCTGGACCGATCCGTTGAACTCGCACGGCGTCGAGCTGCAGACGCTGGAGGAACAGCGCCGTGGCGAACCGCCGCCACTGCAGTACGCCGGCAACAACGCGGAACCGCCGGTGGCGCTCGACGAACACGCCGGTGCCGTGTCCCTCACGGCCTTCCGAACGCCGCCGCGCCCGTAAAAAAGCCGCCGGTCGCGATCGCGGCCGGCGGCTGAAGGTGGCTGGTGCGCCCGAATGCGCACGGACGCGGCGCGGTCGCCGCGAGCATGGGGATGAATCAGGCCACCTGCGGCGTCACCCCGCCGCCGTCCTTGCCCTTGGTGTCGTCATCGTCATGACCGCCCGCGGCCTTGGCGGATTTCGCGCCCTTGCGGTTGGACAGGATGAAGGCGATGAACTGCCATGCGATGAAGAACGCGATGATCGCCAGCAGCGTCGCGCTGATCGGGCGCTGCACGAAGACGTCGAAGTGTCCCCGGCTGATCAGCATGGCGCGGCGGAAGTTCTCTTCCAGCATCGGGCCCAGGATGAAGCCCAGCATCAGGGGCGCCGGATCCATGTCCAGTCGCATGAAGATGTAGCCGGCCAGGCCGAAGGCCGCGGTGACGAAGATGTCGTCCAGGTTGTTGTTGACGCTGAAGGTGCCGACGCAGCAGAAGAACAGGATCGACGGGAACAGCACGTTGTACGGGATCTTGAAGACCGACAGCCAGTAGCGCACCAGCGGCACGTTCAGCACGACCAGGAACACGTTGCCCACCCACATCGAGGCCACCAGGCCCCAGAAGATGTCCGGGTGTCCGCCGATCATGTTGGGACCCGGCTGGATGCCCTTGATGATGAACGCGGCCATCATCAGCGCCATCACCGGGTTCTCCGGGATGCCGATGGACATCAGCGGGATGAAGCTGGTGCGGGCGGCGGCCTCGTCGGCCGCGGCCTGGCCGGCCACGCCCTCGATGGCGCCGTCGCCGATCTCGTGGCGGTACTTGCTGACCTTCTTGTCGACGGCGTAGGCCGCGAACTGCGCGATCGTCGGGCCGCCGCCGGGCAGGATGCCCAGCACGGAACCGATCACGCTGCCGCGCAGCGCGCTCGGGATGATGCGCTTGAACTCGGGCCAGGTCGGCATGAGGTGGATCTTGCCGTTGAAGGGCGTGCGCTCGTTCTTGGCGTCCAGGTTCTTGGAGATCTCGGCGATGCCGAAGCAGCCCAGCGCGATGCTCACCAGGCCCACGCCTTCCGCGAGGAAGGGCATGTCGAAGGTGTAGCGCTCCATGCCGGAGTTGACGTCGGTGCCGATCTGGCCGAAGAGCACGCCGATCAGGCACATCGCCAGCCCGTTGAGCAGGCTGCCGGTGGTCACGAAGCTCACGCAGAGGAAGCCCAGCAGCATCAGCGAGCAGTAGTCGGCCGGGCCGAACAGGAAGGCCACTTCACCCAGCGTCGGCGCCAGGCAGGCCAGCACGACGATGGCGACGGTGCCGCCGATGAAGCTGGAGATGCCCGCGGTGAAGAGGGCCAGGCCCGTCTTCCCCTTCAAGGTCATCTGGTACCCGTCGATGCAGGCCACGATGGAGCTGGCATGCGGGATCTTCATCGTGATGGCGCTGACGCTGTCGCCGTACTGCGCGCCGTAGTAGATGCCCGCGAGCATGATCAGCGCGCCGTTGACCGGGATGGAGTAGGTCAGCGGCAGCAGCACGCTGATGGTGGCGAGCGGCCCCAGGCCCGGCAGCAGGCCGACGAGGGTGCCGACCACGCAGCCGATCGCGCAGAACATCAGGTTCTGCCAGGTCAGCGCGTGCTCGAAGCCGAAGGCGAGGTTGTGGAGGATGTCCATGGTCGGAGCCTTACAGCAGCGGCAGGTTGAGGCCGAGGAACTTCTGGAAGATGAAGGCGATCGCCAGCAGGCCGATCGAGATCACCACGTTGCGCTTCCAGGAGTAGTTGCTGCCGGCGGCGGTGGCGATGAAGACCATCACCACGATGCCGGCGGACATGTTGACGAAGCGGGAGACCAGCGAGAACGCGGTCAGCGCGGCCAGGATGAGACCGATGTTCTTCACCTGGAATTCGAGGCCCGGACCGCCGGCGACGAGGCCGCGCACGATGGTGGAGAGGGCCACCAGACCCAGCAGGATGCTGATGATCAGCGGGAACATGCCGGCGCCGGCATGGTCCATGCGGCCGATGGGATAACGCAGCGCGCCCAGTCCGAAGAAGAGGGCCACCGCGGCGAGGAACAGGCCTCGGGCAAGCGAACGGTTGAGGGTCATGGCACACCGGGGAGGTATCGAGATGTGCCCATGGTTCCGGCGCGGCTTCCGCGTGTCGTACGCATTTCTGCGCAGCGAAGGGCTGTCGACGGCCTCTCGACAGCTTGCCGACAGCTTCAGGTTAAGAAGCTGTTTGACATGCGTTGTATGGGCGTTTTGATGGCGTCGAAGCGTCGTTGATTCACGACGCCGTCACGTCCTTGCGAGGGGCGCCTACCGCCAGCACCTGCTCGCGGAGCCAGCGCTGGGCCGCATGACCCTGGTTGTGCTCGTGCCAGACCATGGCGATGTCGAAACCCTCGATCGGCAGCGGCGGGGCCAGGACTTGCAGGCCGGCGGCGCGGCCCTTGACGAGACGTTCGGGCACCAGCGCGACGAGATCAGAGCGGCTGACGATGTCCGGCACGAAGAGGAAGGATGCCGCAGAGAGCACGACCTGACGCTTCAGGCCGAGGCCGGCCAGCGCCTGGTCGACGGGCGTCGAGAACGCGCCACCCGCGGGCGAGACGATGACCTGTTCGAGCTTGGCGAAAGCCTTGGCGCTGAGCTTGGCCGTCGCCTTCCCGTTCGAGGTCCCGTCCGATTTCCCGCCCGCCTTGGCCTCCAGCGCCGGGTGGCCGCGGCGGGCGATGAGCACGTAGCGCTCGTGGAACAGCGCACGCATGCGCAGGCTGGGCGCGGCCTCGATGGGCTGCATCAGGCCGAGGTCGACATCGCCGCGTGCCATCTGCGCGGCATGCTGGGCCGGATCCATGTGGCGCACGGCGATGCGGACACCGGGCGCGTCGCGGCGCAACCGCAGCACGAGCGGCTGCAGCACGCTGGTCTGCAGGTAGTCCGAGGCGGCGATCGTCACGGTGAGGTCGGCGGTGGCCGGGTCGAAGTTCAGGTGCGAACTCGCCACGCCGCGCACCTGGTCCAGCGCCTGGCGCAGCGGCTCCAGCAGCGAGAGGGCCTTGGCTGTCGGCGTCATGCCGCGTTGCGCGGGGAGCAGCAGCGGATCCTCGAAGACATCGCGCAGCCGCGCGAGCTGCGCGCTGACGGCGGGTTGGCTCAGGCTCAGGCGGGCGGCGGCGCGGGTCACGTTGCGCTCGGTCAGCAGCGCTTCGAGCGTCACGAGCAGGTTCAGGTCGAGGCGGCTGGTATCCATCAGATCGATAGTAGGACAGAGAAGACGTGATTTCACGGATGAGGCTCGGATCGTCAGACTGCCCTCATTGCCTCCCGTCCATTCCCGATCCACTTCGACTTCCTGGAGCCTCCCATGACCCGTTCCCCCGATACCGACGTCCCCGATCGCAAGACCGTGCTGATCGTTCACGCCCAGCCTGAGCGGACCTCGCTGACGCGCACCCTGGTCGACGTCGCCGAGCAGACCTTGCGCGCCGCCGGCCACGAGGTGCTGCAATCCGACCTCTATGCGATGGGCTGGAAGGCCGTCTACGACGAGCAGGACTTTCCGGTCCGCACCGACACCGCCCGCCTGGACTTCGTGCGTGAGTCCGGTCACGCGTTCGAGCAGGGGCACCAGCCGGCCGACGTCGTCGAGGAACAGCGCAAGCTGCTTGCCGCAGACCTGGTGATCCTGCAGTTCCCCCTCTGGTGGTTCGGCATGCCGGCCATCATGAAGGGCTGGATCGATCGCGTCTGGGCGCGCGGCCTGGCCTACGGCCGCAACGGCCAGGGCAACCGCCTGCGTTACGGCGAAGGCGGTTTCGAAGGCCGGCGCGCGATGGTGTCGGTGACGACCGGAGGACCGGCCGCGGACTACGGACCGCGCGGGATCAACGGGCCGATCGACCAGTTGCTGTTCCCGATCACGCACGGGACCTTGTTCTATCCCGGCATGTCGGTGCTGAAGACGCATGCGGTGCATGGCGTGGGCCGGATGACGCCGGAGACTGTCGAGGCCGCTGCGGCCGCGTGGCGCGAGCGCTTGGCCCATGTCTTCGACGAAGCGCCCGTGGCGTACCGCGCGCAGAACGGCGGGGACTATCCCGACGGTCACGAGTTGGGTGAGGACGTCGCGCCCGGTGTCAGTGGATTCGCGGCGCACGTGGCCGCGTGATCGACGATGCGGCGCGCCTTGCCGCGCGTCAGTCGCGCAATGACGCCGATGCGGCGATCGTCTGCAGCAGGCGCAGCAGATGCGGCGGCGCGGACGGATCGTCGAAGCGCAGCGAGGCGCCCGCCGCGAGCAGTGTGAAGCTGAGGTTCTCGAGCGCGACGATCCCGGCGGGCTCGCGACGATCGCTCGCACGCGCGGAGTCGATGACGGTCGCCGCGCCGCTCCCGACGATGCGCAGGCCGATATCCGGACGGATGAGCATGGCGGTGTCTTCGTCGATGCCGACACCGAGCCGGCGCGGATCGAGCGACACGAGGCGCAGCAGACGCGCGTGGCGCTTCCGCTGCGCGAAGTGCTGATCGATGATGAGCGTCGGCATCAGCCCAAGCGCGCGATGCAAGGCCTGCGGCGGTCCCGCGAACTGCTCGTCGAGATCGCCGACCGGCATGTGCGCGCCGAGCGCCGAGGCGCCGGCACTCGTGCCCGCGATGGCGAGTTCGCCGGCGCGATGCCGCTCGCGGATGAGCGCGTGCAGCGGCGTGTCGACGATCACGTCGACCAGACGTTCCTGGTCACCGCCGGTCATGAAGAGCAGATCGGCCGTCCTGACGGCGTCGAGTGTCGCAGCGGCGCCGGCCGCGTCGCGGTCGCGCGGATCGACCCAGCGTGGCTCGGCACCGAGTGCGCGGAAGGCAGGTTCGTACTGGGACCAGAGCAGGTCGGGCTCGCCGCTGGCGGTGCTGAGGACGACGGCCTGGAGCGGCATCCGCAGGGCGCGCGTTTCATGACAGGCGGCGATCAGTTCGCGCAGCACGGCACCCGGCGTCAGCCGGTCCTCGTTGCCGCCGATGAGGGCGAGCAGGGCAGGAGCGTGGGGGGCGGGACTGGTCGACATGGCGCTGGCGCTCAATGGGGTTCGGTGGGATACAGGGAGTGCTCGCGGTCCCACCACACGAAGTGGAAGTGCGCGTCGACGATGAAGCCCCAGGCGCGACGTTTCTGGCCGCTGAGACGGAAGCGGAAGACCGAGTCGAATTGATCCAGGTCAAGGCTCATCCAGCGCTGCTGGGCTTCTTCGATGAGGTCACCCACTTCGTGAAGGTGATGCATCTTGTGGCCGGTGCCTGAAGCGAGCCTGTCGATCTCGCCCCACGTGAGCCCCGCGAGATCGCGCATCGGAGGATGGATCGTCTGGTCCCACTCTTCCTCCGACCATGCGCGGGGTTCTCCCCACGACCAGTGATCGTCCTGGTCCGCGCGCGTGGTGCACCACGTCATCCTGGCATGGAAGCGGCTGCCGTCCTCCCGGGTCTTTGGCGCGCGGGCAGCGGCGGTTGCCGCTCGGGCAAGGTGCGGCGCCAGACGAGGCGCGGCGTTGGGTGCTGGCGCCGCGGCATGTCGGGGGGAGTCCGTCGCCGGAACCCGGGCGAGCATCGCCGGTTTGCCAGCCTCGAACCTGGCCTGGGAGGCGGCCTTCCTGCGGGCGCGCTCCTCGCTTTTCTTGCCCATCGAGCCTTCAACCCATCAAAGGGACGAGTAGTACTCGTGCATCGCGCCTTGGCTGATCACCGCGGTGGAGGCCTCGCCCACCGGCGTGTCGCCGCGGGCGTTCTTCCAGGGATCTTCCTGGTGGGTCAGGTTGCTGAGCCACTGGGCGGTCTTGTCGCCATAGAACGCGAGGACCCGATCGATGTTGCCGCGTTCTTCCTGCGAGAGGCTTGCGCTATTCGCCATCGGGAACAAGGTCGCGTCGACCTTGAACATGCCGCGATGCTTCTGATAGAGACTCGGCAGCACGGGCCCGTTGGCCCAGGCCTGGAAATCCTCGTCGAGCAGCGGCGCCTCTTCCCACACCAGGTTCCAGGCCTGCGCGTAGAACATCAGCTTCTGCAGCTTCATGGCCGAGACTTCACCCGTTTGCTCGGTGATGTACTTGGCGACGTCGAAAGTGGAGGCCATGGATGAGCTCCTCAACTGCAGGCGGGTTGGCGGAAGCGGTGAGATTCGAACTCACGGACGGTTGCCCGTCGCTGGTTTTCAAGACCAGTGCCTTAAACCACTCGGCCACGCTTCCTTCAGTGCGGCCGACTGAGTCATCGAGCCACGTCTCCTGTCACAGGAGAAGCCGACATTCTAAGCTTGCCTGGAGAGGCCGCCGTCGAGTGCTGCTCAGTCCGCCCCCGGCTTCTTCGCCTGCACGCACTCCACCTGGATGATCTCCTGCGCCTCGCCGTCCGCGACGCGGGCGGCCGAGAGCTGTCCGCCCCAGACGCAGCCGGTGTCCAGCGCCAGCAGGTCCGGCCGCTGCACCAGCCCGAGCGTCGACCAGTGACCGAACGCGATCGGATGCCCCGCCGTGCGCCGTCCCGGTGCGTCGAACCACGGCATGAAGCCCTCCGGCGCGGTGCCCAGACCCTCCTTCGTCTTGAAGTCCAGCCGCCCCTTCGCATTGCAGAAGCGGATCCGCGTCAGCACGTTGATGATGAAGCGCAGCCGGGGCACGCCCGTCAGGTCATCCTTCCAGCGATCCGGCTCGTTGCCGTACATCTGCGGCAGGAACTCCGCCAGCTCCGGTCCGCGCAGCAGCGCATGCACCTCTTCGGCCAGCGCCAGCGTCTGGTCCGCGTCCCACTGCGGCACCACCCCGGCATGCACCATCAGCCACCCCTGCGCGCGCATCGCCAGGCGCTGCCGGCGCATCCACTCGAGCAGCGCCTCGCGGTCCGGCGCCCGCAGGATCGCGTCCAGCGTGTCCCCTTTGTGTGGGGCTCGCACCCCCGCCGCGGTCGCGAGCAGGTGCAGGTCGTGGTTGCCGAGCAGGCATTGCGCCGCGTCGTCGAGCGACTGCAGCCGACGCAAGGTCGTCAAGGAATCGGGGCCGCGGTTGACCAGATCCCCCAGGAGGTAGAGCCGGTCGCGGGACGGGGAAAAATCGATCTTTTCCAGGAGACGCGCCAGCGCGTCGCAACAGCCTTGGAGATCGCCGATGAGGTAATGCATAGCGGGATTTTGCGGTGCCGATGTCACACAGGCTCTGCTAACCTTGCCGACCTTGTGTTTTGGGCGCGACTCGGGGTTAGTACCCGGTCCGCGCTGTCAATGGATACCGCCCTAGTTCTCTTCCTGATCCTGCTCAACGGTTTGTTCGCCATGTCGGAGATGGCCCTCACGGCGTCCCGCAAGGCACGCTTGCAAGTGATGGTGGAGAGCGGGGAGGGCGGCGCGCAGGCCGCCATGGACCTGCATGAGAACCCCACGAAATTCCTGTCCACGGTTCAGATCGGTATCACGTCCATCGGCGTGCTCAACGGCATCGTCGGCGAAGCCGCCTTCTCCGGTCCGCTGGCCGACGTGCTGCGTGCCAGCACGCCGCTGAGTTCCCGCGCCGCCGACATCACCGCCACCGGCCTGGTCGTGCTGGTGCTGACCTTCGTGACCATCATCTTCGGCGAACTGGTGCCCAAGCGCCTGGGTCAGATGTACCCGGAGAACGTCGCACGCCTCGTCGCGCCGCCGATGGAGATCATGTCCCTGGTGACGCGGCCCTTCGTCAAGCTGCTGAGCTTCTGCACCGAGTTCACGCTGAAGCTGCTCGGCATGGGCGGCCGCGCCAACCGCGCGGTGACGGAAGAGGAGATCGCCGCCAGCCTCGAGGAAGGCCGGGACGCCGGCGTGATCGAAGAACACGAGCACCAGATGGTGCGCAACGTGTTCCGCCTGGACGAGCGCCAGATCGGCTCGATGATGATCCCGCGCGCCGAGATCGCGTGGCTGGACATCAGCGACCGCCCCGACCAGATGCTGCAGATCCTGCGCGCGCACGGCTACAGCCGCTACCCGGTCTGCCGCGGCGGGCTGCACGACGTGGTCGGCACGGTCAGCGCGCAGAATCTGCTGGCGCGCTCGCTGGCCGGCGAATCGATGGATCTGTCGACCGGCCTGGAACCGCCGGTCTTCGTGCCCGAGACGCTGTCCGGCATGGAGCTGCTCGCGCACATGCGCGGCGCGGAAACGCCGCTGGTGTTCGTCGTCGACGAATACGGCGAAGTGCAGGGCGTCGTCGCGATGCGCGACGTCCTGGAAGCCATCGCGGGCGAGTTCAACTCGTCCGACGGCGAGGACGCCTGGGCGGTCCAGCGCGAGGACGGCAGCTGGCTGATGGACGGCCTGATCCCCGTCACCGAGTTGAAGGACCGTCTGGATCTGAAGGAACTGCCCGAGGAGGATCGTGGGCGCTACAACACCCTGGCCGGCATGGTGATGCTGCTGCTGGGGCGCTTGCCGCGCACGGCCGACGTGGCGGAGTGGGACGCGTGGAGATTCGAGGTGGTCGACCTCGACGGCAAGCGTGTGGACAAGGTGCTGGTCTCGCGACTGGCGGACGATGGAGTGAATCAATGAGCAACCCCCCGATGTACGAGAACCTGGTCCCCGTGGACCGGGTGCAGCACAAAAACACACGCATGAAGGTCGGCGCGCCGGTGCTGGACCGCGTGACGCAGCTGAATTCGCTGTTCGTCGCCGTGGCGGAATTCGCCGACGCCAGCCTCGAATACCCCGTGGTGTTCGTGCGTGTGGGCCAGGCCGCCGACGGCCAGCGTCCGGCGGTCGCGCCGCTGGCCGTGTTCGGCCTGCGCCAGGGCAGCAACCTGTTCATCAAGGACGGCCAGTGGACCGGCCGCTACGTGCCCGCGTACATCCGCCGCTGGCCCTTCGCGATGGCCCGCATCGAGGAGAGCGCCACCGACATGGCGCTGTGCCTGGACATGGGCTCCGGCGCCTTCTCCGAGACCGACGGCGAACCGCTGTTCAAGGCGGACGGCGAAGCTTCCGAGTTCCTGCTGAACGCCAAGCAGTTCTGCGAGGACTTCGAGCGAGAGGCCGAGCGCACCCGCCAGGCCTGCGAACTGCTGCAGGACCTGGACCTGCTGCAGGACATGCGCTTCGAGGCGCAACTGCCCAGCGGCGAGAAGCTCGACGTGGACGGCTTCCTGACCATCAATGAGAAGGCCCTGGCCGAACTGCCCGACGCCAAGATCGTCGAGCTGCACCGCAACGGCCTGCTGGAAGTCATCACGATGCATCGCCTGTCGCTGCGCCTGATGAGCCGCCTCGCCCAGATGTACGTGCCGGCCAACTGAGCCTGACCCTGGCGTCGGCCTCCCGGAAAGGCTCCTGGATGAGGAGCCTCCGGCGGGCGATCACCGGCTGAGACAAACCCCAAGCGGGTTTGCTTGAGTACGGCGTACGCGGGAGCCTCGATAGCATCGGCAGTCCTTAAAGGACGTTGGATGCTGTTCGAGGCTTTTCTGTCTTCCACCGCGATGGAATCGGTGTTCTCGCCGACCGCGGTGGTCCAGTCGATGATGGACGTGGAGGCCGCGCTCGCCCGCGCCGCGGCCCGGGTGGGATTGATCCCGGCGCCGGCCGCGCAGGCGATCGCCAGTCTGTGCCGCGCCGAGCTCTACGACGTGCCGGCCCTGATCGCCGCCGGGCCGCAGAGCGGCAACCTCGCGCAGCCGGTCGTGCAGCGCCTGCGCGAGACGGTCGCTCTGTTCGACCCCGCCGCGGCGGCCTATGTGCATCGGGGCGCTTCGGCGCAGGACCTCATCGACACCGCGATGGTGCTGCGCAGCCGTGAGGCGCTGCGCCTGATCGACGACGACCTGCAGCAACTCTGCGGCAGGCTGCTGGATCTCGCCGAAGCTCACGCCGCCGTGCCCATGCTGGGCCGCACGATGATGCAGCCGGCCCAGGTGATCAGCCTGCGCTTCAAGCTCATGAACTGGCTGATGCCGCTGCTGCGCAGCGCCGAGCGCCTGCGGGAGCAGGGGCGCGACTCGCTGCTGCTGCAGCTCGGCGGCGCGGTCGGCACTTTGGACGCGATGGGCGACCGCGCCGACGACATGCTGGCGGCCGTCGCCGCCGAGCTGTCGCTGCCGCGGCCCGACATGTGCTGGCACACGCAGCGCGACCGCTGGCTGCGCCTGGGGTTGGAAGTCGGTCTGCTCTGCGGCAATCTCGGCAAGCTGGCGCAGGATTTCGCGTTGATGGCGCAGGCCGAGGTCGACGAACTCAACGAACCGCCGGGCGAGGGCCTGGTCGCCTGCCTGTCGATGCCGCACAAGAAGAATCCCGTCGCGGCCCTGCAGGCGATGGCGGCGGTGCAGCGCGCGCCTCAGCGCGTCGCCGGCCTGATGGGATGCATGACGCCCGAGCACGAGCGAGGGCTGGGCCAGCATCAGGCGGAACTGGCCGAATGGAGCGGCCTGATGCGCGGCGCGCATGCGGCGGTCCAGGCGCTCAACCGCGCGTTGGCCCAGCCTGTCATCCGCGTCGACCGGATGCGGGCGCACGTGCTCGAGAGACAGGGGCTGGTGGCCAGCGAACGCCTGGAGCACCTGCTGATGCCGCGCCTGGGACGGCAGCGCACCGGCGCGATGATCCGCGACCTGATCCACCGCGTGCGGCAGGGCGAGGGCTCGCTGCCTCAGCTGCTGCGCACGGCGCTCGATGTCGGCGAACTGCCGCCGAATTCGATTTCGCAAAGCGAACTTGAAGCCATGTTCGACCTCGACGCCATCGCCGCGCAGGCGGACAGACGCGTCGATCCGCTCATGGCCGAGGCGCGTCAGCGTCTGGATTCGCTCGCCGCGCAACCCTGCGCGTGACTTGTTTCACGACCTGCCGATCGACGCAACGCGATACGAACTTGTTGGTCGATTAGCGGACGATCGGCTTGGGAAACGACAAATATCCCCAGATCCTGTATGGATTTCAGCAAAAAAGTGGGGTGATGTGTCCCCTGAATTCGGCATTTGAACCGCACGCATATGGTTACATCTGCAACAAGTATCCCGTCGGGAGACGGGATGCCGCAGGGCGGGAATTCAGGGAAATACATGTTGCGGCGAGGCACTGCGTCGCGTTCTTCGAGCATGCCCGTCATGTAACCGAATTCCCTCAAATGCGGGGTTTTGGCTTGGCGGGGGATTGACCCCTGTTCGAACCCGGGACAGACCCGTAAGACGAGGGTCGCATTTGTTAACTATCGTAGCGGCCTGCAGTAATTACTTTGAGTGGGCCATAGACTCGCCCTTGATAACGAAGCAGTCTGGAGTTGGGAATGAGCGACGAATCTCGCATGTCGAACATTGAATTGGAAGCGCCCGCAAGCCCCTTGCAGGCGCTGCAGTCCATTGGTTCGGAGATCTCGTTTCTCCGCTCCGATTCGGTGGAGCTCGTTTCCCGCGATACGGAGTTTGGCCGCATTGAGATCCGTGCGCTGATGGACGGCGCCGGCCATGCGCTGCTGGAGCGTCGGTACGCGTCACGCGGTTACCGCCTGAGCCGTTCGGCGGACGTGACGCTGGGTGCCTATTTCGAGGGCCGCCTGGTGTCCACGTTGGGGTTGCGGCGTGATGGCGGCAACCTGGCCGCGGACCAGAGCTTCCCGGCCGAGATGGCCGGCATGCGCCGCCAAGGCTGGCAGTTGTGCGAATTCACCCGGCTGGCCGCCGACCCCGACGGCCCGTCGAAGCTGGTCCTGGCCAGCCTGTTCCATCTGGCCTATCTGCACGCGGCGCACCACTGGGGTGCCGAATTCCTGGTGATCGAGGTCAATCCCCGTCACAAGGCCTTCTACCGCCGCATGCTGGACTTCCAGCCGCATGGCGAGGAACGGCTGCACCGCAGCGTGGGCGCCCCGGCGGTGCTGATGAGCCTGTCGCTGGCCTACGGCGCCACGCAGGTCAGGAAGTACGGCGGCTCGCTGAACGAGGACGGGGAGACCCGCTCGCGCACGCTGTTCCCCTACTTCTTCGCGACGAAGGACGAACCCGCGCTGCTGGAGAAGCTCGCGGACGTGTACGGCTACGACGCGTGAGCGTCTGACTGATCGAAGTCAGTCAACAGTGGTGGGCGCGCGAACGCTGGCCACAGCGTCCAGCAGCCCCTGGGTCACCCCGGTCCTGTGCGCGAACTGTTCGCGAAGGGGTGTTCATGTCTGCACCGTTGATTCGCAGATCGATCAAACTTTGCAGCGAATCGAACCGACCGCAATTCGTAATGTGATCGCCTGAAGCCGCTATGTGGCGGCCGAGAAAGGTCATCACATGCCGATCAGAAGTTGGCCCGCATCGGCGCATCTGGAGCGCCCAGACTTGCAGCCGCCGCAGACTCCGGGCACCTCGCACGCGCATGCGCGCGACATCGCGGCGCTGCGAGAGCAACTCGAATCGCTTGAACGCCACCATGGCCCCGAGCGGCATGCGAGGAGGCTGGCGTGGCTGCAGTCCCTGGACCGACGACTGGGGGCGGCCGATCTGCCGCCGTCGGCTCGCGAAACACTGCGCGCGGAGTTGCACGTTCTCGAACTGGAAGTTTCCGCGGAGCGCCGCACGATGACACCCTCGGCGCGTGTGCGCCGCCTGATCAAGCGGCCAGCGTTGCCCGACGCCAGGCGGAAGGACGATTTGCTCGCAGCCCGGCAGCAGCTCGCGATTGCGCTGATGAAGCAATTGGATCGGGGCGGCGACCTCGTCGAGGCCGTGGGGACTCATCTGGACCATGCGTTCTCCGAAGAGCCACCTGCGCACGAGGCGATACTCGATGCGCTGGACGCGGCGCGCCATCTGGAGGACACCGGGCTGAGGGACGTCGCACGGCGCGTGTGCGCGAACCTGGCGGAAGCGGCCCAGGAGGCGCAGAAGGCAGTCCCCGCTTCCTCGGCCCCGCGCGAAGCTCCCCGAATGCCGAACGATGTCCTGGTGCATCTCGCCGCCGTGGCGGGCGAGGTGGCGAAGCGACACCCCGACGACGCCGCATTGAAGCATCTGACCGGCGAACTCAAGCGACTGTTCATGTCGCACGGTTCTTCAACGGAGAGGGTCAGGGCATTGGCGGCCAAGGCGGCCGGCCGCCTGGAGCAGCTCCGGGAGCATCGAGCTTCGGAGCAGTGCTTCCGCCTCGCCCAGCAGATGCCGATGCGCCCCCAGCAAGGAGAGGCGACGGCGCACAACCGCCAGCAGTTGCACGACAACCTCTATGGCCGCGTTTTCGACAGCCGGTTCGCGCAACAGCTCGTCGACGCCACGCCGGCTGCCGTGCTGGCGGCCGCCAGTGCGATGGCCGACGCTTATGCGGAGCGGCTCGACCGGGAAGACCCGGCGCACGCAGAAACCGCGCATGCCGTGCGCAAGGCGCTCATCGACGACCCACGCCCCTGGCTTGATCGGGTGCCGGGGCTGAAGCCCTTCCTGGCTGCGACTGATGCCCGGGAGGCTCGCCGTGCGTTCGTCCACTACTTGCGCAGTCCGGTGGCCGACGGCCCGGATGCCGTGGCTCGTACGCTCCTGCTGATTCGCGCCGGCGTCGCTCGCAAGGACATGGCGATCAAGGCCCAGCGGCCGGACGACATCCCCCGCTTCCTCCAGAAGTCGGATGAACCGTACGGTCGCGTGGCGTTTCAGGCGACGCGGCGGGAAATGGTTGCGAAGGAGCGTGCGGTCCAGGTGCAGGGCACCGGGATCACGCTGCGGCATCAGCCGATGGCGATCGACGACCCGCAGCTGCGCCCCGCTGTGCGGCCAATGGACCGCCAGCGAGTCGGCAACGACAAACTGGTGCCCGGCGCCACCTACTTTGCCCCGGCTGTCAACTTGCAGCACGACCGCGCACTGCCCTTTGCCGTCGGTGTTTCAGGGACGACCAACGGGCTCATGCACTTGTTCGCCGAGATGCGCGACAGCGGTGAAGTCAGCGGCGTCGCGGCGAGGGATTTTCTCCTCGCCATCGGCATGACGTTGACCTACGACGGCGGGCATTCCCTGCATGAGACTCTCTGGACGGCCAACATGCTGGACAAGGAACTCGGCCTGGAACTCCAACTGAGCGACGGGACGCAGGCTCCGACGAAGTTCGTTTCCGACTATGGTGCCCTCGTCGAGAGTTTCCCGTCCGACACCAGAGACCGCTTGCGTGTGGCCATGGACAAGGCCTGGGCCGGCACGCAGGACTACCTGCGCCAGCACAGCCACTTCGCCCGAACCGCGGCATGACTTGCCGCATCGGAAGTTGCTGTGATGCGAACCCGCATGGCACATGGATGTCGATGTTGCGCTGTCTGAGCCGCTGCCGGCCATGAGCTTGTCGGTCCGAGGGCTCCCCCTCCCGCCGGTCATCGACCGACACTTTGTCGCATGACACCGCCGCCGGCGGTGCGTGCGAAGGTGTGTGTCGTGATCGATCAGACGGGTGCCATTTTCCAGCGCGGCGAGTGCCGCGGTCTTGCCGCCGAGGAACCGCCGGAGACACCAGGCGGCGCCGGCGTCGGCGGGATGGGTGCGGACCTCACGGCGGTCGCCGCGGGTTTGCGGCAACTCGGCCCCGTGGTGCCTGAGGCGAGCCGGGCGGCCGGCCGGGCCTGGTTGGCCTCGCTGTCGAGGCGCCTGAACGCGCCGGCGGCGCCTCGATGGCGTGCGGCGCAGCAGGCTGAACTCCGCATGATGGACGCGCACATCCGGCAGGCGCGGGCGGTCGCGGGTCTGGCCGAACCGGCCCCCGACGCATTGCTGATCGCGCGCAAGGCGTTTGCCGAGGCCCTGATCGATGCCGTGGGCCACGACGGCCCTCCGGCGGCGTCGTGGTCGTCCACGCTGGGCCGCTGGATGGCCGACGACCCGCCCGCGCTGACGGCGGCGCTGAACGCGCTCGATGCGGCGCGGCATCTCCCGTGCGGGAGGCACCGCGCCAGCGCCTCCGTCGTCTGCGCGGCGCTGGCGGACTTCGCCAGGGACGGCCAGCGGTCGGCCAGGTGCGCGGACATGCCGGGCGACCTGCCGCGCACGCCGCTGGATCTCCTCGTGCATCTGTCCGCGCTGATCGAGCGGGTGCGCCGCGTGCAGCCGGCCGATCTCCGGCTGACGGCGCTCAGCCAACGGGCGGCGCGCCTGTTCCTGAGCCATCGGATGTCGATGGAGCGTGTGCCAGGGCTGCTTCGCGATGTCTTGCAAGGGATGGTGGCGATGCGACCGACCCAGCCCGCCGACCAGCGGGTGCTGGCGTCGGCGATCACCGAAACGACGCGACTGCTGACGGACATGTCCGCCTGGTTCGACGATGCGGGCTTCGAGCGCGGTCGGCTGCACGACAACCCCCACGGACGCGCCTTCGACAGCCTCCTGGCTCAGGCCCTGATCCGCAGGCCCCCGGAGCCCGTGATGGCGGCGGTCGCGACGATGTGCGCCGGCTTCCGGCGCGAGCTGCACGAGGATCCGCTCGCCGGCGCGGCCTGTCTGGACCTGTGCAAGGACTGGCGGCACGACCCGCGGGGCTGGATGGCCGCGGCCCCGGGGGTGCCGTCGCTGCTCGACGACCAGGACGGCGCCCCCGCCGCACTGCGCAGGGTGCTCGCCTACCTGGATCGTCCGATGGAGCGGGGTGCGGACCGCGGCCTGGAGGTGGTCGCCCGGGTCTACCTGCTCGTGTACCTGTCGGTGGCGCGGGGGCGGGTGGCGACGCGGCTGGGACTTCCGGGCGCTCTACCGGCTTACCTGGGTGCCAGCGCCGACCGGATGCTCGACCTGATCCTTCCGCTGCGCACGCGCGAGCCCGACAGCGGCCCGCAGGGCAAGGCGCGCGGCATCGGCATCACCCTGGCGCACCAGCCGCCCGCCGCGGAAGATCCCCGGTACCGGGCGGTCGAGCGTGCCGCATGGACCTGCCGACCGGGCGAGCCCCAGGCCGACGGCACCCGGAAGTTCTCGCCGGTGGCCGACGTCCAGCACCGGCGCGGTCAGCCCTTCGCCAGCGGGTTGTCCGGATGCACGTCGGTCCTGCTGCACCTGTTCGCGCATCTGCGCGACGAGGGCCTGCTGGCGCGCGATGTGCATGCCGCCGATGTGCTCCTCGCCGCGGCGATGACCTTGATCCACGACGGCGGTCATTCGCTGTTCGAGGTGTTCTGGGTCGGGGATCGGCTCAGCAGCCGTCTCGCGCCGACCCTGGGCGTCCCCCGCGTCGACCCGCGGGAGGATCGCAGCGTGGCCGTCTCGGATCTGAACCGGATCGCGGGCCTTTTCCAGCGGGAGACCGCGAGTGCCGTGCGGGAAGCGATGGCGGACGCCTGGCAGGGCACCATCGACTACTTCGAGCGGCATCACCCCCGGGGGAGCGAGGCTTCCCGCGACCGACGTCAAGCCTCCAGCCAGTGAAGGCTGAACCAGCGCTGATCGTCCGTCCAATGCGCCGAGGGCTTGAAGCCGGCCTCCCGCGCCAGCGCCTGGAAGCTCTCCACGCTGTACTTGTAGGAGTTCTCCGTGTGCAGGCTCTCGCCCGGCACCAGCGTGTAGCGGCGTCCCTGCAGCTGCAGGTGCTGCTCGCCGCGCGGCAGCAGGTGCATCTCGATGCGGTGCTTGCGCGGGTCGTAGAACGCGTAGTGGTCGAAGCCGGTCGGGTCGCACTCCAGCTTCAGCTCGCGTTGCGCGTGGCGCAGCAGGTTGAGGTTGAAGCGCGCCGTCACGCCTTGCGCGTCGTTGTAGGCCGCGTGCAGCCGCGCCGGCTCCTTGATGAGGTCCACGCCGATCAACAGCGCGCCGCCGTCCAGCTCCTCGCGCAGCAGGCGCAGGAACGCCAGCGCCTCGTCGGGATTGAAGTTGCCGATGCTGGAGCCCGGGAAGAAGCCCACGCGACGCCCGTCCGCCGGCGCGTCGGGCAGCACATGCATGCGGGTGAAATCCGCTACCACCGGGAGGATGCGCAGCGCGGGCTGCTCGCGCTGCAGCGACTCGCAGGCGGCCAGCAGGTGCGGGCCCGAGATGTCCACCGGGACGAAGCTGTGCAGCTGTTGCGCGCGCTCCAGCAGCAGGCGCACCTTCACCAGCGCGCCGGCGCCGTACTCGATCAGCTGCGCGCCGGGGCCCATGCGCGACGCGAACTCGGCGGCGTGCCGGCTCAGCAGCGCGAGTTCGGTGCGGGTCGGGTAGTACTCGGGCAGTTCGCAGATCTGCTCGAACAGCGCGGAGCCTTGTGCGTCGTAGAAGTACTTGGGCGAGATCGTGTGCTCGGGGCCGGCGAGCGCGGCGTGAAGGTCCTCGGCGAAACTGCTCATGCGGGGGTCTCCGTGCGCGGACGCGCATCCCGGGCCAGTCGAAGCCCGGTGAACTGCCAGCGCGCGGCCGGCGGGAAGAAGTTGCGGTAGGTCGGGCGCGTGTGGCCGGGCGGCGTCGCGAGGCTGCCGCCGCGGAGCACCAGCTGGCCGACCATGAACTTGCCGTTGTATTCGGAGGCCGCGCCTTCCAGCGGGCGGAATCCGGGATAGGGGTGGTAGGCGGAGCGGGTCCATTGCCACGCCTGGTCGGCGAGCTGGGCCATGCCGGGCAGCGCCGAGGCGGCCTCCCATTCCGGCTCGCTCGGCAGCCGCGCGCCGGCCCATTCGGCGAAGGCGGTGGCCTCGTAGAAGCTGAGTTGCATCACCGGCGCGGCGGGGTCCATCGGTCGCAGGCCGTGCAGGCCGAACACCGACCAGCGCGAGCCAGAGCCTGAGCCAGAGCCAGAGCCAGAGCCATCGGCGCTGTCGGCCCTGCCGGCATCGTCGCCGTCCGCCACCCAATACAGCGGCGCCTTCCAACCCTGCTGCTGCACCGTCGCCCAACCGTCCGACAGCCACCAGCGCGGCTCGCGGTAACCGCCGTCGTCGATGAAGCGCAGGAAGTCGCCGCAGGTCACCAGGCGGCTGGCGATCTCGAAGGGCTCAAGCCAGACGCGATGTCGCGGGCCTTCGTTGTCGAAGGCAAAACCTGTCTCCGCCGCGTTCCGCTGGTGGACGTCCCGGCCGATCTCGACGAGGCCGCCGTCATGGCGCAGCCACTCGCTCGTGCCGGCCGCGATCGGCGCAGGCGGCGCATCGATCAACGCCGGCCGCCAGGGGTGGCAGGACAGCAGGTGCAACGCGTCGGTCAACAGCAGTTCCTGGTGCTGCTGCTCGTGATGCAGGCCGAGTTCCAGCGTCGGCGCGATCGCTGCCCACACCGCGTCGGTGCAGCTGTCGATCAACTGCCGGATGTGCGAGTCGACATGGCGGCGGTAGGCGCGGACCTCGTCCAGCGACGGGCGCGTCAGCAGGCCCCGCTGGGGGCGCGGATGCCGCGGGCCGAGGCCCTCGTAATACGAGTTGAAGAGGAAGTGGAAAGACTCGTCCAGCGGCCGGTAGCCCGGCAGGTGCGGGCGCAGCAGCAGCGCCTCGAAGAACCAGCTGGTGTGGGCCTGATGCCATTTGGCCGGGCTCGCGTCCGGCATCGACTGCGCGGCCTGGTCCTCGGCGGACAGCGGCTCCGTCAACGTCAGCGTGTGACGCCGGACCGCTTCGAAACGGCGCGCGAGAT
Source organism: Mitsuaria sp. CC2 (assembly GCF_048957715.1). NCBI lineage: Bacteria > Pseudomonadati > Pseudomonadota > Betaproteobacteria > Burkholderiales > Sphaerotilaceae > Roseateles > Mitsuaria sp. CC2. Next base: position 78,695 of record NZ_JARVXN010000013.1, on the reverse strand, counting down.
CGCGCCGCGGCAGCGGCAGATCGTGATCCGACATGCAAGCAACTCCTGCGGCCCCGGGGAAGGAAGGGCCGGATGACAACGGTAGCCGATTTGCCGTCCCCACGCCCGGCGCGGGCCGCTCGGCGGGCCCGGGCGGGACGGCTCAACTGCCACCCGATGTCAGGTAGGGCAAGGCGGGTACCCGCGGCGAGGCGCCGGGAGGTCCGGTGAGGCGCCCGGCGACGGCAGGGCGATTCATCGCGGCGTCACGTCGCGCGGGCAGGCTGACGGCGAACCGGCTCACTGCCTTCTTCCATGCCCATGACGCCGCCCTCGATGTCTCCATCGCTGCCCCCCTTGCCGCATCCGGCCGCCGCACCGGTGGTGCCGCCGGCCGTGCTGCCCGCCGCCGGCCTTCCCCTGCACGGAGGACTCGGCGATGTGGACGGTCTGCCGCTGTCCTGGGTGCAGGACCGCGTGCTCGCCGAGCGTCTGCTGGAGGCGCTCTGGAGCGCGCGGCAGCCGGCCACCCCGGCGCAGTTCTTCGTCTGGAGCCAGAGCCGGCTGCAGCCGCTGCTGCCGCATCGGCTGATGGTCTGCGTGGGCGATCAGCCGACGTCGCCGCGGCTGGCCGCGCAGCTCTTCCACCTGAAGCCGATCGGCGATGTGCTGCACACGCAGCTCGAGTCGGCGGACCACGGCCTGTGGCTGCACCTGATCCGCCGCTGGGGCGATGGTCGGCGGCCGCTGCACGTCGACCTGGCGCGGGAGTCGGAGACGACGCTGTTCCAGCCGCTCCTGGAAGCGGGCCTGAGGGAAGTGGCGCTGCACGGCGTCGCCGCCGACGGCGAACGGCCGCAGAGCCTGTTCCTGTTCGCCGTCGAGGGTTGGGGCGACGACCATCTGCGTCGCCTGGACCTGCTGACGCCGGCGTTGCACGCGGCGTGGCGGCGGGCGCGGCTGCAGGTACGGGGGCAGGCCTTGCCGCGCCGCGCGGGCTCGCTGGTGACGCCGCGCGAGCAGCAGATCGTCGAGGGGCTGCGGGCCGGCCTGAGCAACGAGGGGATCGCGATCCAGCTGGGCATCAGCATGTTCACGGTCAAGAACCACGTGCGCAAGATCCTGCGCAAGCTGGGCGCGAACAACCGCGCCCAGGCGGTCGCGATCGCGATGTCGCGCCGGGACCTCAGCGAGCCGGAGTCGCCCGCGGCGTGAACAGGCGCAGTACCACCGCGTGCACGGCGACGCCGAGCACGGCGCCGATCATGTCGGCGAGCACGTCCTGCGCGTCGGCGTCCCGGCCGGGGATCTGCGACTGCACCAGTTCGATGCCCACGCCGTAGGCGAGCAGCATCGCCAGCACGAGCCAGCGGCGGCGCGGGCCGGCGAGCAGGCACTGCATGCCGATGAAGGCCAGCGTGCCGAAGGCGGTGAAGTGGTTGGCCTTGTCCCAGCCCAGGTCGGCGGCGGGCGGCGGATGCGGCGAGAACGCCAGCCAACTGGCGCCCAGGACCACCGCGAGGAAGAGCAGGCGCCAGGCGTTGCGCCAGCGCGGATCATGCAGGACTTCAGACATGCGGGGCAGTGTGCCACGCACGTGTGAAGCGAACGTGAGGCGGCGGCCGCTGCGCGCGGCCGTCATGCGGACTCACTCGAGGTTTTCGTGATGATGGCTCGCGCCGCGCTTCCAGTAGGCCGACGCGCGGATCGCGTGGCGGTCGTGGCCCTTGTCCTCGACGAGGAGGCGCCGCACCGCCGCCATCGCCGCGGCCTCGCCGGCGCACCAGGCGTAGCCCTCGCCGGACGGCAGGCTGAGCGCGCGGACGGCGGCCAGCAGCGCCTCGTCGCTGGCGACCCAGCGCAGGTCGAGCGCGGCCGGCGTGCTGAACGCGCGGCGGTCGCTCTCCGGCACGTTCAGCAACGCGATCACGCGCGTGCCTGCCGGCAGTTCCTCGAGACGACGCGCGACGGCGGGCAGGGCGGTTTCGTCGCCGACCAGCAGGTGCCAGGCGAAGTCGGTCGGAATGATGAAGGAGCCGCGCGGTCCGCCCACGGTCAGCGTGTGGCCTGGTTGCGCCTGCGCGGCCCAGGCCGCGGCGGGGCCGTCGCCGTGCTGGGCGAACTCGATGACCAGCTCGCGCGCCGCGTTGTCGAATCGGCGCGGCGTGTAGTCGCGCATGACGGGGGATCCGTCGGCCTCGGGTTCGAAGATCAGCTTCACGTGGTCGTCGAAGGAGGCGCTGACGAAGTCGACCAGTGACTCGCCGGTGAGCGTCACGCGGCGGAAGTTCGGCGTCACGTCGTCGACGCCGGTCACGGTCAGCTCGCGGCGCTTGAGTTCGTGACGCACGCGCTGGACGCGGCTCGCGGCGGGCTCGGTGGTTGGCGCCGCAGCGGTGGAGAGGGTGGAGGAAGCGGTGGGGGTGTTCAGCGGATCGGGCTTCATTGCCGGGGGACTCTATTTCGTTGACAATGTCATCCATCTTGCGACGAAACGATTGACAATGTCAACTAACACCACTGGCCGAAGGGGCAAGGACGAGGACGTGCTGGAGCTGGTGCATTCGGTGATGCATCGCTACCGTTCGCTGCAGTACCGCGTCCTGCGTGACGGTCCGCAGGACATCACGCACATGGAAGGCAAGGTGCTGTTCTTCTTCGACCGGCACCCGGACGCCACGCAGAGCGACCTCGCCCAGCACAGCGGCCGGGACAAGGCGCAGCTGGCGCGGCTGATCAAGACGCTGCGGGACAAGGGGCTGCTCGACGCGAAGACTGACGAGGTGGATCGTCGGCAGGTGCGCCTGAGCGTCAGCGAGGCGGGCATGACCGTGCAGCGCGAATTGAAGCGCCAGGCGAAGCAGGTGTCGGTGCAAGCCATGGCCGGCTTGAGCGCCGAGGAACAGGTGCAGTTGGCCGCGCTGCTCAAGCGCGTGCAGGCGAATCTGGGCGAGGAGTGAACCGGCTGCGACGTTGTCTTCGTGCGACGTAGGCACGGAAATTGTCGACGCCGAAAATCTGCGCTATAGTCACAGACTCTGTTGTTCGCGACAGCGCCGATGTAGCTCAGTTGGTAGAGCAGCGCATTCGTAATGCGAAGGTCGGGAGTTCGACTCTCTTCATCGGCACCAATCCAGAAAAGCCGCTTGGGATTTCCCAAGCGGCTTTTTCTTTGGCGGCGCGCTGCGCGTCACCGCCGCGCGCCGACGGTGGCAACATGGCGCGCCATGAGCCCACACGACCAAGACGATCAGCCCGGCCCCGCGCCGGTGACGCTCACGCTCGCCACCCTGGAGGCCGAGCCGTTGCCCGGCACGCTCAAGGGACTGCCTGCGATCGCTGAAGGCGTGCCGCTGGCCGGGCTGGGCGCGCTGGGGCTGTCGCTGCTGGCCGGCGACCTGCCGCTGCCCGCGGCGATCCTGAAGGACTCGGCGCTGACCCACAACGCCCGCTGGATGCGCGACTTCACCGCGCGCGCCGGCGTGAGCCTCGCGCCGCACGGCAAGACGACGATGGCACCGCAGCTGTTTCAGCGCCAGTTCGACGAAGGCGCCTGGGGCATGACGGCGGCGACCGCGGCGCATGTGCGCACCTACCGGCGCTTCGGCGTGCCGCGCGTGCTGCTCGCGAATCAGCTCGTCGGCAAGGCGGATCTGGAGCTCGTCTTCCGCGAGCTGGAAGCTTCCCCGGACTTCGACTTCTACCTGCTGGTCGATTCCGTCGCGGGCCTGGACCTGCTGCGCCGTGCTGCCGCGGAGCGCGGGCTGAAGCGCCCGCTGCAGGTGCTGCTGGAAGTCGGCACGCCGGGCGGCCGCACCGGCGTGCGCACGATGGACGAAGGCGTCGCGCTCGGTCGATTGATCCGCGACGCCGCGCCGGCGATCACGCTGCACGGCGTCGAGGCGTTCGAAGGCGTCTACAGCGGCGCGGACACGTCCCGCGTGGAGTTGGGCGCGCTGACGATGATCGAGACGGTGGCCACGCTGACGCGCGTCGGGTGCGCGGAGGGCTGGTTCGCCGCGGGCGAGGTGCTGCTGACGGCGGGCGGCTCGGCGTTCTTCGACATGGCGGCGAAGACGCTGGCGTCGGTCGAGGCTGCTGGCACCGGGCACACACTGCGCGTCGTGTTGCGCAGCGGCTGCTACCTCAGCCACGACAGCCTGCAGTACGAACGCATGCAGGACCGCATGCGGCAACGCGCCGGCGCGTCGTGGGGCGAAGGTCCCGGACTGCGCAACGCGATCGAGGTCTGGGCCCATGTGCAGTCGGTACCCGAGCCAGGCCGCGCGATCTGCACGGCGGGCCGGCGCGACCTCAGCTACGACGCCTGCCTGCCGCAGCCGCTGTGGTGGTACCGGCCGAGCCTGCACGATGCGCCGCGAGCGGTGCCGGCCGACTGGGCAGTCACAAAACTGAACGACCAGCATGCGTACGTCGATGCGGGTGCGGACGGCGGCGCGCTGCTGCTGCAGGTCGGCGACCTGATCGCCTTCGGCGTCGGTCACCCGTGCACGACCTTCGACAAATGGCCGCTGCTCTACACGGTCGACGACAGCTATCGCGTCACCGGCGGCGTGCGGACCTTCTTCTGAGACTTCCGAATCGACGGCGAGAATCCCGCCATGCATGACATCATCTGCCCGCACTGCGGCAAGGCTTTCAAGATCGACGAGGCGGGTTACGCCGACATCCTCAAGCAGGTGCGCGACACCGACTTCGAGAAGCAGCTGCACGAACGCCTCGCACTCGCCGAGCAGGACAAGCGCAACGCCGTGGAGCTGGCGCAGGCGAAGACCGCCGGCGAGCTGCAGAAGGCTGCCGCGCTCAAGGACGGCGAAATCCAGGAATTGAAGGCCAGACTCGACGCCGGCGAGGTGCAGCGCAAGCTCGCGGTGAGCGAAGCGCTCGCGGCGCTGGAGAAGCAGGCGCAGCAGTCCGCCGCGGCCAAGGACGCCGAGATCCAGAGCCTGAAGGCGAAGCTCGATGCGGCCGGCGTGACGCAGCAGCTGGCGATGTCGCAGGCCGTCGGCGCGGTGGAGAAGGAGCGCGACCAGCTGCGCAGCGGCCTCGAACGCGCGGCGCTGGAGAAGCAGCTCGCCGAGAAGTCGCTGAAAGACAAGTACGAGACGCAGATCAAGGACCGCGACGACGCCATCGAGCGGCTGCGCGACATGAAGGCGCGGCTGTCGACCAAGATGGTCGGCGAGACGCTCGAGCAGCATTGCGAGACCGAGTTCAACCGCATCCGCGCGACCGCGTTCCCGCGCGCCTACTTCGAGAAGGACAACGACGCGCGCTCAGGCAGCAAGGGCGACTACATCTTCCGCGACAGCGACGAGTCCGGCACCGAGATCGTCTCGATCATGTTCGAGATGAAGAACGAGAACGACCGCACCGCCACGAAGAACCGCAACGAGGATTTCCTCAAGGAGCTCGACAAGGACCGCGTCGAGAAGGGCTGCGAGTACGCGGTGCTGGTCTCGCTGCTGGAGCCCGAGAGCGAGCTCTACAACACTGGCATCGTCGACGTGTTCCACCGCTATCCGAAGATGTACGTCGTGCGGCCGCAGTTCTTCCTGCCGATGATCACGCTGCTGCGCAACGCGGCGATGAACTCGCTCAAGTACAAGAACGAGCTGGCGCTGGTGAAGGCGCAGAACATCGACATCACCAACTTCGAGACCCAGCTCGAAAGCTTCAAGTCGGCATTCGGGAAGAACTACGAACTGGCGTCGAGACGCTTCCAGACCGCGATCGACGAGATCGACAAGTCCATCGACCATCTGCAGAAGACGAAGGAGGCGCTGCTCGGCACCGATCGCAACCTGCGCCTGGCCAACGACAAGGCGCAGGACGTGACGATCAAGAAGCTGACCAAGGGCAATCCGACGATGGCCGGGAAGTTCGCCGAGCTCAGGAGCGACGACACGCCCGCAGCCGCCGATCGCGGCGGCGCGGACGACGGCGCCGAGGGCAGCCTGTTCTGACGCAGGCGCCGGGCGCCAGGGCGTCGTGATGCAAGAAGGCCGCTCATCGAGCGGCCTTCTTCATGGCGGACATGAGGACCCGGCGGATGCCGGATCGCGGCCTCACATCATTTGGCCTTGTCGGCCTCCAGGTGGTACTGCGTCACCCGCTCGACTTCGTGCTTCGAGCCCAGCACGACGGCGACGCGCTCGTGCAGCTTGCCCGGCTGCAGGTCCATGATGCGCTGGCGGCCGTTGGTCGCCGCGCCGCCGGCCTGCTCGACCAGGAAAGCCATCGGGTTGGCCTCGTACATGAGGCGCAGCTTGCCGGCCTTGTTGGGCTCGCGCTTGTCCCACGGGTACAGGAAGACACCGCCGCGCGTCAGGATGCGGTGCACGTCCGCCACCATCGACGCGATCCAGCGCATGTTGAAGTCCTTGCCGCGCGGACCCGTCGTGCCGGCCAGGCACTCGTCGATGTAGCGCTTCACCGGCTCGTCCCAGTGCCGCATGTTGGACATGTTGATCGCGAACTCCTTGGTGTCCGCGGGGATCTTCACGTCGTCGGCGGTCAGCACCCACGAGCCCTGCTCGCGGTCCAGCGTGAACATCGCCACGCCGTCGCCCACCGTCAGCACCAGCGTGGTCTGCGGTCCGTAGACGCAGTAGCCGGCCGCCGCCTGCGCGGTGCCGGGCTGGTGGAAGTCCTCCTCGCTGACGCCCTTGCTGCCCTCGACCTTCTTCAGCACCGAGAAGATGGTGCCGATCGACACGTTGACGTCGATGTTGCTCGAGCCGTCCAGCGGATCGAACATCAGCAGGTACTCGCCCTGCGGGAAACGGTTGGGCACCAGGTGGATGCTCTCCATCTCCTCCGAGGCCATCGCGGCCAGGTGGCCGCCCCACTCGTTGGCTTCGATCAGCACCTCGTTGGCGATGATGTCCAGCTTCTTCTGGACCTCGCCCTGCACGTTCTCGGACCCGGCCGTGCCCAGCACGTCGCCCAGCGCGCCCTTGTTGACGCTGATGGCGATCCGCTTGCAGGCCCGCGCGACCACCTCGATCAGCAGCCGCAGCTGCTGGGGGATGTGGCCGTGCAGCCGCTGCTGCTCGACGAGGTATTGGGTCAGGCTGACGCGTTGACTCATGAAAGGACTCCGATGGTTGCAAATCTCGTGCGCCGGGGAACGGCCCGGCGCGCGGACCGCTCGCCGGTCGCCGCTCCGGACGTCGATTCCGGGGCTGTGGCTTGCGTGTCGGAAGCCAGCGCGCGCTGGATGATCTCGCGCACGTCGTTGGACAGGTCCGGCTTGGCGGCGACGCGGGCGATGGCTTCGCGGGCGGCGCTTCGGTACGGCTGGGCCAGCGCGGTCCAGCGGTCCATCACGCGCGCCAGCCGGCCGGCGACCTGCGGGTTGATCGCGTCCAGCGCCAGCACCTGCTCCGCCCAGAAGACGTAGCCCGCCGCGTCGGCGCGGTGGAAGGCGGCCGGGTTGAACATCGCCAGCGAGAAGATCAGGCTGCGCGCGCGGTTCGGGTTCTTCAGCGTGAAGTCGGCATGCTTCATCAGCTGCTTGACCTTGGCGAAGGTCTTGCCGTCGCGCTCGGCCGCGCGACCCTGCAGCGCGAACCACTTGTCGATGACCAGCGCCTCGCCCTTGAACTGGGCGTGGAAGCGCGCGAGCGCGCTGTCGGCCAGCTCGGCGTGCGCGTTCACGAGCGCGGACAGCGCGCCCATGCGGTCGGTCATGTTGGTCGCGTCCTTGAAGCGCTGGTACGCGCGGCCCGGCCACACGCCGTCGCCGCCGCGGGTGGCATTCAGGACCAGCATCGCCAGGGACAGGTTCACCAGCGCGCGCTTGCCGCTCTGCACCGGGTCCGGGTTGTAGCCCGTCGTCACCTGATGGGCGTCGAAAGCCCAGGCCCAGTCGGCCTGCAGCGCCGAAGCCAGCTGCGTCTGCGCCGCTTCGACCGCGGCGTGGATGGCCTGCGGGTCGACGACGTCGAGCTGCTCGGCGATGTAGGCCTCGTCGGGCAGTTGCAGCGCCAGCGACTTGAAGGCGGGATCCAGCTCCGGATGGCGCAGCACCGCGCGCATCGCGTCGAGGTAGGCGGCGTCCAGCACCAGCGGCTGGCCCGAGCGCACCGCGCCCAGGATGCGGTTCAGCGCCAGGCGCTGGCTGGCTTCCCAGCGGTTGAAGGCGTCGCTGTCGTGCTGGAGCAGCACCAGCAGCTCGGCGTCGCCGAGGCCGTCGTCCAGCACCACCGGCGCGGAGAAGCCGCGCAGCAGCGACGGCACCGGCTCGGACGGCACGTTGACGAAGACGAAGGACTGCTCGGCCTGGTCCAGCACCAGCACGCGCTCCGTGTCGGTCGTGCCTGCGTCGCCGTCCTCGCCCTGCAGCATCAGCGGCAGCGCCTGGCCGTCGCGCGAGAGCAGGCCCAGGGAGACCGGGATCACCTGCAGCAGCTTGGCGGCCTGACCGGCAGCCGCGGCGCTCGATTGCGTCAGCGTCAGCGTCCAGGTCTGCGCGGCGGCGTCGTACACGCCGCGGGCCTGCAGGCGCGGCGTGCCGGCCTGCGCGTACCAGCGCTTGAAGGCGTCCAGGCGCGTCGTCAGCGGCGAGCCCGGGTTCGCGTCCGCGATCGCCTGCGCGAAGTCGTCGCAGGTCACGGCCTGGCCGTCATGGCGCTCGAAATACAAGGCCATGCCCTTGGCGAAGCCGTCGCGGCCGACCAGCGTCTGGTACATGCGGACGACTTCCGCGCCCTTCTCGTAGACGGTGGCGGTGTAGAAGTTGTTGATCTCGACGTACTCGTCGGGACGGACCGAATGGGCCATCGCGCCGGCATCCTCGGGGAACTGGCGGGCGCGCAGCGCGCGCACGTCTTCGATGCGGCAGACCGCGCGCGCGCTCGGCGTGGCGGCCATGTCCTGGCTGAACTCCTGGTCGCGGAAGACGGTCAGGCCTTCCTTGAGCGACAGCTGGAACCAGTCGCGGCAGGTGACGCGGTTGCCGGTCCAGTTGTGGAAATACTCGTGCGCGACGATGGACTCGATGCGGGCGAAGTCCGCGTCGGTCGCGGTGGCGGGGGAAGCCAGCAGCGCCGAGGTGTTGAAGATGTTCAACCCCTTGTTCTCCATCGCGCCCATGTTGAAGTCGGACACGCCGACGACCATGAAGCGCTCCAGATCCAGCGGCAGGTTGAAGCGCGCCTCGTCCCACACGACGGAGGCGATCAGCGAGTTCATCGCGTGTTCCGTCTTCTCCAGGTCGCCCTGGCGGACGTACACCTGCAGCAGATGGTCCTTGCCGCCGCGGGTGCGGATGCGCTGCTCGCGCGCGACCAGGTCGCCGGCGACCATCGCGAAGAGGTAGCTGGGCTTGGGGAAGGGGTCGTGCCACTTGGCCAGGTGTCGGCCGTTGTCCAGCTCGGCCGACTCGACCAGGTTGCCGTTGGACAGCAGCACCGGGAATCTGGCCTTGTCGGCGCGCATCGTCACCGTGTAGACCGCCATCACGTCGGGGCGGTCCAGGAAGTAGGTGATGCGGCGGAAGCCTTCTGCTTCGCACTGCGTGAAGAAGCTGCCGCCGGAGGTGTACAGGCCCGACAGCGTCGTGTTCTTCTCGGGGCAGCAGGTGTTGCGGATCTCGAGCGTGAAGTCGGCGTCGGGCACGTTGTCGATGATCAGCTCATGGCCTTCCTGGCGGAAGGACACGCTCTCGCCGTCGATCAGCACGCGCAGCAGGTTGAGTTCCTCGCCATGCAGGCGCAGGGGGCCGTGGGGCACCGCGGCGTTGCGTTCCAGGCGCATCTTGCTGGCGACCAGCGTCTTGACCGGATCGAGGTCGAAGCACAGGTCGACGGTGCGGATCCAGAAGATCGGCGCGACGTAATCGGCGCGGCGGATCAGGGTGGCAGTGCCTTCACGCATGGCGGGCTTCCTTGTAGGAATGAAGAAGCCCCGGGCCGGGGATCGAGCACCGGGGCATTTGTCTCTTGTTTTTCTTACACGCCCTGCTTCAGGGACGCGGTGATGAATGCGTCGAGGTCGCCGTCCAGCACCTTCTGGGTGTTGGAGATCTCGACGTTGGTGCGCAGGTCCTTGATGCGGCTCTGGTCCAGCACGTACGAGCGGATCTGGTGGCCCCAGCCCACGTCGGTCTTGCTGTCCTCGAGCTTCTGCTGTTCGGCCATGCGCTTCTTCATCTCATGGTCGTACAGGCGCGAGCGCAGGCGCTTCCAGGCGACGTCGCGGTTGCTGTGCTGGCTGCGGCCGTCCTGGCACTGGACGACGATGCCGGTCGGGATGTGGGTCAGGCGCACCGCCGAGTCGGTCTTGTTGATGTGCTGACCGCCCGCGCCGGACGCGCGGTAGGTGTCGGTGCGGACGTCCGACGGGTTGATGTCGATCTCGATCGAATCGTCCACTTCCGGATACACGAACAGCGAGGCGAAGCTGGTGTGGCGGCCGCCGGAGGAGTCGAACGGGCTCTTGCGCACCAGGCGGTGCACGCCCGATTCGGAACGCAGCAGGCCGAAGGCGTACTCGCCTTCCACCTTGATGGTGGCGCTCTTGATACCGGCGATCTCGTCGTCGGTCTGCTCTTCGACCTCGGCCTTGAAGCCCTTGCGCTCGCAATACTTCAGGTACTGTCGCAGCAGCATGCCGGCCCAGTCGCAGGCCTCGGTGCCGCCAGCGCCGGCCTGGATGTCCACGAAGCAGTTCAGCGGATCGGCCGGGTTGTTGAACATCCGGCGGAACTCGAGTTCCTCGACCTTCTCGGTCAGCTTGGCGGATTCGGCCTCGATGGTCTGGATGCCGGCGACGTCGTTGTCGTCCTTGGACATCTCGAAGAGCTCGAGGTTGTCGGTGATGTTGGACGTCAGGTAGTTGATCGTCTCGACGACCTGTTCCAGCGTACGCTTTTCCTTGCCGAGTTCCTGGGCCCGCTTGGGGTCGTTCCAGACGTTCGGGTTCTCCAGGGCGGCGTTGACTTCATTCAACCGCAGTGCTTTGCGGTCGTAGTCAAAGGTACCCCCTTAGCGCGTCGGTACGCGCTTGCAGATCGGTCAGCGTATTGCCGATCGCATTGATTTGTTCGATTTCCATGATTCGCTCGAAGCGTTCGAAGGGTGGAGCCCCCGACGAGGGGACCCGAAGCCGGGTATTTTCTCATGCTGAGGCGAACAGGCTCCCTAAGATGCCGGGATGCGCCAGAAACCGCCTGTCCCCGATGCGGGTTACCCGTCCGGTAACCCCGTCGGCACCCCCTCCGGCATGTTCCGCGCCCGGCGTCGCCGGGTGCGGCGCGGCAACTGGCGTCTGACGCTGACGCTGCTCGCGGTGTGGGCGCTGGTGACCTTCGGGGTGGCGTATTTCGCCCGGGCGCTCAGCTTCGATTTCTTCGGCTGGCCGTTCAGCTTCTGGGTAGGCTCGCAGGGAGCGCTGATCGTCTACGTCGCGATCGTCGTCATCTACGCAGTCGTCATGAATCGCCGGGAGGCGGCTGCCGGGGTGCAAGACCCGGCACCGCATTTCGACGAGGTGGAGGCTAAGCGCCCGGAGAAGGAGCGCTCCGGGCCGATCACCGGTTTCTGAAGGACCGCCCACCTGCTCGGTCTGGTGCGTTGGCCGCCGAGGTATGGGGCCCCAGCCGCAAGGGCTGAAACCCCACACCTCACCGTCCCCCACCACTGCCGTCCTTCCCCGGATTGGCTACCGAGGACTTTCACGATGCGTCGTGCGGGGGCTCGGTTCGAGTCGGCGCAAGCCGGGGTGGGGTCGACGATTTGTGGAGCCTGCGAGACGTATGAGGAGACCCCACCCCGGCTTGTGCCGACGGCGGAGGCAAAGGATCAGAAGGGCGACGAAGCGTCCTGCTTCGCCGCGGCCAGTTGCGCCTGCAGGTCCGCGACTTGCGCGCGCAGCTTGATGTTCTCGTCCTGCAGCGCGCCGACCTGCGCGCGCAGCAGCGCGACGGCCGGATCGGCCTCGAGTTCACCGTCCTCGTTCGTCGGCACGCCCAGCAGCTCCACGGCCACTTCGGCGACGGCGTCGCCCGCGGCCTTCTTGCCGACCTTGGACTCGCGCACGCGCTTGGCGGCCTGGCGCAGTTCCTTCTTTCCGCCGGCGGCGGCGGCGGCCTGCTCCTCGGCGGGCAGGTCGGCGATCACGGCGGCCGCGCTGATCGAGACTTCGCCCGACTTCACGGCGGCGACGAGTTCCGGCGCCGCAGCCTTCTGGATCTTCTCGATCTGCGTGACGGTGGCGCTGCTGATGCGCGCGGCGCGCGCAATGGCTTCGCGGCTCTTCAACGGCGGGGCGTCGGGCACCGGCGTGGCGCTCGGGTCGGCGACGGGCGCCTCGGGCGCGGGATCGTTGAGGACGGCCAGGCGGCGCGCCTCCATGATCTCCTTCTTGCGCAGGGCGAGCACGCCGCGCTGGAAGTCGGAGACGCTGCGACGGCCCAGATGCTGGTCGATCATCCACAGGTGGACGTCTTCCATCGACTTGAAACGGGTGTTCTGGACGGTCTGGAAGGGGATGCCGTGCTTGGTGCAGATGCCGTGGCGGTTGTGGCCGTCGACCAGGATGTCGCCCCAGAGCACGAGCGCGTCGCGGCAGCCTTCGGCGAGGATGCTGCGTTCGAGCGCGGCGTATTCGTCCTCGGTCAGCGGATCGATGTAGGCCTTGAGTTCTTCGGTGACGATGATGTTCATGGGGACGGGCAGCGGGACGGCAGGGACAACAGGGGAAGGCGCCGGCAGGGCATGACCCTGCCGCGCAGTGTTCGGAATGTGCGACTGGCGCGCGCGTCGCACGGGCGACGGACGACGCCGGAAAAGGGCGGCATTCTGCCTAACTCGCGACGCTAACCTGTCGCACCCCGAGCACGAGCGTCGGAAATCCCACGGAACCCACCCCCAGATGAGCGCCCCCCGATGAGCGAGATGAACGAAGCGATCTCCGCGCCGGTCGACCCGTTGTCCAGCGGCTGGGACTACCCGTCCCCCCATCGGTTGGCGGTGAGCCCCCAGCCGGCGGACATCGACGGCCTGAACCACACCAACAACGCGGTCTACGTGAAGTGGTGCGAACAGGTCGCGTGGTCGCACTCGGTGGCGCTGGGGCTGGACATCGAGGACTACCGCCGCCTCGACCGCGCGATGGCGATCCGCCACGGCGGCTACGACTATCTGCTGCCGTCCTTCGAAGGCGAGGCGCTGGTGCTGGGCACCTGGCTGACGTCCGGGGACGGGAAGCTGGCGATGGAGCGCCGCTTCCAGCTGCGCCGCGCGAGCGACGGCCAGACGCTGATGCGCGGCCGCTGGGAACTGGTCTGCATCGACATCAGCGGCGGCCGCCCGAAGCGGATGCCGCCGGAGTTCATCGCGGCGTATCAGGCGGCGGTGGTTTCGGCGGACTAGCCGAGGAACAACTGCACCGCTTGGGCGAGCGCCTCGGGCTGGTCGTGATGCATCATGTGCGCCGCCTGCTGAAGCGTGACGCGCCGCAGGTCCTTGACGACGCTGAGCCGCGTCTCGAAGTCCTCGCGCGGATACCGATCCCCCCACCACTGCGAGAGCTTCGTCTCGCTGCCCTCGACCCACAGCGTGGGCGCCTCGATGCGCGACCAGCAGGCGAGGGCCTCGGCCTTCTTGTAGAGCACCGGATTGGTTCGCTTGTGCGCGGGGTCGCCGAGGATGTGCCAGCGCCCGTCGTCGCCTTGCCGCGACCAGTGCGGTGCGAGCCAAGCCGCCTTGTCGGCGGACAGCCGCGGATTCGTCTTCATCAGCCGTTGCGCCACTCCCTCGACACTGTCGTAGGTCTTCAGGCTCTGCGGCTCCTTGAGCTCGTCGAGCCAGCTCGCGAGCCGCGCCGGCGCCATGTCGGGCGTCGTGTCCGGCAGCCCGAAGCCTTCGAGGTTCACGAGCTTGCGCAGCCGCTGCGGCCGCACGCCCGCATAGGTCATCGCGATGTTGCCGCCCATGCTGTGGCCGAGCAGGTCGACCGGTGCGTCAGGACTGACGGCATCGAGCAGCGCATCCAGATCGCCGAGGTAGTCCGGGAACCAGTACGCATCGCTGCCATTGGCATCGGTGAGCCCGAAGCCGCGCCAGTCGATGGCGACGACGCTGCGCTCGTCGCGGAACGCGTCGACCATGAACTGGAACGACGCGCCGACGTCCATCCATCCGTGGACCATCACGAGCAGCGGTCGCTGCCCGTCGGGCTCAGGTCCCCAGCGCAGCACGTGGTGGCGCAGACCGCGCAGCTGCATGAACCCGCTGCGATGCGGACGGCGGACGGTGTACTCGGAAGCGGGCGCGGAACTCGGGTCGGTGCTCATGGACGGCGACTGTAGTGCGGCGCGGGCAGGCGCGCTTTCGCCATGGAGACAGGGTGCGGCGAGGCGGCCGATGGGAATTCAGAATTTCCTCCCCGCCCCCCAATCCCCGACATCGCACTTCCCGCTGAATCCCGGCAGCCCCTTGATCTCGATGAGCCCGCTGCGCCGGTCGATGGTGAGACTCGGGCGATTGAGCCCGCTCACCCGATACCGCGCCGTGATGCGCTCCGGCTGCAGCTGGAGATCCTCCAGCGCCCACCAGCCCTCCGTGCCGCCCGAGTTGAGCGGCGGGATCATCTTGCCGGTGAGGTGGATGCGACCCTGACCGTCCCGGATGTCGATCTGCACGCCGGAGTTGAACTGCTCGTTGCCCGTCTCCATGCGCTGCATGGGCTCGTACTTCTTGCTGCGGTCGTTCCACTCATAGCCCATGTGCGAGGAGTACGTCGCGTGCTGGCCGCTGCCGTAACAGACCAGCGTGATCGCATCGGGTTGGGGCGGCGTCGGCTCGGCGTCGCTGCTCGCGCCACCCGGGCGGCAGTTCTGCGTGGGGATCTTCTCGATGCTGGCGTAGCGACCGTTGGTGGTGGCGATGCTGACGCATTGCTTCTGCACGTCGCTCCACCAGAAGGTCCACGATTGGTCCCGAACCCGCGTCGCCCGCACGAACTGGTAGCCGCGCGCCTGCATCTGCGTTTCTCCGCTGCTGCCGCGCGCACCCACCAGATCGGACAGGTCGCCAGGAGGCTCGGCATGCGCGGACCCCGGCGATCCGATCGACGCGAAGGCGGCCGCGATCAGCGCGGCGGTGGGTCTGATTCGATTCATGGTCTCATCCCTTGTGCGTTGCGAGGTGGAAGGCGATGGCGCTCACGCCGGGGCGTGGCCGGATGCCGCCAGCAGGAGGCCCAGAGAAAACAGGGTCCAGTCGTTGAGCACATGCGCGAGCGTCGACACCCAGAGGTTGCGTGTGCACAGATAGGCCAGCGACAGGACCAGACGCGCCGATCCGATGACCACCACGCACTGCACCCAGTTCCACTGGTAGGTGGGCAGGTGAGCCAGACCGAAGATCAGCGCGGAGATCAACCATGCGGCCACGATCGCCGTCCGCCTGGACCAGCCGGCCCGGGCCGTGAAGAGCGTCATCAGGGCGAGGAAGGGCAGCATCGTCAACACTTCCTCGCCCAGCAGTTGAGGCAGGCTCTGCAAGGCGAAGAGCCATCGATCCGACGTCGAGTCATGCACCAGGACATCGAAGACGGGATTGGCGCTCACGTCGAAGAAGCGGGTCGTCAGCAGGCCCAGGGCGACCGTGACGACCAGGTTGAGCAGCGCGATCCCTACCGCGATCGCGACCGCCTTGACGCCCAGGCGTTGGAACAGTGCCCGCCAATGTTGGCCCGCCACCGCGCGCAGCGCCAGCAAGGGAATGGCGGGAAAGAGGACGGCCGGGATGAACGCCAGGATCGGCGAGGTGTCGCCGAACGGCAGATGGAGCGCCAGGAAGCCGGCGACCACGGCCAGCATGAGCCCTGCCCATTGAGCCGGACGCAAGGCGACGGGTTCACCGTTGTAGTACGGGAAGTCTCTGGTCATCCTGTTGGCCTCACCCACGCTGTCGTGCGCCATGCTCCCGCGAGACGCCCGCCATGGCAAGCCGCGACGAGCCGGGGTACAGAATACCCACATGTCCGCACAACCCGACCCCTATACCCTCCGCCCCGCGCGCCCCGACGACCTGACCGCGATCGTCGGCCTGATCGGCGAGCTCGCCGACTTCGAGCACCTGTCGCACCTGATGGACGTGACGCCGGAAAAGCTGCTCCCGCATCTCTTCGGCGAGCGCCCTGTCTGCGAGGCCATGGTCGCCGAGCATGAGAGCGGATCGGTCGTTGCCTTCGCGCTGACCTTCACCAATTTCTCGACCTTCCTCGGCAAGCCGGGGATGTACCTGGAAGACCTGTACGTGCAGCCCGCGCATCGCGGCGCGGGACTGGGCAAGCGCATGCTCACGCGCCTGGCGCAGATCGCGATCGAGCGCGACTACGGCCGCTTCGAATGGTGCGTGCTCGACTGGAACGAGAACGCCATCCGCTTCTACGAGAAGATGGGCGCGACGATCATGCCGGACTGGCGCTTGTGCCGTCTCGCCGGCGACTCGCTCGCGCGATTCAAGGGCTGAGGAAGCGCAGGCGCCAGCCGCCAGCCGCTAGCCGCTAGCCGCCAGCCGCAGGTGGCACAGCCTTGGGCATCGTCGAGCCAGAGGAGCGGATCACCTGGTCCAGGTGCGCGGCCACATCGAACAGTTCAGCCCCTTCCCACGACGAGGATCTGTTGGGGGGCAGACCGCTCTGCGCACGACTCGCGATGTCGGACGGCAGCGTGGACAGAAGCCTCGGAAAGGCGCGGCAGTAGCCGGTGGCGACGCCGGCGAACTCGGCCAGTTGGCGATAGGAAATGCAGCAATCCGGCGGCACCGCGTGCAGGACGCGAATCACGCGCGCCTGCCATTTTTCACTCATCGCGGGGATGGCTGATCGCGCGTACCGCATCTGATCGCCCCGTGTGAGGGTGCCTCCGCGCACAACGCGCGCCAGAACGCCTCGACTCGATCCCATGGACCGAAGCAGCCCGGGACTGCGTCTTTCCAGCCGGCTGCAAGGCTCGCACTGGAACGTGAGCCACAGCACGACGTCGGGTCCGATGGCAAGGAGATCACCGGAATTCAAGTCGTCGGTCGGGACGTCCACCAGCAGGTTTTCCCTCAGCGTATTGCTCGGAAGGTTCAACCGCTCATAGGCCGGCTGACCTGCGATCAGCAACTGTCGAGGGGAGCGTGGCGACGCATGCCGATCTCCAACAGCGCCGAGGTGCTTGATCAGTTGGAGCGAGGACTGCGGGCGCGCGCAGGAATCCCTGGGGCCGCGGACAAAAAGTCCCGTGACCTTGCCGATCGTCTGCCAGTGCGCATCGCCGGGTTGTCCTGTCGACCCGCCGACACCAAGCTCGTGGCAGGACTGGGGACCATCCAATGAGGGCTTGCGCATCAACCCACTTCAACCGAGGTCAACCTGCTTCAACCAGTCGTTCAGCAACGCCGGCGGACGCGCGATCAGCGCGCGGTCGCCCTGCACGACGATCGCGCGCTGCAGCAGCTTCGGGCGGTCCGCGACCGCCTGCAGCAGCTGCGTGTCGGTCAGCGACTCGTCCGCCAGATCGAGCTCGCGATAGTCGTCCTCGTTGTCGCGCACCATCGCGCGCACCGGCGTGCCGAGCTGCCGGTGCAGCGTCTGCAGCTCGGGCAGCGTCAGCGGCGTCGCGAGGTACTCGACGACCTCGGGATGGAGGCCGCGGGACTCCAGCAGCGCGAGCGCCTCGCGCGACTTGGAGCAGCGGGGGTTGTGCAGGATCTTGAGGGCCATGCGGACCAGTGTAGGAGCCACGATCCGGATATCGATATGCGGATCGCCCGCCGCTTGCCCATGCACCTCCCGCGGGCATCTCGGTTCCCGCCAGGCACCGACCTGGCGCTACGGGCTTTCCATGACGACCGGCCAGGACCCGCTCGCTAGCATCCACGCTCTTGTTCCAGACCAGGATGGAGACACGATGACCGGCAAGACCGCCAAGGACGCCGGCCCGGCCGACGGCATCACCGTGCCCCCCGCGGCGACGCGTGCCGCGCCCGACGCCTACGCGCTGATCCACGGCGCCTTCCGCTGGCAGGTGCCCGAGCGGCTGGCCATCGCCGAGCTGTGCTGCGGCCGATGGGCCCGCGAGACGCCCGATGCGCCCGCCGTCTTCTTCGACAGCGACAGCGGTTGCCGCGCCCAGTACTCCTTCGGCCAGCTGCAGCGCGCGGCGAACCGGCTCTCCAACGCGCTCAAGCGACTGGGCGTCGAAGCCGGCGACCGCGTCGCGCTCGTGCTGCCGCAACGCTTCGAGACCGCCGTCGCGCACATCGCCATCAACCAGCTCGGCGCGGTCGCGATGCCGCTGTCGATGCTCTTCGGTCCCGACGCGCTCGAGTACCGTCTCAAGGACAGCGAGGCCAAGGTCGCGATCGTCGAAGGCGGCGCGCTCGACGCGCTGCGCACGGCGCGCGCCTCCTGCCCGTCGCTGCTGCACGTGCTGGTCGTCGGCGAGTCCGATGCCCACGAGGGCGAAGCCGGCTGGATGGCCGCGCTGCAGGCCGAGGACGCGCGCTTCGTCGCGCGAGACAACGCGGCCGAAGACCCCGCGATCCTGATCTACACGAGCGGCACGACCGGCGCGCCCAAGGGCGCCTTGCTGCCGCAGCGCGCGCTGCTGGGCAACCTCACCGGTTTCATCGCGAGCCAGAACTGGTTCGGCTTCGATCCGCATGATCCGACGGTTCGCAGCGACGCCGTGTTCTGGAGCCCCGCCGACTGGGCCTGGACCGGCGGACTCATGGACGCGTTGCTGCCGTCGCTGTGCTTCGGACGGCCCATCCTCGGCTACCAGGGCCGCTTCTCCCCGGAGAAGGCCTTCGAGCTGATGCAGCACTACCGTGTGAGCCACACCTTCCTGTTCCCGACCGCGCTGAAGGCAATGATGAAGGCCGTGCCGCATCCCGCCGAGCGCTACACGCTGCACCTGCAGGCCGTGATGAGCGCGGGGGAAGCCGTCGGCGATGCCGTGTTCGACTGGGGCCGGCGCGAGCTCGGCGTGACGATCAACGAGATGTTCGGACAGACCGAGATCAACTACGTCGTCGGGAACTGCGCGCGGCTGTGGCCGGCCAAGCCGGGCAGCATGGGGCGCGCCTATCCCGGCCACCGCGTCGCGGTGATCGACGATGCGGGGCAGGTCTGTCCGCCCGGGCAGATCGGCGAAGTGGCCGTGCATCGCCGCGACGCGCACGGCACGCCGGATCCGATCTTCTTCCTCGGCTACTGGCGCAACGAGGCGGCGACCGCCGCGAAGTTCACCGGGGATCCGGCGGACAGCTGGTGCCGCACCGGCGACCTCGCGCGCAGGGATGAGGACGGCTATCTCTGGTACCAGGGCCGCGCCGATGACCAGTTCAAGGTCGCGGGGTATCGCATCGGTCCGGGTGAGATCGAGAACTGTCTGGTGCGCCACGATGCCGTCGCCAATGCGGCGGTCGTGCCCAAGCCCGATGTCGAACGCGGCGCGCTGGTGAAGGCCTTCGTCGTGCTGGCGCCGGGCCGGCAGCCGTCGGCGGCGTTGACCGCGGAGCTGCAGGACTTCGTCAAGCAGCGGCTCGCGCCCTACGAGTACCCG
Source organism: Mitsuaria sp. CC2 (assembly GCF_048957715.1). Lineage (NCBI taxonomy): Bacteria > Pseudomonadati > Pseudomonadota > Betaproteobacteria > Burkholderiales > Sphaerotilaceae > Roseateles > Mitsuaria sp. CC2. Next base: position 59,122 of record NZ_JARVXN010000013.1, on the reverse strand, counting down.
AAGGAGATCGAGTTCCTCGACGCGCTGCCGATGACGACCACCGGCAAGGTGCAGCGGCGCGTGCTGCGACAGCTGGAAGCGGACCGAGCGGCGGGAATCGCCGTCTGATCCGTTGACTGCCCAGGCCGCTGGCCCTCACCCCCCGCTCTCTTCCGCAGTGCGGGAGAGGGAGCCGCGAGAGGCTGCTGCGGGACTCCCGATCAGCTCGCGCGCGTGTTGCGCAGCTTGACGTAGAGCTTGGTGTTGGCGCCCGGTTGCGGCTGCAGCAGCGCCGAGTCGGGCCACTGCTCCTGGCCGGTGAGCACGGTGCACGCGCGCGACGGCTTGTCCTTGGGCGTCTCCGGCTCGCGCTGCTTCGCCTCCGACGGGAGCGGCAGGCGCAGGTGCTGGCCGTCCTCCGTCCAGTCGAGGTTCCACTGCGGCTGGTCGCTGCACACGATGACGCCGTCGATCTGCGGGAACATCCAGCGCACGTACCAGGGCAGCAGCTCGGTGCGCAGCCGCTGGCCGACCGCGACGATGCGGCGCACCGTCGCCATGTCCAGCATCTCCGGCGGCGTCGCGAGGTCGATGCTCAACCGAACGCCCAGCTCGCCCTTGGGCACGTTGGTGCCGAAGTCCATGTCCTTGACCCGCTGCTCGGAGAAGGTCGGCAGGTCGAAGCGGCCCTTGTCGTCGATGGGGATAGGGATGTAGTCGTCGTCGCTCATCAGCGCCAGCTTGGTGCCTGCCGGCGGCGGCTTGGTGTTGTCCTTCGGATCGGTCAGCACGAAGCGGCTCACGAACAGGCCTTCGCCTTCGGTGCGCAGCTTCGACAGCAGCTCGTTGAGCCGCTTGTAGGGAAAGGAGGCGCCGCGCTTCATGTCGCTCTGGACCGAGGGCAGGGCGATCGCGCCGACGCCCGACGATGCCGCGGCGTCGGCAGGGGCGGCCGCCGCGGCCGGTGAGGGCTCGGTGGCCGTCGCGGCGGCAACAGGATCGCAGGCTGCGAGGGCAGCCATCGCGGCCAGCGCGGCGGCCGCGACGAGCGGCCTGTGCAGGACGCGGCGCGCCGCATGGGTGAACTGCTGGGGCTTCACTTCGACTCTCTCCCTGTGTCGCGAAGCGGATGTCGCGGATGTCGCGGAGGCGATCTGCGCTGAACGGTGCGCGGCCGGTGCGGGTTGACGAGGCGTGTCCCGCGTCGGGGTGTCATCGACGGCATTTGCCCCGCGCCTCGGCAAGCACCCAGAACGGCAGGCTGAGCAGGCCCGCGCCGGCGCCCGCGAACTCGCCCTTCAGGCAGTCGCCGGTGGCGCCCTTCATCATGTCGTTGCCCAGCCTGGTCGACGCGTCGATCTTGTCGGGTGCGAGGCTCGCCTGATCCGCGCGCTCGGCGAGCAAGGGCTGTCCCTGCGTCGACTGTCGGACCGCACGCTGCGTCGCCGAGCCGTACATCAGGTCGCGACCGGTCGGACCGGACGCGGCGGAAGCCGCCGCCGGCGCGGTCATGACGACGGTCGAGCGACGTTCCTCGTGGGGCTCCTCGGCCTCAGGCACGGGAGCCTGCGGCACTCGCCTGGGGTCAGGACTTGCGCGACGCGCGACCTGCGCTGGGCGCGGCGCCGGCCTTGTGTTCGGCAGCGGCGGCAACTGGATCGTCACCATGCGGATCGACGAACTGCGTTGCTCGCGGTGCGGTTCCGCCCGGCGCCATGCGTGCTGCAGCCAGCCGATCAGCGCGATGTGCAGCAGCAGGACCGCACCGATGGCGAGCGTGCGAGGCGCGAGACGACGATCACGCGCGGCCATCGGCGCCTCCATCCTCGGGCTCGTCGCCGGGCTCCCAGGCGAGCAGATCGCCGGGCTGGCACTGCAGCACCGCGCAGATGCGCGACAACGTGTCGAAGCGCACCCCTCGCACCTTGCCGGACTTGAGCAGCGAGAGGTTGGCCTCGGTGATGCCGATGGCTTCGGCGAGCTCCTTGGAGCGCATCTTGCGCTGCGCGAGCATCACGTCGAGTCGGACGACGATGGGCATGGGGGCGGGGTCCTGGGCCGGTCCGTTCAGACGAACTCGGCGTTCTCCTGCGCCATGCGCTGGGCCTCTCGCATCACCATGGCCATCGCGATCAGCACCAGGCCCAGCAGCAGCACCACGTAGTGCTGGCTGCCCAGCTGCACCGACAGCATCCGCTGCCCGGGCGCGTTGCCCAGCGTCAGCGCGAGGATGGACGCCGTGTCGGTCATCGGCATGACCAGCGCCATCGCCGTCACCGACTGCCCCAGCCGTCGCAGATGGCGCGTCGCGCCGTCGGTGAAGACCTCGCCGCGCAGGTAGGCGCCGAAGAGCCGGAACAGGCACAGCAGCGCGAACAGCGTCAGCAGCGCCTGCGGCAGGTTGACCGCCAGGCCCCAGGCGCGCGAGACGGCGTCGAATTGCATCGGGCAGTCCAGGCACCAGTCCTTGCGCGCGGTGCGCTCCACCAGCCCGCGGTTGGTCCAGAACGTCGCATGGAAACCGACCACCACCGCCATCGCGACCAACGCCATCGCGCGCACGCAGTGGGCAATCCAGCGGATGCGCCGCAGGCCGGCGGGGAAAGTCGTGTCGCTCATGGTCTTACCGTGGGGTGGCAAGAAATTACTGTAAAACAATAATTTCGTGGGCGCAATGGCGGCGGGTGTCAAGGCGGTGCCGGTGCTCCGCGCGGCGATCGCCCGGGTATGGGCCGCACTCGCGGCGACGGCGGGCGGGCTCATGCAAACTGGCCTGTTGCACGTCACGGAGAACAAGATGGAACGCGTCACCCTCGGACAGTCCGACCTCTCGGTCAGCCGCATCGGCCTGGGCACGATGACCTTCGGCGAGCAGGTCGACGAGACCGGCAGCCAGGCGCTGCTCGATCGCGCGGTGGGCGCCGGCATCAACCTGCTCGACGTCGCCGAGATGTACCCGGTGCCCGCGCGCGCCGACACCTTCGGCCGGACCGAGGAGATCATCGGTCGCTGGCTCAAGGCCCGGCCCGGGATGCGCGAGCGCGTCGTCGTCGCGACCAAGGTCGCCGGCCCCTCGCGCGGCTACGACTGGATCCGCGACGGCAGCAAGGACCTGACCGGCGCGCAGATCGTGCAGGCCTGCGAGGACAGCCTGAAGCGGCTGCAGCTCGACACCATCGATCTTTTCCAGATCCACTGGCCGGCGCGGCATGTGCCGATGTTCGGCGGCGTGTATTTCGAGCCGGCGAAGGACCAGCCGGTCGCATCCATCCAGGAGCAGCTGGAAGCGCTCGCGCAGTTGCAGCGCGCCGGGAAGATCCGTCACATCGGGCTGTCCAACGAGACGGCCTATGGCGTCGGCGAGTTCGTCCACCTGGCCGTACAGCACGGTCTGCCGCGCATCGTCAGCGTGCAGAACCCCTACAGCCTCGTGAACCGGATCGTGGAGAACGGCCTCGACGAGGCGCTGTACCGGCATCAGGTCGGGCTGCTGGCGTATTCGCCGCTGGGCTTCGGCTCGTTGACGGGCAAGTACGACCAGCACGGGTTGACCGACCCCGCCAATCCCGGGCGACTCGCGATCTTCGACAGCATGAAAAAGCAGCGCTGGGCGCGGCCGGAGACACTGGCCGCGGCGCGCCGCTACAACGCGCTCGCGGCGGAGCTGGGGATGACGCCGTCGACGCTGGCGATCGCGTGGGTGCACTCGCGCTGGCAGACGGCGAGCACGCTGATCGGCGTCACGTCGGCGGCGCAGCTGGATGAGAACATCGCCGCCATCGGGCGGACCCTCGACGCGGACACGCTGACCCGCATCGACCGCATCCGCTGGGAGATCCGCGACCCGGCGCAGTGAACCTCTCTTACTCCCTCTCCCGCACTGCGGGAGAGGGGCCAACAGGGCCCAAGAGGGCCAAGAGGGCCAAGAGGGCCAAGAGGGTCCAAGAGCGGGCGCTCAGCGCATGAGTAGCTCGAACGTGCCGTCGGCCAGCTTCTGCCCGTTGACCATCACCTCGATCGCGTGGGTGCCCGCGTAGTGGGTGCGGGTGGTGAAGTTGCGCAGCGCGCGGCGGATGCGGATGGGCGTCGACTCGCCAGCCGCGAGCTCCACCGTCTTCAGCTTGAAGACCTTCGGCGACGCGCGGCCGTTCTTCTTCACGTAATGCACGGCGTAGTCGACCACCAGACGCTGCGTCGTCTCCGCGGTCGATCGCAGCTCGAAGGCGATCTCGATCTCGCCGCCGATCGCCACCCGCGACGGCTCGATCGCGAGCCGCTCCACGACGGCCAGCGCGCCCTCGCTCGCCCCGATCAGCTTCAGCGCCCGCGCGTCGCCCTGCTTGATCCGCGAGCGCAGCGCATGCTTGACGATCCACGCGCTGCGCTCGTCGGCGAGGTCCCAATCGCCCACGTGCGCGAAGACCCAGTCCGCATGGTCCTTGGTGATGTCGTTCAGGTTGTTGGCGACGGATCGCCGCACGTAGAGGCTGTCGTCGGCGCGCAGTGCCTGGAGGATCTCCGCCAGTGGCGCCGGATCGGCGACCAGCGCGTCGAGCCGGAACGACCATGGCAACCTCGGCCGGCTGCCCTCGCTGGCGAGGCGCCGCACATGCTCATTGCGGTCCGTGGTCCAGCGCGTCATCGTCTTCAGCGTGCCGGTCAGGTCCTGTCGCAGGAAGGGGCGGATCGCGAATTCCGCGGTGCCGTGCACCGTCATCCGCTTGAGCGCCTTCAGCGACACGGCGGGATCGTGCAACCCGTAGCTCGCGACGAAATCGCACAGCCCCATGTTCACGAACGCGCCGCCAGTGTTCGGCGCTGCCGCGACGACGGCATCGAGCTTGTCCGCGAAGCTGCCGGGCAGGGCCGCTTCGAGCGCCTCGGCCACGCGATGCACGCGCTGCATGATCGACAGCGGCGCCAGGCCGTCGGTCGCGACGGCCATGAAGCGCTTGCGCTGGAAGCCGAACGTCGACTCGGCGAACACGGACGCGAGCGAGCGCAACGCGGTCTCGCCGATCAGGTCCTTGAGGTTATAGCTGGAGGTCGAGGCGGCGTCCGTCATGGGGGCTCGGTGAACACGAAGTGCAGGGAGGGCGCCGCAGCGTAGCGCGGACGCCGCCATCGTCTGTCAGGAGGCGTGACGCCCCGTGCAGCAAGCTCGTACAAGCCGCCGCCGCGGTCAGCGGGGACAATCGCGCCATGAGCAAGAAATCCGCCCATGTCAGCGAAACGCTGGCGACGCAGATGCTGCGCCAGCACAAGGTCGCGTTCGGCGAGCACGTCTACGACTACGTCGATCACGGCGGCACCGGGGAGTCCTCCAAGCAGCTCGGCGTGCCCGAACACGAGGTCGTCAAGACGCTGGTGATGCAGGACGAGAAGGCGCAGCCGCTGATCGTGCTGATGCACGGCGACTGCACCGTCAGCCTGAAGGAACTCGCCCGGCAGATCCCCTGCAAGAAGGTCGAGCCCTGCAAGCCCGACGTCGCGCAGCGCCACAGCGGCTACCTCGTCGGCGGCACGTCGCCGTTCGGCACGCGCAAGGCGATGCCGGTGTTCGTCGAGTCCTCGGTGCTCGCGCTGCCCCGCCTCCTGATCAACGGCGGGCGCCGCGGCTACCTGATCAGCATCGAACCCCGGGTTTTGACGGAGCTGCTCGCGGCCCGCCCGGTCGAGTGCGCGCTGAAGTCCGGGGCAGAATAGCGCCCCATGCAAAGTGTCCTGTTCCCCTTGTTGGCCGTATTGGCGGTGTTGGCCGGGTATCTGATCGGCTCCCTGTCCTTCGCGGTGATCGTCAGCCGGCTGATGGGCCTGTCCGATCCGCGCAGCTACGGCAGCGGCAATCCGGGTGCGACCAACGTGCTGCGCTCCGGCAACAAGGCCGCGGCAATCCTGACGCTGGTCTTCGACGCGCTCAAGGGCTACCTCCCCGTGGTGCTGGTGCTGAAGTTCGGCCCGCCGTACGGCCTGGAGGAGGGCACCGCCGCGCTGGTCGGTCTGGCCGCCTTCGTCGGGCACCTCTGGCCGGTCTTCTTCAAGTTCATCGGCGGCAAGGGCGTCGCCACCGCGGCCGGCGTGCTGCTCGCCATCAACCCGTGGCTCGGCCTGTCCGTGCTCGGCGTGTGGATCGCCATGGCGGTCGTCTTCCGCTACTCGTCGCTGGCGTCGCTGGCCGCCGCGGTCGCCGCGCCGCTGCTGCAGATGCTGGTCTGGGACGTCGGCCCGGAGCTGCCGGCCATCGCGCTGATGAGTCTGCTGCTGATCTGGCGCCATGCCGCCAACATCAAGAAGCTGATGGCGGGAACGGAGAGCAAGCTTGGCCAGAAGGCGGCACCGGCCGCCGCGCCGGCCGCGAAATCCCATCGCCACGAGCAGTCGCGCGAGAAGCGCGAGCACAAGCATTCCCACAAGCCCAGGCAGCACAACAAATGAGCAACATCGAACGCTTCGACGTCGGCCCGCGTCTCTCCGAGATGGCCATCCACAACGGCGTGGTCTACCTCGCCGGGCAGGTGCCGGAAGACGCCACCGCCGACGTCAAGGGCCAGACCGAGCAGGTCCTGGCGATGATCGACAAGCTGTTGGCCCGCGCCGGCAGCGACAAGACGAAGATCCTGCGCGCGCAGCTGTATATCGCCGACGTCAAGGACCTGGCCGGCATGAACGCCGCCTGGGACGCCTGGGTGCCGGCCGGCCACACGCCGCCCCGCGCCACGGTCGAGGCCAAGCTGGCCAAGCCGGAGTGGAAGATCGAGATCGTGATCACCGCGGCGGTCTGAGCCTGGTGGAGGTCAGGGGCCTGGAGCCTCAGGCCTCTTCATGAGAAACGCCGGCTTCGTGCCGGCGTTTTGCATGGTGCGTCGAACGGGTCGCGAACCCGATCGCGAGGCCCGGCGCTTGTCCGGGCCGGCTCACTCGTCCGCTTCGGCCTCTTCGAGTTCCAGTCCCAGGCAGGCCGGATCGCCGCAGCCGCGGCGCACCAGCACGGGCGGCTCCGCGGTGAGGTCGACGACCGTCGTCGGCTTCATCGGGCAGGCGCCGGCGTCGATGATCAACTGGATCAGCTTGTCGTAGCGGGCGGTGATCTCTTCGGGGTCGTTGATCGGCTCGTGCTCGCCGGGCGGGATCAGCGTGGTGGCCAGCAGCGGACCGCCGATCAGCGCGAGCAGGTCCTGCGTGACGCGGTGGTCCGGCACGCGCAGGCCGATGGTGCGGCGCGAGGGATGCGACAGGCGCCGCGGCACTTCCTTGGTCGCCTCCAGGATGAAGGTGAACGGCCCCGGCGTGGCCGTCTTGATCATGCGGTACTGCTTGTTGTCGACGCGCGCATAGCTGCCGAGTTCGCTGAGGTCGCGGCACAGCAGCGTCATGTGATGCTTCTCGTCGACGCCGCGGATGCGGCGCAGCGCCTCGGCGGCGGCCTTGTCGTCGAGCTGGCAGACCAGCGCGTAGCTGGAGTCGGTCGGGATCGCGCCGATGCCGCCCTGGCTCAGGATCTGCGCCGCCTGGCGCAGAAAACGGGCCTGCGGGTTGTCGGGATGGACTTCGAAGATCTGGGCCATGGTCCTCACCTGTGGCAATCGGCGTGCGAGCCGATCGGTGAGCCGGTCAGTCCGGCCAGTGGATGCGGTGTTCGAGCGCGCCCCACACCGGTTTCAAGCGGCCGGAGAGGTGCTGGTCGAGCTTGCCGACGTCGACGCGGCTTTCCTCCGGGCTGTGGAAATCCGAGCCGCGCGAGGCGAGCAGGTCGAATTCCAGCGCGGTGTCGGTGTACTGGATCATGTCCGCGGCGGTGTGGCTGCCGGTGACGACCTCGATGCCGCGCCCGCCGTGGGCGATGAACTCGGTGATCAGCGCGTACTCCTCGGTCGGCGTGAAGCCGTAGCGGCCGGGGTGCGCGATGACGGCCAGCCCGCCGGCGTCCACGATCCAGCCCACCGCGTCGCCCAGCGCCGCCCAGCGGTGCGGCACGTAGCCGGGCTTGCCCTCGGTGAGGAAGCGGCGGAAGACCTCGGGCACGTCCGAGCACTGGCCGCTCTCCACCAGGAAACGCGCGAAGTGGGTCCGGGAGATCAGCTCCGGATTGCCGGCGAACTTGAGCGCACCTTCGTAGGCGCCGGGGATGCCGACCTGGGCGAGGCCGTCGGACATCTCCTTCGCCCGCGCGCCGCGGCCGCCGCGCGTGGCGCGCAGGCCTTCGACGATGCGCGGATCGTCATGGTCGAAGCCCAGGCCGACGATGTGCACCACCTTGCCGGCGAAAGTCACCGAGATCTCGGCGCCGGTCAGATAGGGCAGGCCGGCCGCCTTCGCCGCCGCCATCGCGCGCTGCTGGCCACCGACCTCGTCGTGGTCCGTCAGCGCCCAGAGCTCGACGCCGTTGGCCTTGGCGCGCGCGGCCAGGGCCTCGGGCGCCAGCGTGCCGTCGGACACGGTCGAGTGGCAGTGCAGATCCGCGTTGATCTGCGGATGCAGGGTCGAAGGGGCGGCCGGCGACGGCGCGGTGTCGGAAGGGGCGTTCACACGCCGATTCTAGGAGCGTGGCCATGACCGCGCCCGCACCGCTGGGATCCCGCCGTCCCGGACCTCAGGCTGCCGCGGCCGCCGGCGCAGCGGCCGCCCTGTCGTCGTCGACGGCTGCGACCGCGCCGCGGCGGCGGTCGACGAAGTAGCGGCTGGGCCCGGTGCCGCACTTGGCGACGTGCTTGGGTTCGGCCAGCGCGGCGGAGAGGGCGCGCACGCTCTCGAACGCGCCGGGTTGCACCTGGATCACGCCGGCGCTCAGGGTCGGCAGCGGATTGAAGGATTCCTGGTTCTGGCGGTTCAGCGTCACGTAGCCGCCCAGCGCCTGGTGTTCGGCGGAAAAGAAGGGGCGGATCTGCCGGTCGAACTCGCGGCAGACGCGGGTGACGCGCGCGGTCCAGTCGGGCGAGCCCAGCACCATCACGAAGTCGTCGCCGCCGATGTGGCCGACGAAGTCCACCGCCGGGTCGGCGGCGTCCTGCAGGATCTGCGCGCAGAGCTTGATGATGTCGTCGCCGGTGGCGTAGCCGTAGACGTCGTTGAAGGGCTTGAAGTGGTCGATGTCCCAGGCGACGACGACGAACTCGCGCGCCTCGTGCAGCAGTGCGTCCAGGTGCTGGTCGGTCGGCACGTTGCCGGGCATCAGCGTCAGCGGGTTGGCGTAGCGGGCGCTGTGGACCTGCAGGTCGGAGACGGCCTTGAGCAGGTCGGTGCTGCGGCCGGTGCCGAAGTACTCGCCGTTGCGGGTGACGATGAAGCCGTCGACCATCAGCCGGTCGTCCAGGCTGGAGATCGCATCGCTCATCTCGCGCAGCGAGGTGCCGGCGTCGAAGATCAGCGGCTGGGGATCCATGAGCGCGGTGCAGGAGCGCTTCTCGTGGATGTCCATGAAGTAGCGCTCGGCGCTGCGCTTGAGCACCTGCAGCGAACGCAGGATGCCGATCGGCCGGTTCGAGTCGTCCAGCACCGGCATCGAGAACAGCTGTTCGTCGCGCTGGAACATGTCGGCCACGGTCTGGCAGTTGAGCTTGGGCGTGACGGTGTGGCTGCGGCGGGCCAGTTGTGCGGCGGTCGTGATCGCGTCGGGCGGCAGGCGCATCCAGTCGGCGTTGCGGCGGCGGTGCTCGGGCGCGAGCAGGGCGTCCACCTCGGCACGCAGCGCGGCGCGTGGGGCGGCGCTCGGGCGCGCGAGCAGGTAGCCCTGGCAGACCGGCACGCCCAGGCGGCGCAGCACGGTGAGGTCGCTGAGCTGCTCGAGGCCTTCGGCGACGACGGTGCAGCCGGAGCTGGCGGCCATCTCGAGGATGGAGCGGACGAACTGCTGCTTGAGCGGCTCCTGGGCGATGCCGTCGATGAAGTGGCGGTCGATCTTGACGAAGTCCGGGCGGATGTCCATCCAACGCTTCAGGCTGGCGAAGCCTTCGCCGAGGTCGTCCAGCGCGACGACGAAGCCGAGCTCGCGCAGGCTGCGCATGCTGTCCTGCAGCCGCTCGGGTTCCAAAATGGGACGCGTCTCGGTGAGCTCGATGACCACGCGCGAGGCGGGCAGATCGAGCTGCGCGAACTCGCGGGCGATCAATGCGCCGCGGTCGCTGGTGGCGAGCAGCGTGTCCGCGGTGAGGTTCAGGAAGAGCTGGCCGGGCAGGTTGAGTTCCTTGAACCGGCGCAGCGCGCGTCGCACGACGATCCGTTCCAGTTCGACCAGCCGACCCAGCCGCGCGGCGGTCTCGAACAGCACCAGCGGCGAATGCAGCGGCGTGTCCGCCGGTCCGCGCGTCAGGGCTTCGTAGCCCAGGATGTTCGCCCGCTCGACCTCGACCAGCGGCTGGAAGTGGATGTCCAAGGCGCCGTCGCGGATGACGGCGGACAGGGCGATGCTCAGCGGATCGGGCGGTTGCAGGTGCGTGGTCGGCATGGGAAGACACCACGGCGGACGGTGCGCCGCGTGGTGTCCCCATTCTGGGTGGCCTCTATGTCATCGATTTGACAAACTGTTACAGCAGGGGCCAGGTGTGAAGTCTGGCGCGCTTCACGGCTTCTGCTTGCTGAAGTCCCGCTCCGGGAACAGGCGGGTCGTCAGCGCCCCCAGGCTTTCATGGACGACATCGACGTTGGTCTCGTCGATGACGATCTTGGCGATCTGCGGGCTCAGCGCCTTGCGCAGCAGGCCCAGGAAGCGCGGCGCGGCGACGACGCGCAATTGCGTCACCTCGCCGTTGTTGTAGCCGTCGTCCAGCGTCTTCGCCACGCGCGCCGCGAAGCTGATCGCTTCCTGGTGCGATTCGTCGACGCCCGCCGACGAGGTCACGTTGTTGCCGCGACGGCCTTCGGCGTCGCGGCGCAGGTCGGCATTGTTCGCGTGGGCGGCGGCGTCGCTCAGCGTCGTGACGTCCTCCAGGTCGCCGCCTTGCTCCGGCAGCTTCAGCAGACGCGCCACGCCTTCGTCGGCCACCAGCACCCACAGCTTGCCATCGTCCTTGTATGCAGCCATCTCGGCTCCTTCAACAGAGTTCTCGTTGAAGGCAGGGTGGCAATCGCCGTACCTCCGTCGGACAGCCAAGGCGGCATGGGAGGTTGCAGCCAGGCGCAAAGCAGGGAACATGGCTTGCCCGCCGGTAGATCGCACCGGCTCTTCCTGCGCCTCATGCAGGATCGACTCGAGACCGCCATGGACACCGACCACCCCTCCGCCGCCGTCAGCCTCCACATCGTCTGCCCGTCCTGCGGCGCGAAGAATCGCGTGCCGCGCGAGCGGCTGGGCGAATCGCCGGACTGCGGGCGTTGCAGCACGCCGCTGATGCGGGCGGAAGCCGTGGACCTCACGCCCGAAGTGTTCGACAAGTTCGTCGCCGGCACCGAACTGCCGGTCGTCGTCGATTGCTGGGCGGAGTGGTGCGGCCCCTGCCGGATGATGACGCCGCAGTTCGAGAAGGCCGCCGCGATGCTGCCCGAGGTGCGCTTCGTCAAGCTCGATACCGAGGCCGCGCCGCAGCAGAGCGCCCGCTACGGCATCCGCAGCATTCCCACGATGCTGCTGTTCCTCGACGGGCAGGAGATCGCGCGCGAGTCCGGCGCGATGCCGGCGCAGGCCATCGTGGAATGGGTGCGCAAGCAGCTGCTCGGTTGAGGGATCGCCGATCCGCGCTTCAGATCGGCGGGGTCGCCGGGATGGCCGTCATTCGGCCATCGCCTCCACCACCATCTGCACGCGCTGCTGGCCCTGGAACTCGTCGAGGCTGAGCCGGTAGGCCAGCGTCACCTGCTCGGGCAACTGCTCGGTGTGGCCGAACCAGATGGCGTCGCGGATCCAGGCACCCTGGCGCAGGCGCAGCTTGAGGTGGCGTTCGCCGACGATGCGCTGGTTGACGACCTGCACGCGGTCGCAGAACAGCGGCGCCTCGAAGGCCTGTCCCCAGACCTGCGCTTCCAGTTCCTGGACCGTCTCGGCGCAGAAGGCCTCGGGCGGCAGCGGACCGTCGGTGCGCAGCGTGCGGGTGAGCGATGCCTCGTCCAGCCACTCGCGGGCGACGTCCTCGAAGGCGGCACGGAAGGCGTCGACGCCGCCGGGGCCCAGCGTGCAGCCCGCCGCCATCGCATGACCGCCGAACTTCTTCAGCAGCTCGGGATGGCGCTTGGAGACCAGGTCCAGCGCGTCGCGCAGATGGAAACCGGGGATCGACCGGCCGGAGCCCTTGAGCTGGCCGTCCGCGCCCTCGGCGAAGACGAACACCGGACGGTGCAGTCTGTCCTTGATCCGCGAGGCCACGATGCCGACGACGCCCTCATGGAAGTCGGCGTCGAACAGCGCCAGCGCGGGCGGCGGCGCGCCGTTCAGGCGCGGGTCGGTCATCAGGCGTTCGAGCAGCGCGAGCGCCTGCTCCTGCATGCCGGCCTCGATCTCGCGGCGCTCGCGGTTGATGCGGTCGAGCTCACGCGCGAGGGCCAGCGCCTGCTCGGCGTCGTCCGTCGTCAGGCAGGTGATGCCCAGCGTCATGTCGTCGAGGCGACCGGCCGCGTTGATGCGCGGGCCCAACGCGAAACCGAGGTCGAAGCTGTTGGCGCGCGAAGCGTCGCGGCTCGCCGCGGTGAAGAGCGCCTGCACGCCCGGCTGCATGCGGCCGGCGCGCATGCGTCGCAGGCCCTGCGCCACCAGGCGGCGGTTGTTGGCGTCCAGACGCACCACGTCGGCGACGGTGCCCAGCGCCACCAGGTCGAGCAGGCCGTCCAGCCGGGGCGGCGTGGCCTCGCCCGGCGCGCCGAAAGCGCCGCGGCGGCGCAGTTCGCCGCGCAGCACCGTCAGCACGTAGAACGCCACGCCCACGCCGGCCAGGCTCTTGCCGGGGAAGGGGCAGCCCGGCTGGTTGGGATTCACCAGCGCATCGGCGTCGGGGACCGTCGGCTGGCCGTCGGCCGTGACCGCGGGGAGGTGATGGTCGGTGACCAGGACCTTCAGGCCGAGCTCGCGCGCGAAGGCCACGCCGGCGTGGCTGGCGATGCCGTTGTCGACGGTGACCAGCAGCCTGGGTTCGTGCTTCAGCGCCAGTTCGACGATGGTCGGCGTGAGGCCGTAGCCGTGCACCGCGCGGTCCGGCACCACGTAGCTGACGGTGCCCGGCTTCGCGCCCAGCAGCGCCAGGCCGCGCAGCATCACCGCGCAGGCGGTGGCGCCGTCGCAGTCGTAGTCCGCGACGATGCAGATGCGCTCGCCGGCCGTGATCGCGTCCGCCAGCAGCACCGCGGCCTTGTCGATGCCCAGCATGCCCAAGGGCCCCTCGGGCGGCAGCAGATGTTTGAGGTCGGGATCGAGCTCGTCGCGCGACAGCACGCCGCGGGCGGCGAAGAGGCGCGACAGCAGCGGCGAGAAGCCGGCTTCCCGCAGCGCGTGGGCGGAGTCCGGCGGGACGTCGCGGGTCAGGAGGCGGGGGCTGCTCACAGGGGCTCCAGGGCGGTGCCGACGGACGCGCTCGGCACCGCGAATTTTTCCTTCAGCCGCTGCCAGGCGCCGGCCGGCTGCCGTCTCCAGGTGCGGGCCAGGCGTTCGCCGCTCAGTGTCAGCGAGACCGGTTCGCCCGAGCGCGCCGCGGTCAGTGCCCGCGCGATCGGGTCCTGGTCGAGCGCCTTCCAGCCCTCGCTCCAGGCGTAGAGATCGCCGGTCAGCATCGGCACGCGCAGGCGGTCGTCGACGATCAGGTCGGTCGGCAGCGCGTCGCCGCGCTCGCGTGCGCCGCCGCCGATCCAGACCGCGTTCAGCGGACGCAGGCCGCGTTGCTCGCGTGCCTGGTTGAGCGGGTGATCGTGCAGCAGCATCTGTGCCTCGTTGAGCAGCGTGCGCAGGCGGCGCGCACGCGGGTACCAGGTCTCGACCCCGCGATTGAGCACGCGATCCGCGCTGGCGGCGTCCAGGCCGTCGATTTCGTCATGCGCGATCGCCCATTCGCCGGTCGACAGCCAGGCGGTCCGCCAGCCCTCGGCGGCGGGGAACAGCGTGGTCGTCAACGCGTCGAGGAAGGCACGCGATTCGGCCTCGTCGAGACCGAGCGTCTCGGGGCCGAGTGCGGTGACGCCCTCAGCGCCGACGGCGAAATGGACCGGCGTCAGCAGCGCCCAGGCGGCTCCGGCGGGGTCCTGGCCGGCGGCGCGGACGCGCCAGGCGGCGATGGGCGGATGGTCGTCGGCGACGCCGCGGCGGCGCGCCAGGAAGTGTTCGTGTGGGGGGAGGGGCGAGGTCTCGTCGGCATCGCCGACGTCTTCCACCGGGGCCAGCAACCCGAGCAGGCGGCTCAGGTTGGGCAGCTCCAGCTCGCGCAGGGCGCCCTCGAAATGAGGGTCCAGCGAACTGGCAAAGGGGATCATCAGGTGCATGGCCGGGGATTATCGGCGGTCCGGTCATCAAGCTTTCATGCAGGGTCGGCAACCTGTGGGGCCATGCTGACCGACACGCTCATGGCCGCCGCGATTTCGAACGATCCGCCTGGGGCCGAGGCGGTGGAACCCGACGACGGCGGATCGATCCGCGTGCGCACGGTGTGGATCTCCGATCTGCACCTGGGCACGCCGGGTTGCCAGGCCCGCGCGCTGCTCGACTTCCTGCGCGAGGTCGAATGCGAACAGCTGTTCCTCGTCGGCGACATCGTCGACGGCTGGCAGTTGCGCCGCAGCTGGTACTGGCCGCAGGAACACAACGACGTCGTCCAGAAGCTGCTGCGCAAGGCGCGCAAGGGCACGCGCGTGATCTACGTGCCGGGCAACCACGACGAGTTCGCGCGCAAGTACCTGCAGCACAGCTTCGGCGGCATCGAGGTCGCGCACGAGTGGATCCACGAGACCGCCGACGGCCGCAAGTTCTGGGTCACCCACGGCGACCTGTTCGACGGCGTCATCCAGCATGCCAAGTGGCTGGCCCACCTCGGGGACACGCTCTACGAGTTCACGCTCAAGCTGAACCGCCACCTCAACTCGCTGCGCGCGCGCCTGGGCCTGCCGTACTGGAGCCTCAGCAAATACCTGAAGCTCAAGGTCAAGCGCGCGGTCTCCTTCATCGGCGAGTTCGAGCAGGCGCTCGCCCGCGAGGCCCGCAAGCGCGGCGTCCAGGGCGTCGTCTGCGGTCACATCCACCACGCCGAGCTGCGCGACATCGACGGCATCACCTACGCCAACGACGGCGACTGGGTCGAGAGCCTCACCGCCCTGATCGAGCACCCGGACGGCCACCTCGAGATCCTCGACTGGGCCGAACGCCAGCGCCAGCTCGCCGAGCAGGGCACGGCCGAGGCGCTGGCCGCGGCGATGCGCCAGCCGGCCTGACAAGCGCCCCCCGACAGTGGTGATCCTCGTCGTTCGGGCGGCGGGATGCGTGCGCCTTCGACATCGGTGCCACCGTCTGTGACCCGCCCGAAAGAGGGTCACTGGGTTGTCACACCAGCTTCATAGAATCGGTTCATGACTCTGCCCGACGTCCCGCTGCTCAACCGCGAAAACGCGATCCTCGAGTTCAACCGGCGCGTCCTGGCCCAGGCCCAGCGCGTCGACGTGCCGCTGCTGGAGCGGCTGCGCTACATCTGCATCGTGTCCAGCAACCTCGACGAGTTCTTCGAGGTGCGTTTCGCCGACATGCTGGACCTGCAGCGCGACGGCAGCGGGCTGGTGACGCCGCGCGACGTCGAGCGCGTCGGCCGCGCCGCCCACGACCTGATCGACGAGCAGTACGCGATCTTCAACGACCAGGTCATGCCCGCGCTGCGCGAGCACAACATCCAGATCCTGAACCACGCCGACCGCACCGACGAGATGCGCGCGTGGGTCGCCAGGTTCTTCGAGCGCGAGGTGCGTCCGCTGCTGGTCCCGGTGGGTCTGGACCCGGCGCATCCGTTCCCGCAGGTCGGCAACAAGGCGCTGCACTTCATCGCCCGGCTGTCGGGCAAGGACGCGCTGGGCCGCGACAACCGCATCGCCATCGTCAAGGTGCCGCGCGTGCTGCCGCGCGTGATCAAGGTGCCGAGCATGATCAGCGGCGGCAAGCAGAGCTTCGTGCTGCTGACCAGCGTCATCCGCGCGCATCTGGAAGAGCTGTTCCCGGGCCGGCATGTCGAGGCCTTCTCGCAGTTCCGCGTCACGCGCGATTCAGACCTGGAAGTCGACGAGGAAGAAATCGCCAACCTGCGCCACGCGTTGCGCTCCGGTCTGACCACGCGCCACTTCGGTCGCGCGGTGCGGCTGGAGGTGGTCAACACCTGCCCCGAGGAGCTGTCGCGCTTCCTGCTGGAGCAGTTCGACCTGCCGGAGGCGGCGCTGTACCGCGTCAACGGTCCGGTCAACCTGGTGCGCCTGAACGAGCTGATCGACCAGACCGACGCCGAGGACCTGCGCTTCCAGCCCTACGAGCCGAGCTGGCCCAAGGGCCGGCTGCCGCGCGGCAAATCCATCTTCGACAAGCTGCGGACCAAGGGCGACGTGATGCTGCATCACCCGTTCGAGAGCTTCGACCCGGTGGTGCAACTGCTGCGCGAGGCCGTCGAGGACCCGGATGTGCTCGCAATCAAGCAGACGATCTACCGCACCGGCAGCCAGTCGGTGCTGGCGGACCTGCTGATCGAGGCGGCGCGGCGCGGCAAGGAAGTGCTGGCGGTCGTGGAGCTGAAGGCGCGCTTCGACGAGGAGGCCAACATCAACTGGGCGGAGCGGCTGGAGGCTGTCGGCGCGCAGGTGGTGTACGGCATCGTCGGCCTGAAGACGCATGCGAAGCTGATGCTGATCACGCGGCGCGAGGGCGGCAAGCTGCGCCGCTACGGGCATCTGTCGACCGGCAACTACAACCCGAGGACGGCGCGGTTCTACACCGACCTGGGTTACCTGACGGCGGACCCCGAGATCACGTCCGACATGGACCTGGTGTTCAGCCAGCTGGCGTCGCTGTCCAAGTTCAAGGCGCCGAAGAAGCTGCTGCTGGCGCCGTTCAACCTGCACCGCACGATGTGCGAGCTGCTGACGCAGGTCGAGGAAGCGGCGAAGCGCGGCGAGACCGCGCGCGTGGTCCTCAAGATCAATGCGCTGACCGATGCCGAGTTGATCAACGGCCTGATCCGCGCGGGCAAGGCCGGCGCGAAGATCGACCTGATCGTGCGCGGCGCCTGCATGCTGCCGCCGGGACTGCCCGGCGAGACGGACAACATCCTGGTGCGCTCCGTCGTCGGTCGCTTCCTCGAGCACTCGCGGATCTTCTACTTCCGCTGGGGCAAGGACGAGCAGGAGGCGCTGTACCTGTCGAGCGCCGACTGGATGGCGCGCAACATGCTCAGACGCATCGAGGTCGCGTGGCCGGTCACCGACGCCAGGCTGCGCCAGCGCGTGATCGACGAGGGGCTCACGCCCTACCTGTACGACAGCCTGGATGCGTGGCAACTGGGTCCGGACGGCACCTCGCAGCGCATCGGCACCGAGAGCAATCCGGACGGCGTCTGCGCGCAGCAGGCGCTGATGCGCCTGTACCGCGAAGAGCTCTGACGCCCGCTCCTCAGGCCTCCAGCGCCAGCTGCACCTTCCCGATCTTGGCCCAGGCGTCCAGCTCCTCCCGGAGCAGGAAGTGGGCGCGCGGATGGGCGTCGGCCCATCCCTTGCGCATCTCGATGGTCACGTCCATGCCGTCGCGGCGGATCTTGATGTCGGCCGGATCGACGTTGCTGCGCGCGTGGCATTTGATGGCGGCCAGGCGGAGCGCCAGCAGCTGCCAGACCATGGGCTCCTCCTGCAGCTGTTCTTCCAGCTTGCGCAGTCCCCCGCGCTGACCGAGCGCGAGGTCGCCGAGGCGGCGCAGCTGGTTCTGGGAGAAGCCCGGCGCGTCCACGTGGGACAGCAGGTAGGCGCTGTGCCGGTGGTGGTCGTGGTGCGAGACCATCATGCCGATCTCGTGCAGGGCCGCGGCCCAGGACAGTTCGCGGCGGTGTTCTTCCTCGGCCTTGGGCGACAGCTGCGCGTGCAGGCGTCGCGCGAGCGACTGGACGCGGACGGCCTGGTCGCGGTCGACGTCGAAGCGGCGCTGCAACTCGGCGACCGACTGCTCGCGCATGTCGCGGCCGGCGGCGAGCAGCTTCGGGTCCAGGCGTTCCGCCAGGTCGAAGATGACGCCCTGGCGGAGGGCGCCTTTCGCGGGGTACAGGCGCTCGATGTCGAAATGCGTGAGCAGCGTGTAGAGGATGCACAGCCCGCCGCCGACCACGGCGCGGCGGTCCTCTTTCAGGCCGGGGAGCTTGAGCGCGTCGACGCGGCCGGCCGTCAGGCACTGCTCGATGCACCAGCGCAGTCCGTCGAGGGTGATGGAGCCGTCGGGGCTGACGCCGCTGGCGGCCAGGATCTGCGACACGGCGCCCACCGTTCCGGACGAGCCCAGCGCCTGCTTCCAGCGCGGCTGGGAGGACTGGCGGGAGAACTCGGTGATCGCCTCCTCCAGCTCGGCGCCTGCGGCGACCTGCGCCGCGCGGAAGGCCTCGGGCGTGAAGCGGCCGTCCGGGAAGAAGCGCATCGACAGGCTCACGCTGCCGATCTGGAAGGATTCGGCGCTCACCGGTTGCGGCCCGCGGCCCAGGATCATCTCGGTGGAGCGGCCGCCGATGTCGATCACCAGGCGCGGGTCCTCGGCCGTCTGCAGCCGGGCCACGCCGGCGTAGATCAGACGGGCTTCTTCACGGCCGGAGATCACCTCGATCGGATGGCCCAGCACCTCCTGAGCCCGCGCCAGGAAGGCGTTGCGGTTGCGGGCCTCGCGCAGCGTCTGCGTGGCGACCGCGCGCACCTGGCGACCCGGCAGTCCCGACAGGCGCTCCGCGAAGCGGCGCAGGCAGGCCAGGCCGCGTTCGGTGGCCTCCTCGGTCAGCATGCTCATCGCATCCAGGCCCGCGCCCAGGCGCACCGTTTCCTTCAGGTAGTCCAGCCGGCGGTACTGCCCGTGCTGCAACTGCGCGAGTTCCAGACGGAAGCTGTTGGAGCCCATGTCGATGGCGGCCAGGATCAGGGGGACTTGCGCTTGCGTCATGGGGGCCGATTGTCGGGGTGTTTGGACGCCCTCTCGGGAACGAAGTGCTTTCATCTTGCGCGTCATCAGGATGTCGCACGCCGCCCGCGCTAGCATCCGGCGTTCCGTCCACCCCGCATCCCAACCGAGGAGCCGCAGATGACGAATTCCGATTCCCGCGACGAGGGCGCCGCCGGCGTGTCCCCTGAACTGGTCGAAGCGATCCGTGACGACATCGACACGCTGGTCCCGGGCCGCGCCTTCAGCCGGCGCGCCTTCGTCGGCACCGCGGTGGGCAGCGGCTTCGCGGCCGCCGTGCTGCCCGTGTCTGCGCAGACCATCACCACCGACACCCAGGGCCTCGATGCCGGCCCGGTGAACATCCCGGTCGGCGATTTCCAGATGCCGGCCTACGTCGCCCAGCCCGCGGGCAAGAAACACGCGCATGTCGTGCTCGTCATCAGCGAGATCTTCGGCGTGCACGAGCACATTGCCGACGTCGCGCGCCGCTTCGCGAAGCTCGGGTATCTGGCCATCGCGCCCGACCTCTTCGCGCGGCAGGGTCTGGCGCACAAGTATTCGGACATCGCCAAGCTGCAGAGCGAGATCATCCAGCGCACGCCCGATGCGCAGGTCATGAACGACCTGGATGCGGCCGTCGCCTGGGCGAAGCAGCAGGGCGGCGACACCTCGAAGCTGGCGATCACCGGCTTCTGCTGGGGCGGTCGCATCGTGTGGCTGTACACCGCGCACAGCAAGGCGGTGAAGGCTGGGGTGGCCTGGTACGGCCGCCTGCAGGGTCAGACCAACGCGATGACCCCGAAGCATCCGATCGACGTTGTCGGGCAGCTGAACGCCCCGGTGCTGGGCCTGTACGGCGCCCAGGACAACGGCATTCCCGTGTCCACGGTCGCCGCGATGCAGGAAGCGCTCAAGCAGGGCAGTGCTGCCGCCAAGGCGAGCGAGTTCGTCGTCTACCCTGACACCGGTCACGCCTTCCACGCTGATTACCGTCCCAGCTACAAGCCTGAGTCTGCCAAGGATGGTTGGGCCCGCTGCCAGGCCTGGTTCAAGCAGCACGGCGTCTGAACGCCCAAGGCCCGAGGTCAGTGAGCGATGCTGGGGCCGGAATGAGGCATGAGGGTCCAGGAGGGAGCCCTCATGCCTCGTGGAGAGCCCGCGCTTGGCTTCTCGAAGTCTTACCTGAGCCCGCGCTCACCCTCACGCAGTGATCCCAGAGCCTTCCAAAGCGGGGGCTTGACGAGTCTGAGACAATTTTGGGAACCCAACCGGCGCACCCTCAGTGGTGCGCCTTTTTTATCCATGACCCTGACCTACATCCTGCTGGTGACATTCGCCGGTGGACTAGCCTCCGTGACGATTGCGGCGATGCTGACGGTCGGCTTGCTGAGCCGCATCGTCAAGCATCTGGTGAGTCTGTCGACGGGCGTGCTGCTGTCGACGGCGCTGCTGCACGTATTGCCGGAGGCGTTCGAGAGCGGGGCGGATCCGCACAACCTGTTCCTGGCGCTGCTGGGCGGCTTGATGTTCTTCTTCCTGCTGGAGAAGGCCGAGCTTTACCGGCACACCCATCACCATGAGGGGGATGGGCATCACCACCACCATCATTTCGACCAGGAGCAGGCGGGTCGGGGTGGCTTGTCGGTGCTGGTGGGGGATTCGATCCACAACTTCTGTGACGGGATCATCATCGCCGCGGCTTTCCTGGCGGATCATCACCTGGGCTGGGTCACCGCGATGGCGATCGTGGCGCATGAGATCCCGCAGGAGGTTGGCGACTACATCGTGCTGCTGAACGCGGGGTTCTCCCGCAAGAAGGCGCTGCTCTTCAATGCCATCTCGGGCATGGCGGCCGTGATCGGCGGCCTGGTGGGGTATTACGTGGTGGGGCCATGGCAGCAGCTGTTTCCCTACCTCCTGGTGGCGGCGTCGAGCAGCTTCGTTTATGTCTCGGTCGCCGACCTGATCCCGCAGCTGCAGCGTCGGCTCCCGTGGAAGGACACCGCGTTGCAGTTGCTGTGGCTGGGCGTGGGGATCGTGTTCGTGCTGATCGTCGTGGGCGGCAAGCACGCCCACTGAGGCGGGCCCACCAAGGCGGGCCCCGCCGGTCGAGCCATGCCTATTGAGCCGCGCCTTCTCCGTGCACCACCAGCACCGGGAAGGCGCAGTGCGACAGCACCTTCTGCGTCTCGCTGCCGAGCAGCAGCGCCTGCAGCCCCCGGCGGCCATGCGTGGCCATCACCAGCAGGTCGGCGTTGACGCGCTTGGCATGTTCGATGATGGCCTCCCAGGGGTGGAGCGCCTCCACGCTGTGCGCCTCGATCTCCAGGCCTTCCGCCCGCGCCAGCGAGAGCACGTGCGCCAGACGCTCCTGCGCGATGCGCTCCTGGGCGTCGAAGAACTCCTGCGGCGGCGTCGGCTGCATCTCCGACACGGCGCTGTAGGGGAAGGGTTCCTTCACGCTGATCGCGAACAGCCGGGCGTTGTGGAACTTCGCCAGCTGGATGGCGGTGGAGATCGCCTTGGCGGTGATGTCGGAACCGTCGGTGGGGATCAGGATGCGCTGGAACATGGCGAGCCTCCTTCGAGCGAACGGGGTTGGGCTGGGTGGACCCCATCCCCACCACGGAGGGCGGGGTCAGGGCTTGCCTTCGCAGTCTGACCCTCTCATGGTGCTCGCGCCTTGCGCAATGTCAATTGGGGCCGGCGTCAGCGTTTGTCAGCCGACGGTTCAGCCTTTTGCGCACCCTCTCGCGCACACTCCCGCTCCCCTCGCTCAGCCTTTCGCGAGCGGCAGGCGCGGATTCGCACTCCATTCGCTCCAGGAGCCGGGGTAGAGCCGGCTGCCCGTCAGCCCGGCGTGGTGCATCGCCAGCAGGTTGTGGCAGGCGGTCACGCCCGATCCGCATTGGTGCACCGTGCCCTCCGCGCCCTGCGGGCCGAGCAGCGCGCGGAATTCCTCGCGCAACTGGGCGGCGGGCTTGAAGCGGCCCTCCGGCGTCAGGTTGGTCTTGAAGAAGCGGTTCGTCGCGCCCGGGATGTGGCCGGCCTGGGTGTCCAACGGTTCGACTTCGCCGCGGAAGCGCTCGCCGGCACGGGCGTCGATCAGGCGCACCCGGCCGAGGCCGGCGAGCAGTTCCTGGGCGGACCAGGGCGTTTCCAGCGGCTCTGCGGGTTCGAAGGAGGGGGTGGCGCCGGAAACCGGCGTCACCGAGGCGGCGGAAGACGCGTCCGAGGACACCGCGCCGCCGGCCTGTTGCCAGGCGGCGAATCCGCCGTCCAGCACCGCCACCTGCGAGTGGCCCAGCCAGCGCAGCATCCACCAGACGCGCGCCGCGTACATGCCGTCGGCGGCGTCGTAGGCGACGAGCTGCCGGCCCGGCGTCATGCCGAGCTCGCGCAGACGCGCGGCGAAGGCGTCGCGCTCGGGCAGCGGATGACGGCCGCGGAACGCGCCGAACGCGTCCTGCTTCGGTCCGCTGAGGTCGCGATCCAGGTGCAGATAGAACGCGCCGGGGACATGGCCGGCCGCATAGGCGCGCTCGCCGGCCGCGGTGTCGGCCAGATCGAAGCGGACATCGACGATCAGCGGCGGGGACGACGACTGCATCAGCGCCTGCAATCGCTCGACCGTGATCAAGCCGTCAAGACCTGTGCCAACGGGGACATCCCCGGAGGACGTCGAAGGAGAAACCGCGCGGAGTGTCGCTGGAGTCGTCATGGGTCGTCAGGGCCGTTCAAGATTCCTGGACAGAATGCTGGGCGTCCTTGGGCGTGTTCCGGGCGCGCAGCAGCGTCGCCCCCAGGCCCGCGACGACGATCAGCGCGATGCCGATCCACGACAGCAGGCCCAGCAGGTCACCGAAGATCAGCACACCATACAACGCCGAGAACACGATGCCCAGGTACTGCAGCGACGCGTTCACCAGCGGCTTGCCGGTGCCGTAGGCCCGCGTCATCAGCAACTGCGCTCCCGTGGCCAGCACGCCGACGGCCAGCAGCAGCGCCGCGCCGGTCCAGGTGTGGCCGTGCCAGCCGCCGTGCGACACGATCGTCGTCAGCGCCCCGGCGACCACGCCGCCCATCGAGAAGTAGAAGACGATGCGGAATTCCGGCTCCCCCGCGCGACCCAGCGAGGTCACCTGCAGGTAGGCCATGGCCGACAGCATCCCGGAGGCCAGTCCGGCCAGCGCGTGCCAGACCTGCTGGTCCTCCATCGCCGGCTGCAGCACCAGTCCGACGCCGACGAAGCCCAGCAGCACCGTCACGATCAGCCGCGGATCGACCTTGGCCGCGCCCATCAGCACTGCGCCGCCGATCAGGAACAGCGCCATCCACACCGAGGACATGTAATTCAGCGTCATCGCCGTCGCCAGCGGCAGCTTGCTGATCGCGAAGAACCACAGCGACAGCGCGATCACCCCGGACAGGCTGCGCCAGAAGTGCATCGCCGGCACGGACGTCTTCAGCGACAGCCCCTTCGCCCGCGAGAGCGCGAACAGGAACAGCGTGCCGACCAGGCCGCGGTACATGACGATCTCGCCCGCGCCGTAGTAGACCGAAGCCAACTTGACGCAGACACCCATGGTGGCGAACAGCAGGGTCGCCAGGACCATCAGCAGGGGGGCAGACATGGCGACGATTCTCGCGCCGAAGGTCGGTCCGGCCTGTCGCGGGGAGCCGCAAAAACGAACGCCCCGCAAGAGCGGGGCGTTGTGCGCACCCCGGTGGGTGCCCTGTCGGTGCAGCGTGGGCGGGGTGTCAGCGCTTCATCAATCCGCGGTACCACTCGTGGAAGTGCTTCATGCCGTCTTCCATCGGCGTCTGGTACGGGCCGACCTCGTTGTCGCCCCGCTCCATCAGCGCCTTGCGGCCCGCGTCCATGCGCAGCGCGATCTCGTCGTCCTCCACGCAGGTCTCCATGTAGGCGGCCTGCTGGGCGTCGATCATGTCGCGCTCGAAGGCGATGACCTCTTCCGGGTAATAGAACTCGACGATGTTGGTCGTCTTCTGCGGTCCCTTGGGGAACAGCGTCGACACCACCAGCACGTTGGGGTACCACTCCACCATGATGTTGGGGTAGTACGTCATCCAGATCGCGCCCTGGTCCGGGGACTGACCGCCGGAGAAACCCAGCACCTGGTCGTGCCACTTGGCGTAGACCTCGGAACCCGGCTTCTCCAGCGCCTTGTTCACGCCCACCGTCTGCACCGAGTAGTCCCGGCCGAATTCCCATGCCAGGTCGTCGCAGGTGACGAAGTGGCCCAGACCGGGGTGGAACGGGCCGACGTGGTAATCCTCCAGATAGACCTCGATGAAGGTCTTCCAGTTGTAGTCGCACTCGTGGACGTGGACCTTGTCGAGCTGGTAGCCGCTGAAATCCAGCGCGCCGCGCGGGCCCAGACCCGCCAGGTCGGCGGCGATGTCGCGGCCGTTGTCCTCGAACAGCAGGCCGTTCCACTCGCGGATCTTGTAGCGGTTCAGGTGCAGGCAGGGGTCCTGCTTGAAGTGGGGCGCGCCGACCAGCTCGCCCCGCAGGTCGTAGGTCCAGCGGTGCAGCGGGCAGACGATGTTGCTCCGCGTGTTGCCGCGCCCGCGCAGCATCACCGCCTGCCGGTGGCGGCAGACGTTGGAGATCAGTTCCAGGCCTTGCGCGCTGCGCACGAGGGCGCGGCCCTCGCCTTCGTGCGGCAGGGCGTAGTAGTCGCCGACCTCGGGCACGGCGAGCGCGTGGCCGAGGTAGCGGGGGCCGTGCTGGAAGATCAGTTCCTGTTCGCGGCGGAACAGGTCCTCGTCGAAGTAGGAGGTGACCGGCAGCTGGGGGTGACCGGGGGCGGTGCCGGCTGTGCCGTTGCCCGTGGTGTGACCCGGAGTGTGACCCGGAGTGCTACCCGGGCCTTTGCGTTCAAGCGCGCTGAGAGGGATGCTCAGGTCGGACATGATCCAAGAGGGTCTCCAAGACTCCAATGTCAACCGTGAATGAAAAACCCGCCGGACCCCTTTTAGGGCATGGCGGCGGGCAAAGGAACCGGTGATTGTACCCGGCCCTTCTCCGGAGGGGAAATCGGTGGGTGTCAAGCTTTACCGAACGATCGACACACCCGCTGACGCCTGTGGCGGCGCGCTCACATCCCCCGACGGTCGGAAGGCGGACGGGGGAGTGACGGTGCTTACAATCAGCCTTTTCGCGTTTTGAAATGAGCAAGCCTTCCGCCAGCGCCAAGTCGGCGCCATCCACGATCCAGGAGGAGCCCGCGAGCTATGAGCTGGCGGTCGAGGAACTGGAACGTCTGGTTCAGGCCATGGAGGCCGGCCAACTGCCGCTGGACCAGCTGCTCGCCAGCTACCAGCGGGGGGCCGCCTTGCTCAAATACTGCCGCGCGCGACTTCAGGCCGTCGAACAACAAGTACAGGTCATTGAAGGTGGCGGCGCGCAGGCTTGGGGAGATGAATAAGTGGATGCAGGGATTTTCGAACGTTGGGTGAAACAATCGCTCGACGATGTCGAGCGCTCGCTCGAGGCCTGGGTGCCCGAAGGGGCGCCGGCGGGTCTGGGCGAGGCCATGCGGTATGCCGTCCTCGGGGCGGGCAAGCGCCTGCGTCCGCTGCTGGTGCTGGCCGCGGCCGACGCCGCCGCCGGCCAGCGCGAGGCCGCGATGCGCGCGGCCTGCGCGGTGGAGTTGATCCACGCCTATTCGCTGGCGCATGACGACATGCCTTGCATGGACAACGACGTGCTGCGCCGGGGCAAGCCCACGCTGCACGTCCAGTACGGCGAGGCCCAGGCCATGCTGGCCGGCGATGCGATGCAGGCGCTGGCCTTCGACGTGCTGACGCCGGACGTGGGCGTGGAACCCGCGCTGCAGGCCAGGCTGTGCCGGCTGCTGGCGCGCGCGAGCGGCTATGACGGCATGGCCGGCGGCCAGGCGATCGACCTGGCCAGCATCGGCAAGCCGCTGGACGAGGCGTCGCTGCGCGACATGCACCGTCGCAAGACCGGCGTGCTGCTGCAGGCCAGCGTGCTGATGGGGGCGGCCTGCGGCGAGCTGTCGCCGGTGGCGTGGGATTCGCTGAGCCGCTACGGCGCCGCGATCGGCCTGGCCTTCCAGGTCGTCGACGACATCCTGGACGTGACCCAGGACAGCGACGTGCTGGGCAAGACCGCCGGCAAGGATCAGGACAACAACAAGCCGACCTACGTCAGCGTGCTGGGCCTGGAGCCCGCCCGCGCGTACGCGCTCCGCCTGCGGGACGAGGCGCATCAGGCGCTGGCCGGCAGCGGCCTGGCCGACACCGCCTGGCTCAGCCTGCTGGCTGACAAGGTGGTCGAGCGCGACAACTGACATCCGGCTCGGATCCCGCAGGGATCCGGTCGGGATGCGACGACAAGGAGAGGCGACGCCATGAGCGAGAACCCATCGAACGCCACGAACGCGACGACCGCGCAGACGCTGCTGTCCACCATCGAGAGCCCCGCGGACGTGCGCCGGCTGTCGCGCGGCCAGCTGCCGCAGCTGGCGGACGAGGTCCGCGCGCACATCCTCAACAGCGTGTCCAAGACCGGCGGCCACCTGTCGTCGAACCTGGGCACCGTGGAGATGACGGTCGCGCTGCATTACGTCTACGACACGCCGCGTGACCGGCTGGTGTGGGACGTGGGTCACCAGACCTACCCGCACAAGATCCTGACCGGCCGCCGAGACGCGATGGCGACGCTGCGCCAGCAGGGCGGCATCTCGGGCTTCCCGCGCCGCGACGAGAGCGAGTACGACACCTTCGGCACCGCGCACTCCAGCACCTCGATCTCGGCCGCGCACGGCATGGCGATGGCGGCCCGGATCAAGGGCGAGTCGCGCCGCGTGGTCGCGATCATCGGCGACGGCGCGATGACCGCCGGCATGGCCTTCGAGGCGCTCAACAACGCCGGCGTCGCCCACGGCGGACTGCTCGGCGACGTGCTGGTGATCCTGAACGACAACGACATGTCGATCAGCCCGCCGGTGGGCGCGCTGAACAAGTATTTCACCCGGCTCATGAGCGGCAAGTTCTACGCCGCGGCGCGCGAAGGCGCGAAGTCGGTGCTCAAGCACACGCCGCTGTACGAGTTCGCCCGCCGCTTCGAGGAGCACACCAAGGGCATGTTCGTGCCCGGGACCATCTTCGAGGAATTCGGCTTCAACTACGTCGGCCCGATCGACGGGCACGACCTGGACGCACTGATCCCGACGCTGGAGAACCTGCGCGACAAGAAGGGCCCGCAGTTCCTTCACCTGGTCACGCGCAAGGGCCAGGGCTACAAGCTGGCGGAAGCCGACCCGGTCAAGTACCACGGCCCGACGCCGTTCAACCCGGCCGAAGGCATCAAGCCCTCGACCGTGCCGGCGAAGAAGACCTTCACGACGGTGTTCGGCGACTGGCTGTGCGACATGGCCGAGGCCGATCCCACGCTGGTCGGCATCACGCCGGCGATGCGCGAGGGCTCGGGCATGGTCGAGTTCCACAAGCGTTTCCCGACGCGGTACTACGACGTCGGCATCGCCGAGCAGCATGCGGTGACCTTCGCCGGCGGCCTGGCCTGCGAAGGCTTGCGTCCGGTGGTGGCGATCTATTCGACCTTCCTGCAGCGCGGCTACGACCAGCTGGTCCACGACGTGGCGCTGCAGAACCTGCCGGTGCTGTTCGCGCTGGACCGGGCGGGCCTGGTCGGCGCCGACGGCGCCACGCATGCCGGCAACTACGACATCGCCTTCACGCGCTGCATTCCGAACATGAGCGTGATCACGCCGTCGGACGAGAACGAGTGCCGCCAGGCCCTCTACACCGGCCACATGCACGACGGCCCGGTGACGGTCCGTTATCCGCGCGGGGCAGGCGTCGGCGCGGAGATCAAGAAGGAGATGGTCGCGCTGCCCTGGGGCAAGGGCGAGATGCGCCGGACCTCGTCGCTGCCGTCGACCGGCGGCCGCGGTGCGGCCCATGCGCCTCATGGACCACGGGTGGCGATCCTCGCCTTCGGCACGCTGCTGCATCCGGCGCTGAAGGCGGCGGAGGCGCTCGACGCGAGCGTGGCCAACATGCGTTTCGTGAAGCCGCTGGACGTCGAGCTGGTCAAGGAACTGGCCCGCACGCACGACGCGCTGGTGACCGTCGAGGACGGTTGCGTCATGGGCGGCGCCGGCAGTGCCGTGCTGGAAGCGCTGCAGGCCGAAGGCCTGTCGCTGCCCGTGCTGCAACTCGGCCTGCCCGACGAGTACGTCGAACACGGCGAACCGGGCAAGCTCATGTCGCAGTGCGGCCTGGATGCGGCCGGCATCGAGCGCTCGATCCGCGAGCGCTTCCTGTCGACCGTGGCGCCGGTGGCGATCAAGGTGGCCTGAGCCAAGGTCGCCTGAGCGCGTTGCGCTCCCTCGAACGGCGCTGGCCTCGCGGTCAGCGCCGTTTTGCTTTTCCGGCGCCGTGCTGACTCGCCATCGCGGGCGCGAGCGCACGTTTCACCGCATCGATGAAGTCCTGCGTCAGCGCATGCGCGGCCCGGTGCAGCGGCCACAGCGCCTGGATGCGGAACGGCACCGATACCGAGAACGGACGCAGGTGCAGATCCGGTCCGGCACAGGCCCTCGCGGTCAACGGATTCACGAGCGCGATGCCCAGGTTTTTCTGAACCAGCGCGCACACGGCGATCGCGCTGTGTGTCTCCATCTGCGGACGACGCCGCACGCCGGCACTGGCAAAGATCGCGTCGAACTGGCGGCGATAGGGGTCCTCGGCCGACAGGCTGACGAAGCGTTCGCCCTCGAAGTCCTGCGGGGTCAGGACCTGTCGTTCCAGCAGGCGATGACCGGCGGGCAGCACGCAGACCTCGTCGAGCTCGGCCAGCGTTTCGCTGCGCGTGCCGGGCACGGTGGTGGGGACCTCGCTGAGGCCGATGTCGAAGCGCTGCGCAGCCATCCATTCCTCGAGCAGCGGCGACTCCTGCGGCGTCAGCGTCAGTTCCGCCTGCGGATGCCGGGCGAGCCAGTCGGCGCTGGCGTCCGGCAGCAGCGCGTGCGCCAGCGCCGGGAGGGTCAGGACGCGCAGGCGCTCATCCTCGGCGCGCCCCAGCGACTGGGCGCGGGCGACGACCTGGTCCAGGCCCTGGTAGGCGCGCTGGACTTCATCGAACAGGGCCAGCGCGCGCGCCGTCGGGCGCAGCCGCCCGGCCGTGCGCTCGAACAGCGCGTAGCCGAGCAGCGATTCCATCCGCGCGAGCTCCCGGCTGACCGTGGGCTGGGAGGTGAACAGCAGTTCCGCGGCGCCGGTCACGCTGCCCGCAGTCATGACCGCGCGAAAGACTTCGATGTGGCGGTGCGTGATGGGGAGGGCCATCCCGACAGCATATCAGCGCATATCAATACTGAATTCAATCGGCAAAACAAAGCATTTGATTGAATACGGCGTCCGGTGGATGCTTGCGGCAGTTCCAGGATGTCCCCGCCCGGAGGGCATCCGCGCCATCCCCTGAAGGATCCCGACATGCAGCAAGCCCTGACCCCCGCCCGCGAACAGCAACTGCAAGCACTCACCGCGAAGTACGGCACCCCGCTCTGGGTGTACGACGCCGCCGTGATCCGCGAACGCATCACCGCGCTGCGCGGCTTTGACACGATCCGTTTCGCCCAGAAGGCGTGCTCCAACACGCACATCCTGCGGCTGATGTGCGAGCAGGGCGTGAAGGTCGACGCGGTGTCGCGCGGCGAGCTGCTGCGCGCCTTCGCCGCCGGATTCACCATCGGCACCGGCGCGGACGCGGTGCATTCGGACATCGTCTTCACCGCCGACCTGCTGGATCGCGACACGCTCAAGACGGTCGTGGAGCACCGCGTCCCGGTGAACGCCGGGTCGATCGACATGCTGGAGCAGCTCGGCGAGGTCTCCCCCGGGCACCCGGTGTGGCTCCGCCTGAATCCCGGCTTCGGCCACGGTCACAGCAACAAGACCAACACCGGCGGCGAGCACAGCAAGCACGGCATCTGGCACGAGCAGCTGACGGACGCCCTGGCCGTCATCGCGCGCCGCGGGCTGACGCTGATCGGACTGCACATGCACATCGGCTCGGGCGTCGATTACGAGCATCTCGGCCGCGTCGGCAGCGCCATGGTCGAACTCGTCCGGACGGTCAAGGCCAGCGGCCAGGATCTGCTGGCGATCTCGGCCGGTGGCGGCCTGTCGATTCCCTATCAGGCGGGCGGCGAGCGCATCGACACGGCGCATTACTTCAGCCTGTGGGATGCCGCGCGCAAGGAGGCCGAGAACGTCGTCGGCCATCCGTTGGACCTCGAGATCGAACCGGGTCGCTACCTGGTCGCGGAATCCGGCGTGCTGCTGGCGGAGGTCCGTGCGGTCAAGGCGCAGGGGCGGCAGCACTTCCTGCTGGTCGACGCCGGCTTCAATGAGTTGATGCGTCCCGCGATGTACGGCAGCTTCCATGCAATGAGCCTGATCCCCACGGACGGCCAGCGTCGCCCGATCCAGGAAACGGTGGTGGCCGGTCCGCTCTGCGAATCCGGTGACGTCTTTACCCAGGCCGAAGGCGGGGTGGTGCTGGCGCGGGAATTGCCGCAAGCTCAGGTCGGCGACCTGCTGGTCATCCATGACACCGGCGCGTACGGCGCTTCCATGTCCAGCAACTACAACAGCCGACCGTTGATCGCCGAAGTGCTGGTCGACGGCGCGGCGGACCGACTGATCCGCCGCCGCCAGACGGTTGAGGAACTGCTGGCGTTGGAGTGGGTCTGAGCGGTGTGCGGCCTGGCGTGGTGACGATGGTTTGACAGCGTTATGACGTTTTTGCTATCGCACAAGCGATTTTTGATAGCCTATCTCAATAGGCTGAGCCAATAGGCTGCATTGGGGAATTCAAACCCACCGATAGCCCCAGGCCCCTATCATTCTTTCCATCCCATCAACCCCAGACAGCGAGAACGAAGCAATGTCCCTGATCAACACCCAAGTCCAACCCTTCAAGGCCCAAGCGTTCCACAACGGCAAGTTCATCGAGGTCACGGAAGAGTCGCTCAAGGGCAAGTGGTCCGTGCTGATCTTCATGCCGGCCGCCTTCACCTTCAACTGCCCGACGGAAGTCGAAGACGCCGCCGACAACTACGGCGAGTTCCAGAAGCTGGGCACCGAGGTCTACATCGTCACGACCGACACGCACTTCTCGCACAAGGTGTGGCACGAAACCTCGCCGGCCGTCGGCAAGGCCAAGTTCCCGCTGGTCGGCGACCCGACGCACGCCCTGACGAACGCCTTCGGCGTGCACATCCCGGAAGAAGGCCTGGCCCTGCGCGGCACCTTCGTGATCAATCCGGACGGCGTCATCAAGACCCTCGAAGTGCATGACAACGCGATCGCCCGCGACGTCAAGGAAACGCTGCGCAAGCTGAAGGCTGCCCAGTACGTCGCCAAGAACCCGGGTCAGGTCTGCCCGGCCAAGTGGAACGAAGGCGAAAAGACCATCGCTCCGTCGCTGGACCTGGTCGGCAAGATCTAAGGATCTCGCCCGCGGGAGCCGGAGCGTCCCTCTTCGGAGGGCCTCCGCCCCGACCGGTGATCCGGATGAGGATGATCCTCTCCCCCTCACTGTCATTGCACCGCGCGTGGACCGATCCGGTCCGCGGGCGTGTGTCTGGCCGCCCCTTCGATCTGACAGGGAGGCCGGTTCTCGAAGTCGCTTAAGAAAAATTGGAAGGAAGCAACGATGTTGGACGACAACCTGAAGGCGCAGCTCAAGGCCTACCTGGAGCGGGTCACGCTGCCGTTCGAGATCGAGGCTTCGTTGAACGACTCCGAGAGCGCCGCAGAGCTCAAGCAGCTGCTGCAGGACATCACCGCGATGTCCGACAAGATCACGCTGAAGCTGGACGGCAACGACGCGCGCAAGCCGTCGTTCAGCCTGAAGCGCACGGGCACCGAACAGAGCCTGCGCTTCGCCGCCATCCCGCTCGGCCATGAGTTCACCTCGCTGGTGCTGGCCCTCCTGTGGACCGGTGGCCATCCCCCGAAGGTGGAGCAGTCCACCATCGACCAGATCAAGGGCCTGGACGGGGACTACCTCTTCGAGGTCTACATGTCCCTGACCTGCCACAACTGCCCGGACGTGGTGCAGGCGCTGTCGCTGATGTCGGTGCTGAACCCGCGCGTCAAGACGGTGGTCGTGGACGGCGCGCTGTTCCAGGACGAGGTCAACGCCCGCGAGATCATGGCCGTGCCCACGATCTACCTGAACGGCCAGGAATTCGGCTCGGGCCGCATGACCGTGGAAGAGATCGCCGCCAAGCTGGACACCGGCGCGGCGGAGAAGGACGCGGCCAAGCTGTCCGCCAAGGATCCCTATGACGTGCTGATCGTCGGCGGCGGCCCGGCCGGCGCGGCGGCGGCGGTGTATGCCGCTCGCAAGGGCATCCGCACCGGCATCGCGGCCGAGCGCTTCGGCGGTCAGGTCAACGACACGCTGGCGATCGAGAACTACATCTCCGTGCTGTCCACCGACGGTCCGAAGTTCTCGATGGCGCTGGAGTCGCACGTCAAGGATTACGGCGTCGACGTCATGAACCTGCAGCGCGGCGAAGCGCTGATCCCGGCGACCACGCCGGGCGGCCTGGTCGAGCTGAAGCTGGCCAACGGCGGCTCGCTGAAGAGCAAGACGGTGATCATCTCGACCGGCGCGCGCTGGAGGAACGTCAACGTCCCCGGCGAGCAGGAATACAAGAACAAGGGCGTGGCCTACTGCCCGCATTGCGATGGTCCGCTGTTCAAGGGCAAGCGCGTGGCGGTGATCGGCGGCGGCAACTCCGGCGTCGAAGCGGCGATCGACCTGGCGGGCATCGTGTCGCATGTGACGCTGCTGGAATTCGGCGATCAGCTGCGCGCCGACGCGGTGCTGGTGAAGAAGCTGGAGAGCCTGCCCAATGTCGTCATCCTGAAGCAGGCGCAGACAAGCGAGTTCACCGGCACGGCGGGCAAGCTGGACGGCCTGAACTACGTGGATCGCGCCACCGGCGAGAACAGGCGCGTCGAAGTCGAGGGCGTGTTCGTGCAGATCGGCCTGGTGCCCAACACCGAGTGGCTGCGCGGCACGATCGAGCTGTCCAAGCACGGCGAGATCATCGTCGACGCGAAGGGCCAGACGTCGGTGCCCGGTGTGTTCGCCGCGGGTGACGCGACCACCGTGCCGTACAAGCAGATCATCATCGCGGCCGGCGACGGCGCGAAGGCGGCCCTCAGCGCCTTCGACCACATCATCCGGAACTGAGTTCCAGCGCGGCGACGACCCTCACCCCAACCCTCTCCCGCAGTGCGGGAGAGGGGGCCACCTCGGAGCCGGTCTTACGCCCTCTCCCGCACTGCGGAAAAGGGCAAGGGTGAGGGCCAGCGGCCGTGGCTCACCGCCGATTGCGCCAAAGGCTCTCCGCGCTGTAAACAGCAAGCGCCGACCAGATCAGCACGAAGCCGACGAGTCGCGCACCGGCGAGCGGCTCGTGATACAGCCAGACGCCGAGCAGGAACTGGATCGTCGGGGACAGGTATTGCACCAGGCCGAGCGTCGTCAGCGTGATGCGGCGCGCGCCGGCGGCGAACAGGAGCAGCGGCACGGCCGTCAGCGGTCCGGCGAGCAGCAGCCACGCGATGTGGCCGGCGTCGCCGGTCACGAACGCGCTGGTGCCCTGGCTGGTCCACCAGAACAGCGCGATGGCGGCGAAGGGCGACAGGATCAGCGTCTCCAGCGTCAGCCCCTCCAACGCGCCCAGATGCGCCGTCTTGCGCATCAGTCCGTAGATACCGAAGCTCAACGCCAGCACCAGCGCGATCCACGGCAACCGCCCGGCGGTGACCGTCAGCCAGATCACTCCGGCCGCCGCCAGTCCGATCGCCAGCCATTGCACCGGCCGCAGCCGCTCGTGCAGGAACACGAAGCCCAGCATCACATTGACCAGCGGGTTGATGAAGTAGCCCAGGCTGGCTTCGACGACGTGGCCGTGCTGCACCGCCCACACATAGACCAGCCAGTTGGTCGACAAGAGCAGCGCCGACACCGCGCAGGTTCCCAGCAGCTTCGGCGAACGCAGCACCGGTCCGAGCCAGGCCCAGCGGCGCATCACCGTCAGCAGGACCGCCACGAAGACCATGGACCACAGCGTCCGGTGCGCGATGACTTCGAACGCGCTGACGTCGCTCAGCCGCTTGAAGTACAGCGGGAACAGGCCCCAGGCGATGTAGGCCAGCGCGGCGTAGAGCATGCCGGTGCGGGCATGGGCGGCATCGTCGACGTGGCGGGTGTCGTTGGTCATGGGTCCGGCGCAGGGCGTCGTGCAAGGGCCGCGGGGCGGCGGGAAGGGCCCGCGATTCTGCCCGCGACGGACGCACGGCGCTGTCGAGACCCGGGGAGCCCGTTCGTCGTGCTGGGTGGCCCCTCTTTTCATGCCGACGGCTTCGTCGCAGGATCGCATCCCATGGCGCATGTTGAATTCACGTCGCAACTGCATCGCTTCGTCGACACCCCCCAGCTGGACTGCGACGCCAGCACCTTGGGGGAGGCGCTCACGCGCGCCTTCGATTGCAATCCGCGCCTGCGCGGCTACATCCTGGACGAGCAGGGGCACCTGCGCACGCACGTCGCCGTCTTCATCGACGGCCACCGCGCGCAGGATCGCCAGGCACTCAGCGATCCACTGACGGCCCAGTCCAAGGTCTACGTGCTGCAAGCCCTGTCGGGCGGTTGAGCCCGGCGGACTTCGGCCAGGCGCTGTCGAGCCCGACGTGTCGCCCGACCTGTCGAGAACCGCAGCCGCCGATCGTCGTGAGCAGTGACGCCAGCCATCGCAAGGAGACACCGATGACCACCACCGCCTGGGCCGCCACCCGCAAGGGTCTGTTCGAACTTCGCAGCGATCCCGCCCAGGGCGGATGGGCGATCGGTCGCCACAGCTTCGTGGGGGACCCCGTCAGCATGGTGCTGCCCGCCCCGGCGGAGGGGGGGCGGATGTTCGCCGCGCTCAACCTGGGGCACTTCGGCGCCAAGCTGCAGGCCTCGGACGACGGCGGCGCCACCTGGCGGGAGCTCGCGGCCCCCGCGTTCCCCGAGCAGCCGGAAGGCGCGGAAGGCCCGCCGTGGAAGCTCCAGCTGATCTGGGCGCTCGAACGCGGCGGCGACGGACGGCTCTGGGCCGGCACCATCCCCGGCGGGCTCTTCGTCAGCGACGACCAGGGGGAGACCTGGCAGCTCGTCGAGACCCTCTGGGACATGCCCGAGCGGCTGGGCTGGTTCGGCGGCGGCTACGACGCGCCCGGCATCCATTCGATCAACGTCGATCCGCGCGATCCGAAGCGGCTGCTGCTCGGCATCTCCTGCGGCGGCGCCTGGCGGAGCGAGGACGGCGGCGCCAACTGGCACATCAGCGCCAAGGGCATGCGCGCCGACTTCCTGCCGCCGGAGCAGCAGGGTGAGGAGAACACCCAGGACCCCCACCGCATCGTCGCCAGCGCGGCGGATCCGGACGTGCTCTGGTGCCAGCACCACAACGGCGTCTGGCGCTCGGTGGACGGCGGCGCGCACTGGGGCGAGATCAAGCCGCCGCTGTCGGGCTTCGGCTTCGCGGTGGCCGCGCACGCGGGCGATCCCGACACGGCGTGGTTCGTGCCCGGCGTGAAGGACGAGAAGCGGCTGCCCGTCGACGGCGCACTGGTGGTGAACCGCACGCGCGACGGCGGCAAGACCTTCGAGACGCTGCGGACCGGCCTGCCTCAAGCCCATTGCTACGACCTCGTCTACCGCCACGGCCTGGCCGCGCACGACGACGGCCGCCGGCTGCTGATGGGCAGTACGACCGGCAACCTCTGGGCGACCGACGACGCCGGCGACCGCTGGTCGCTCGTGTCCGGACACCTGCCGCCGATCTACGCCCTGCGTTTCGGCTGAGCCGGCTGGCTCAGAGGAACAGGTCCCATTCCGGGCCAGGAGGCGCCTCGAGCGTCAGGGTCGAACCGGTGATCGGATGCGTCAGCGTCAGCCGCTGCGCGTGGAGCCACAGCCGCTGGAGACCGAAGTGCGCCGCGAGTGTGCGATTGAGCGGCCCCTTCCCGTGGTTCGCGTCGCCGACGATGGGATGCGCGATGTGCTTCAGGTGCCGGCGGATCTGGTGGCGACGTCCCTGCACCGGCTCGCAGGCGAGCAGCGCGAGCCGGGTCGTCGGGAAGCGAGGGTCGGTGCTGACCGGGGCCTCCTGCCGACGCAGGCAGGACCACTCGGTCTGCGCGTCCAGACGCGGCTGTCCGGCCGATGGCAGCTCCGGGTCGCGGGCGAGCGGATGGTCGACGACGCCGGCATCAGCCGCGGGCCAGCCGCGCACCAGCGTCAGGTAGCGCTTGTGCGTGCGGCGCTCGGCGAGGGCCGCGCCGAGCAGGCTCGCCACCTCGGCGCTCAACGCGAAGACGAGCACCCCCGACGTGCCGCGATCCAGGCGGTGCGCCGGCCAGACCGGCCGCCCCAACTGATCGCGCAGACGCTGCAGCGCGGCGTCTTCCTCGTGCGCGTCGATGGCCGTCCGATGGACCAGCAGCCCCGCGGGCTTGTCGATGACCGCGAGGTGGTCGTCCAGATGGAGGAGGGAAAGCAGACGGGAAGGAGATGTCATCGCTGAAAGGGACGGTCTGCGCACGCCTGGAGCGGTTTTTGCCCTCTTTTCCCCGTTTGGGGGGAGAGGACAGTCACAGGGTCCTTCGCCAGAATCCTGTCACGGCGCCTGCTCATCATCGCAGCACGCGCTCAGCGCCATCGATGTCGGTGGCGCGACCCCCGGTCCGCATCCGCGTCGTCGTCGCCAGCAGGAGTTCGCCATGCCTCAGGAGTTTCACATCGGTCACCGGTCCTTCCTGGACCGGCTCGTCCTGGCCCTGGGCGACGTCGTGCGTCGAACGCCCGCCGTGCGACTGGTCAGTCGATCTGGCCGTCCACGTAGAGCCACGCCCCGCGCTCCCGCACGAAACGGCTGATCTCGTGCATGCGGTGCGCGCGCCCGCCGACCTTGCTGCGCGCGATGAATTCGACCGTCTCATGGTCCGCGTCCTGGCGCGCGTGACGACGCACTTCCAGGCCCAGCCATTTCAGGTCCCGCTCCCCCCGTTCGAGCGACGGCGGACGGGTGCTCGGATGCCAGGTGGCGAGCAGGTACTCGATCAGGTCCATCGTGTAGGCCGTGTACCGCGAACGCATCAGCGCCTGCGCGTCGGCCGCGATCAGCGCGCCGTTCTCGGCGAAGGCGCGGTGCGAGGCGCCGCAGCACAACGCGTACGAGCCGCCCGTGCCGCAGGGGCACTGACTTCCTTTGGAGCCGGCGACCGTCGCCTTCTTGGCCGCACTGTTCGCCGCGCTGTTCGTCGCAGTCCTGGATTTTTCTGACGTCATGAGGGCGGCATCATGCCAGCGTCTCTAGAATGGCTGGATGAATTCCCAGGATTTTGGCGACGAGCGCCCGACCCCGCCGCAGGAGGACCTGTTCACGCCGCGCGCGCCGCGCGGCCTGCTGGACAACCTCAACCCCGAGCAGTACGCCGCGGTGACGCTGGGCCAGGAGCCCGCGCTGATCCTGGCCGGCGCCGGCTCCGGCAAGACGCGCGTGCTGACCACGCGCATCGCCTGGCTGATGAGCCAGGGTCACGCGACGCCGGCCTCGGTGCTGGCGGTGACCTTCACCAACAAGGCCGCCAAGGAGATGGTCACCCGCCTCTCCGCGATGCTGCCGGTGAACGTGCGCGGGATGTGGATCGGCACCTTCCACGGCCTGTGCAACCGCTTCCTGCGCGCGCACTGGAAACTGGCGGGCTTGCCGCAAGGTTTCCAGATCCTGGATTCGGGCGACACGGTCTCCGCCGTCAAGCGCGTGATCAAGGCGATGAAGCTCGACGAGGAGCGCTTCGTCCCCAAGCAGGTCTCCTGGTACATCGCCGGCGCGAAAGAGGACGGCATGCGTCCCAAGGACATCGACCTGCGCGATGAACAGACGCGCAAGCTGGTCGAGATCTACCAGGCCTACCAGGACCAGTGCGAACGCGAGGGCGTGGTCGACTTTGCCGAGCTGATGCTGCGCTCCTTCGAGCTGATGCGCGACAACCAGGCCGTGCGCGAGCATTACCAGCGCCGCTTCCAGTACGTGCTGGTCGACGAGTTCCAGGACACCAACAAGCTGCAGTACGCGTGGCTGAAGATGTTCGCGCCGCCGGGGCGCGGCCAGGGCGTGTTCGCGGTCGGCGACGACGACCAGAGCATCTACGCCTTCCGCGGCGCGCGTGTGGGCAACATGGCCGACTTCGAGCGCGAATACCGCGTGCGCCAGGTCGTGAAGCTCGAGCAGAACTACCGCAGCTTCGGCAATATCCTGGACGCGGCCAACGCGCTGATCAGCAACAACAGCCACCGGTTGGGCAAGAACCTGCGCACCGAGGCCGGCCCCGGCGAGCCCGTGCGCGTGCATGAGGCGAGCAGCGATTTCGCCGAGGCGCAATGGCTGCTCGAGGAGGCGCAGGCCCTGCACCGCCAGGGGCTGGACCGCAAGGAGATCGCGGTGCTCTACCGGAGCAACGCGCAATCGCGGGTGATCGAATCGGCGCTGTTCAACGCCGGCATCCCGTACCGCGTGTACGGCGGCCTGCGCTTCTTCGAGCGCGCCGAGGTGAAGCACGCGCTGGCCTACCTGCGCCTGATCGAGAACCCCAACGACGACACCAGCTTCCTGCGCGTCGTCAACTTCCCGGCGCGCGGCATCGGCGCGCGCACCATCGAGCAGCTGCAGGACGCGGCGCGTCCGAGCGGGCGTTCGCTGGTGCAGAGCATCGCCGCGGTCGGCGGTCGCGGCGGCGCGAGCCTGGCGGGCTTCGTCGGCCTGGTCGACGCGATGCGCGAGGCCACGGCCGGGCTCACGCTGCGCGAGATCATCGAACACATCATCGAACACTCCGGCCTCACCGCCTTCTATCGCGCCGAGAAGGAAGGCGAAGACCGGCTGGAGAACCTGGGCGAACTGGTCAACGCCGCCGAGGCCTTCGTGACGCAGGAGGGTTTCGGCAAGGACGCGGTGGCGCTGCCGGTGGACGAGCACTCGCCCGGCGCGATTGCGGAGGGGTTGCCGGCGGCGATTGCCCCCGCCGCGCCCGCGACGCCGGACGCCGAGACCGGCGAGATCATGTCGCCGCTGGCGGCCTTCCTGACGCACGCCTCGCTGGAAGCCGGCGACAACCAGGCGCAGGCCGGCCAGGACGCGATCCAGCTGATGACGGTGCACTCGGCCAAGGGCCTGGAGTTCGACGCGGTCTTCATCACCGGCCTGGAAGAGGGCCTGTTCCCGCATGAGAACTCGATGTCCGACGCGGACGGGCTCGAAGAGGAACGCCGGCTGATGTACGTCGCGATCACGCGCGCGCGCCAGCGGCTGTACATCAGCTTCTGCCAGACGCGGATGCTGCACGGCCAGACCCGCTACAACATCAAGAGCCGCTTCATGGAGGAGCTGCCCGAAGAGACGCTGAAGTGGCTGACGCCGCGCAACCAGGGCTTCGGCTCGGGCTTCGCGAGGGACTACCAGCAGGCGTGGCAGCGCGGCTCGGGATTGAAGTCGATGGTGGGCGCCGGTCGGGTCGATCCCTCGGCCTTCCCTCAGGCGCCGGTGCCCCAGGCCATGAAGCAGTCGGCGGCGCAGAAGACGGGCGACGAACACGGCGGCCTGCGGGTCGGCAAGGGGGTGTTCCACAACAAGTTCGGCGAAGGCGTGCTGCTCACGTTGGAAGGAAAAGGAGCCGACGCGCGCGCGCAGGTGAATTTCGGCCGTCACGGCACGAAGTGGCTGGCGCTCAGCGTCGCCAAGCTGACCCCGATCGATTGAGCCGGTCGGGGCAGGCCGACCGGATCGGGGCCAGACCTGAACGAGTGAGCGGATATCGTACGGAGCACGCGGTGAGGCGTGGCCGCAGGCGCAAAATGGGCGGTGGGCGATAAAGATTCCAGCAAACAGGAATCACTTTTGCCCGGGAGGGAGATCCGACGAATACGTCCCAGATTCTGGAATCTCCATGCGCACTGTTGTACCGATCGATCCGCCCGATGACCCGATGGTCGAGGACGCGCTGGCGCTTGGCGCCGCCGTCCGGGCCGCCCGCACCACCGCGCGACTGCCCCTGGTCGAGGCCGCCGAGGCGCTCGGCATGTCGCGCCAGACGCTGATCAACATCGAGACGGGGCAGGGCGGCGTCAGCCTCTCCACCGTGCTCAAGGCTGCCCGGGCGCTCGGCGTGAGTCTGTTCGCCGTGCCGTCGCAGCAGCGCGAGGTCGTCAGACGCGCGATCCGCACCGCGCGCGATTCGAAGTTCTCCGACCTGGATGACGCATGAACGGTGTGGAGGTCTGGCTCGACGAGCATGAGGTCGGCTGGCTGAAGCCTGCCGACGCGCTCTCCGCGTCAACGGACTCACCGCGCCGGTTGTCGTTGGCCTATCTCGAACGATGGACCTCGGAAGTGCTGGCGTTCCCGCTGGCCCCGTCGCTGCCGATGCCGCCGCGCGGCGGACCCGGCAGCGAGTCCACGACCGACGCGGTGCAAGCCTTCTTCGACCACTTGCTGCCGTCCGGTCAGGCGCGATCGCGGACCTTTGCGGCGCTGGGACTGCGGGAGGACGACCGCTACGGCGCCTTGCGCCTGATGGGTCGGGACCTGCCCGGCGCCGTGCGGCTGATCGCGGACGGACTCCAACGTCCGGCCGGTCCGGTGCAGCGGGCGATCGACCGGGCGGAGTTGTCGGAACGCCTCCGCCATCGCGACAAGTCGCCCTTCGCGGTGTGGGACGGTCAGGTGCGCGGTGCGCTCGGCGGCGACCAGGACCAGCTCGCGGTCTACGTGGAGCGTGACGGCGGGTGGCATCTCGCCGACGGACCGCAGATGGCCTCGACGCATGTGCTCCACCCCGCGCCATCCGCGCAGGATGTGGCAGGGGTGGAAGGGGCGGACGACCAGACCTTCAACGACTACTTCTGCATGCGGCTCGCCGCGCGCGTGGGCCTGGACGTGGCGCCGGTGCAGCTGCATCGCGTGCCGGAGCCGGTGCTGCTGGTCGAGCGTGCCGACCGTCAGCGGCTCGACGATGGCCGCGTGCGCCGCCTGCACACGATCAACGCCTGCCAGGCGCTCGGCGTGCCGCCCGCCGATCAGGACCGCGTGTCGCTCGCCCAGCTCTTCTCATTGCTGGCGCACAGTCCCGCGCCGCTCGTCGACAGCCGAGCGTTGCTGCGCTGGACGATCTTCCGCCAACTTATCGGCAGCAAAGGCACGGGCGCGGCGGACCTGTCCTTCTTCGTCGATCACGGCGGGCTGCGCGTGGCGCCGGCGCAGGGCTTCGTCGGGGATGGCACGGACGACAACGCTGAGGACGGCGCGAACTCACGCGCGTTCGATGCACAGGCGTGGGCCGACCTGGCCCGCGACGGCGACATCGCGCCGCGCAGCCTGACACTGGAATTGAAACGCCTGTGCGAGCTGGTGCGCGCACAGGCGGAAGGGGTGGCTCGCGACCTGGCGGGCGAGGTGCCGCAGCCCGTGATCGAACGGGTGCTCGGACGCATCCTCGCGGAGAGCGACCGGCAAGCGGCCCTGGCGTCGGAGATCTCGAAGTAGAGGAGTTCGGCGACCACTGCCAACGCCTGGCGCGGGCTCTCCACGACTCGGGGGGCGTCCCGTCCGGGAACCCCCCGAATCATTCCGGCCCCAGTGAGACCGGAGCCGTCGGGCCTTGGGGGCTCAGATGCCGATCTCGCCGCCGTCCTTGCGGGTGATCACGACCGTGGCGGAACGCGGACGCTTCTTCACCGTCGGGTCGGCCTGGTTGGCCGGCCAGTAGCTGCCGAAGGTCTTGGCGTTCCAGTCCGGTGTCGATTCCTCGCCCGGATGCTGGACGTTGAAGAACAGCGTCTTGTAGTCCGGCGTCATCGCGATGCCGGTGATCTCGCATTCCTTCGGGCCGACCAGGAAACGACGCAGCGTGTCCGAGGTCGCCTTGGCGCCCGCGATGGTCTGCGTGCCGCCCGCGGCGTTCGCCACCCCACCGTCGCCGACCTTGCCCGGCAGGGCCGCCAGCATCATGCAGTTGGTGATGTCGGTGTAGGCGCCGTCATCGGTCTGGATCCACAACATGCCGCGCTTGTCGAAATACAAGCCGTCCGGGCTGGAGAAGTCGTTGCTGTCGGCCAGGCCAGACAGGTTCACGTCCGCAGCCGCATCGGCCTGCGCGCCGAACAGGTACACGTCCCAGGTCAGCTTGGTGACGTCGGCCGCGTCTTCCTTCCAGCGGATGATGTGGCCGTTGGGGTTGCCCTTCTGCGAGGCCGTCCCCTTCATGTCTTCGTAGTAGCGCGGGTTCGCGGCATCCGGCTTGGCTTGGCGGCCCGTCGGGGTCGACGTCGGCGGAACGCGGTTCGCTTCGTTGTTGTTGGTCAAGGTCATGTAGACCTCGCCGTTGGTCGGGTGCACGGCGCCCCATTCCGGACGGTCCATCTTGGTGGCGCCCAGGATATCGCCGGCGATGCGCGCGTTGATCACGACGTCGGCCTGGTCGGCGAAGGCATAGGTCGTGTTGGCGGCGGTCAGGCCGTTGGCGCCGAAGGTCAGCGCCATCCAGTTGCCGGTGCCGTCGGCGTTGAACTTGGCCACGTACAGCGTGCCTTCGTCCAGGTACTTGGCGCCAGCGGCCATGCCCTTGCCGACATCGGCCGCATCCCAGTTCGCCTTGGAGACGAACTTGTAGATGTACTCGTTGCGCGAGTCGTCGCCCATGTAGATGACGATGGGCTTGCCGGCGACCGCCTCGGCGGGCCAGGCGCCTTCATGGTTGAAGCGGCCCAGCGCGGTGCGCTTGGCGGGCACGGAGTCCGGCGCGAACGGATCGATCTCGACCACCCAGCCGAAGGTGTTGATGGTGTTGCGGTAGTCGGCGGTCGCGGCGGCGCCGGTGACCGACGAGTTCCACCGGGCGAACAGGTCGGCGGTGCCGGCCGTCTCCCACAGGTAGGGGCTCTTGCGGTTCTGCGGCAGGCCGTAGCGGTTCAGGCTGGCCACTTCCTTGGCGCCGCTGCGCAGGGCGTCGTCGCCGGCGGCACGGCTGATCACGTTGAGGTAGTTCTCCTCGCAGGTCAGGTAAGTGCCCCACGGGGTGTAGCCGTTGGCGCAGTTGTTGTTGGTGCCGCGGGTCTGCACGCCCGTCGGGCTGAACAGCGTCTGCAGCTGGGCGCTGCCCTTGGCCGGGCCGGTGAAGTCCATCGTCGTGGCCGAGGTCACGCGGCGGTTGTACTTCGAACCGCGCACCATGCTCATGCCGGTGCCGGTGGCGTCGCGCTTGACCTCGCAGACGGAGACGCCGTGGGCGTAGATCTCCTTCTCGACCTCGGTGGCGTTGCGCGCGGCGCCGGTGGCGCGGCCAGCCGGGTGCAGGCCGTACGGGGCGACGACGTATTCGTGGTTCACGGCCAGCAGGCCGCGGTCCGAGCGCTTGGCGTCGAAGGCGCCGGCGTCGCTCAGGCCGAAGAAGTACATGCCGTCATGGCCGTCGCCGACACGGCGGTTGTACGAGTCTGCGGTTTCGGAGCCGTCGTCCTTCCAGGACTCGTCGCCGAAGTGCATCGGGTCGCCCAGCGCGTGCAGGATGCTGACGTTGTAGCCGTCGGCCACGGTCACCAGGTCGTTCTTGTTCTTGGCGACGGCGTTGAAGCCGATCTTTAGCGGCGCGGGCTGGGGCGCCGGGGCGGGCGCGGGCGCGGGAGCGGGGGCAGGCGAATCGTCGCTGCTGCCGCAGGCGCTCAGGATCGAGCCGCCCAGCAGCGCGGAGGCCGCCGTGGTGATGCCGCCCTTCAGGGCGACGCGCCGCGACAGGCGCGCGGCAAGGACGTCTTCGAAATGCGG
The DNA here is from genome assembly GCF_048957715.1 of Mitsuaria sp. CC2. Lineage (NCBI taxonomy): Bacteria > Pseudomonadati > Pseudomonadota > Betaproteobacteria > Burkholderiales > Sphaerotilaceae > Roseateles > Mitsuaria sp. CC2. The sequence goes on along the minus strand of NZ_JARVXN010000013.1, from coordinate 15,121 downwards.
GTTGGCGGACGGGTTGACGATGGTGTCTTCGTCGTACTCGTTGGCGTTGTCTTGGCTGGCAACGATGTCGTGCTGCTTGCTCATTCGTGAAGGCTCCGCTGCGATGTAAAGGCGGGCGGATTCTGCGAAGCGCAAGTGACGCTGACGTGAAAAAGTCGTTAGAGATTCCTTCGAGGCATGTCCGTGGCCCCGTCCGTGCGAATGTCAGACCGGTGCGTCAGACCGGCGCAGCCGGCGTTTCCGGAAGGTCCTTGGGGGCGCCGAACATGAAGCAGTCGATGAAGGTGAAGTACAGCGAGCAGTAGAACGCCGTGAGCAGCGCCATCATCGTGGGCAGCAGGATGAAGGGCAGCAGGTTCACGAGCCCGAGCAGCATCCCCAGGATGGAGAACACCATCAGGACGCCGGCGCTCAGGCCCGTCCAGACCAGCGCGGAGATCGTGAACGCGCCCTTGTTGCGCCACACGCCCAGCGTGCTGGAGAACAGCGCCTGCAGCACGCCCTGGCCGCCCCAGTGGATCAGCGCCGGCGCATGCCAGAACGGGACGGACAGCAGTCCCAGCAACGCGAAGCGCAGCGCCATGGCAGGCATGAGGCTGCCCTCGGCGACGATGGCCTCGATGGTCTTGGCGTCGCCCTTGGCGGCCGCCAGCTGGTCCATGCCCCGCACGAGCGCACCGCCGTCCAGCAGGTGGGCCAGCAGCATCGCGAGGATGGTGGAGCCGGTGTAGAGCAGGCCGAGTCCGATCTGGGCGCGCCGGCGTTCCTTGGTCAGCTGCAGCGGTTGCAGGAAGACGGCGGCCGTCGGCGTGTGGGACTGCAGTACCTGGTGCGCGGCCAGCATGAAGGCCAGCGAGATCAGCGGCAGCGCGCTCATCACCACCAGTTGCCCGAGGAAGGGCACCAGTTGGAGCACCGCGGACACCAGCATGGCTGTCGCGAACAGGCCGATCAGCGCGATCGGCTTGCGCCGCAGCACCTTCAGCCCGTGGCGCACCCAGAGCAGGCCGTTGCGCGGCGGGACCGTTTGCAGGTGCAGGATCATGGCAGGGACTCCAGCGCATGCCAGGGCCTGGCGATGCGCTCGCGCAGGACGCGCTCGAAATGGGTCGGATCGTGGGGGGTGAGGAGACTGGCCTCGCGCGGCAGGTGGAAGTCCCACAGCCGCGAGATCCAGAAGCGCAACGCCGCCGCGCGCAGCAGGCCGGGCAGCAGGCGGTGTTCGGCGCCGGACAGCGGGCGCACCGATTCGTAGGCCTTGACGAAGGCGCCGGCGCGCTGCTCGTCGAGGCGGCCGCTGTCCAGATCGATGCACCAGTCGTTCAGGCAGACGCAGAGGTCGAACAGGAAGCTGTCGACCCCGGCGAAATAGAAATCGAAGAAGCCGCTGAGCTTCTCGCGACCCGGCAGGCCGTCGAACATCACGTTGTCGCGGAACAGGTCGGCATGGACCGGGCCGCGCGGCAGTGCCGCGGCGCCGAGGGCGAGCTGTTCCTGGAAGGCCAGCTCCGCGGTCAGCAGGTCGGCTTGTGCCGGCGTGACGTGCGGCAGCACGACCGGCACGGTCTCCCGCCACCAGGGCAGGCCGCGCAGGTTGTCCTGATGCAGCGGGAAGTCCTGGCCGGCCAGATGCATGCGGGCGAGGCCGGCGCCGACCTGCTCGCAATGGAACACGTCGGGCGCCAGCTGATGGCCGCCGGGCAGCTTGTCCACCATCGCCGCCGGCTTGCCGCCCACCGTGTGCAGGATGCGGTCCTGCGCGTCGGGCTGCGGCGCGGGCACCGGCACGCCCTTGCGCGCCTCGTGCCGCATCAGCTCCAGGTAGAAGGGGAGCTGCTCGAAGCTCAGGCGCTCGAAGATCGTCAGCACATAGTCGTGCGATTCGCCGTCGCGCGTCGTGGTGACGAAGTAGTTGGTGTTCTCGATGCCGGCAGTGATCCCCTTGAGCGACTGCAGGTCGCCCAGGGCCAGGGTGTCCAGCAGCGCTTGCGCCTGCTCGGTCGAGACGTCGGTGAATACGGCCATGAAAAGGAGAGGGAACGGACCGGAAGCCGACCGGAGCGGGTCAGCCGCGACGGGTCAGAAATTGAAGAGACGCCAGACCCGCGCGCCCGCGTTGCCGCGGTCGTCGCCCTGGCGGGTGGGAAGGTCGCGGCCGGTGTCGCCGAGCAGGATCTCGTACTCGGGCGCCTTGCTGTTCTTGTTCTTGACCACGACCTTTTGGGTCAGGCCCCTCACCCGGGTTTCCTCGATGCGAACCTTGTCGTCTTCGTTGACGATCTGTTCGACCTTCACCTCGGGCACGTCGCGGAACTTCTGCGGCCCGGCGGAGGCCGGGGTCGCGGCAGGCGCCGACGGTGCTGAAGGCGTGACCGGCGCGTCGGCCGCGTGCGCCTGGAGCGCGACCGCGGCCAGGAGGGCGAACAGAGGAGCGAGGCGGGTGGTTTTCATGGTGATGTCCATTCTAGTCTTGGACCCCGGGAAACCCCGTGCCCCCGGGCGAGGGCCGCGTTCAGGCGCGGCCTGCTGACAGCCGGGGTGGCGCGCGCCTGCAACAATGTCGGGATGAGCAAACCTCTGATGCTGCTGGTCGACGGGTCCAGCTACCTCTATCGCGCCTTCCACGCCATGCCCGACCTGCGCGGTCCGGGCGGGCAGCCCACCGGCGCCATCCACGGGATGGTGGCCATGCTGAAGAAGCTGCGCGACGACTACGGCGCCGAGCACGCGGCCTGCGTCTTCGATGCGTCCGGACCGACCTTCCGCGATGAGTGGTACCCCGAGTACAAGGCGCAGCGCGCCCCGATGCCCGACGCGCTGCGCGAGCAGATCGAACCGATCCACGAGGTCGTGAAGCTGCTGGGCTGGCCGGTGCTGACGGTGCCCGGCGTCGAGGCCGACGACTGCATCGGCACGCTGTCGCGGGTGGCGGCGCAGGCGGGGCACCAGGTGGTGATCTCGACCGGCGACAAGGACCTGGCGCAGCTGGTGACGGCTGACGTCTCGCTGATCAACACCATGAGCAACGAGAAGCTGGACGAAGCCGGCGTGCTGGCCAAGTTCGGCGTGCCGCCGGACCGGATCATCGACTACCTGACCCTGATGGGCGATACCGTGGACAACGTGCCCGGCGTCGAGAAGGTCGGTCCCAAGACCGCGGCCAAGTGGATCGGCGAGCACGGCTCGCTGGACGGCGTGATCGCCAACGCGGGCCAGATCAAGGGCGTCGCCGGCGAGAACCTGCGCAAGGCGCTGGAATGGCTGCCGATGGGCCGCAAGCTGGTGACGGTGAAGGTCGACTGCGACCTGTGCACGCACGTCGCGGGCTGGCCCGCGCTGGAAGCGCTGGCCTTCAATCCGGTGGACGAGGCGGGGCTGCTCGACTTCTACACGCGCAACGGCTTCAAGACCTGGAAGCGCGACCTGGAAGGCAAGCTCGGCGGCGACGCGCCCAGGCGCGCCAGGCCGGAGGCCGACGTCGGCGCGGCGAGCGCGACCGATGCCCATGCGGAGGCCCAGCATCCTGCGATCCCCGTCGACAAGCGTTACGAGACCATCCTGGACATGTCCCGGCTCGACGCCTGGATCGAGCAGTTGAACGCGGCGGAACTCGCCGCGTTCGACACCGAGACGGATTCGCTGGATCCGATGCAGGCGCGCATCGTCGGCATCAGCTTCAGCGTGAAGCCGGGCGAGGCCGCCTACATCCCGATCCGGCACGACGGCCCGGACGCCCCCGAGCAGTTGCCGATGGACGAGGTGCTCGCGAAGCTGAAGCCCTGGCTCGAGGATCCGCTGAAGAAGAAGGTCGCCCAGAACGTCAAGTACGACACCCATGTGCTGGCCAACCACGGCATCGCCGTCCAGGGCACGGCCTTCGACACGATGCTGGAGAGCTACGTGCTGGAGGCGCATCGCGGCCACGGGCTGGAGGCCTTGGCCGATCGCGTGCTGGGCCGCAAGGGCCTGAGTTACGAGGACCTGTGCGGCAAGGGCGCGCACCAGATCCCGTTCGCGCAGGTGGAGGTGGCGAAGGCGGCGGAGTACTCCTGCGAGGACGCCGAGATGTGCCTGCACGTGCATCAGACCCTGATGCCGCGCCTGGAGGCCGACGCGGGGCTGAAGTTCATCTACGAGCAGATCGAGATGCCGGTGTCGGCGCTGCTGGCGCGCATCGAGCGCACCGGCGTGCTGATCGATGCGGGCCGGCTGCAGGCGCAGAGCGCCGACCTCGGCCAGCGCATGGTCGCGGCGGAGCAGGCGGCCTACGAGATCGCCGGCCAGCCCTTCAACATCGGCTCGCCTAAGCAGATCGGCGAGATCCTGTTCAACCGGCTCGGCCTGCCGGTGGTGAAGCGGACCGCGACCGGCGCGCCGTCGACGGACGAGGAGGTCCTGGAAAAGCTGTCGGCGGACTTCCCGCTGCCGGCCAAGATCCTGGAGTACCGCTCGCTGTCCAAGCTCAAGAGCACCTACACGGACAAGCTGCCGCTGATGGTCAATCCGAAGACCGGCCGCGTGCACACCACCTACTCGCAGGCGGTCGCGGTGACGGGCCGGCTGTCCAGCAACGAGCCCAACCTGCAGAACATCCCCATCCGGACCGCCGATGGCCGCCGCGTGCGCGAGGCCTTCATCGCGCCGGCGGGGCATCACATCGTGTCGGCGGACTACTCGCAGATCGAGCTGCGCATCATGGCGCACATGAGCGAGGACCCGGGCCTGCTGAAGGCCTTCCAGGAAGGCCAGGACGTGCACCGCGCGACGGCGGCGGAAGTCTTCGGCGCCGCGCTGGACGCGGTCACACCCGAGCAGCGTCGTTATGCCAAGACGATCAACTTCGGCCTGATCTACGGCATGGGCGCGTTCGGACTGGCGCAGTCGCTGGGCATCGAGCAGAAGGCGGCGAAGGACTACATCGACCGGTACTTCACGCGATTCGCCGGCGTGCGCAGCTACATGGACGACACGAAGCAGTTCGCCAAGGAGAAGGGCTACGTCGAGACCGTCTTCGGTCGGCGGCTGTGGCTGCCGGAGATCAACTCGGGCAATGGCCCGCGGCGCAGCGGCGCCGAGCGTCAGGCGATCAACGCGCCCATGCAGGGCACGGCGGCCGACCTGATCAAGCTGGCGATGATCGCGGTGCAGCAGGCGCTGGACGAGCAGGGCAAGAAGACCCAGGTCGTGATGCAGGTGCATGACGAACTGGTCTTCGAGGTGCCGGACGAGGAGCTCGACTGGGTGACGTCGGAAGTGCCGACGCTGATGGCCGGCGTGGCCGCGCTGAAGGTGCCCTTGCTGGCGGAAGTCGGCGTGGGTGCCAATTGGGACGAGGCCCACTGACTGCCACGGCCGCTGGCCCTCACCCCTCCCGGTCGCCATCAGCCAGCCCTAAGCGGCGAGGGCGGGGGGAGCGGTTAGCATCCACCCCCTATGAATTGGCCCTATGAGTTGCAGATCGGCTGGCGGTACACGCGAGCCGGGCGTGGAGGGCGCCGCAACCGCTTCATCTCCTTCATCTCCGGCGTGTCGATGTTCGGCATCGCGCTGGGCGTCGCTGCGCTGATCATCGTCTTGTCGGTGATGAACGGCTTCCAGAAGGAGGTCCGCGAGCGCATGCTGTCCGTGATCGCGCACGTGGAGCTGCTGAGCGACACCGGCGAGGGCCTGCCCGACTGGCGCGCCACCGCGGACCAGGCGAAGAAGAATCCCGAGGTGCTGGCCGCCGCGCCGTTCGTCTCGGGCCAGGCGCTGATCGCGCGGGGTTCGGACATGCGCGGCACGATCGTGCGGGGCATCGATCCTGCGCTGGAGCCGACGGTGACGCCGATCGCCGAGAAGCTCGCGAAGGACGGCCTGCTGGAGCGCCTGCAGCCGGGCCAATGGAACATCATCCTGGGCGTCGAGCTGGCGCGCCAGCTGGGCGTCCAACGCGGCGACAAGATCACGCTGGCCATCCCGTCGGGGCAGGTGACGCCGCTGGGCGTGCAGCCGACGCTGCGGCAGTTCACGCTGGCCGGCGTCTTCGAGGCCGGGCACTACGAGTACGACAGCGGTCTGGCGCTCATCCATGTGGGTGACGCCGCGAAGCTGTTCCGCACCGGCACGCCGAGCGGCGTGCAGCTGAAACTGCGCGACGTGCAGCAGGCCCGCCAGGTCGGCGCGCAGCTGCAGCGCGAGATGTTGCAGGCGGGGCAGGCGATCTACGTCCGCGACTGGACCCGCACCAACGCCAACTGGTACGACGCGGTCCAGGTCGAGAAGCGCATGATGGGCATCATCCTGACCTTGATCGTCGCGGTCGCCGCGTTCAACCTCGTGTCGACGCTGGTGATGACCGTCACCGACAAGCAGGCCGACATCGCGATCCTGCGCACGCTGGGCGCCAGCCCGCGCTCGATCATGGGCGTGTTCATGATCCAGGGCGCATTGGCCGGCGTGATCGGCACGCTGGGCGGACTCGGCCTGGGGCTGGTCGTCGCGCACAACCTGGACGTGATCGTCCCTGCCATCGAGAAGCTGCTGCACACCACCTTCCTGCCCGCCAGCATCTACGTCATCAGCCACATGCCGAGCGATCCGCAGTGGTCCGACATCGTCCCGATCACGGTGACCTCGCTGATCCTGGCGTTCGTCGCCACGGTCTATCCGAGCTGGCGCGCCAGCCGCGTCCAGCCCGCGGAGGCGCTGCGTTATGAATGACGCCAACAACAAGGCCCTGTCGACGGGCATCCGCGTCCCCGCCGGTCAGGTGGTGCTGCAAGGCAGCGGCCTGGGCAAGCGTTTCGTCGAAGGCCCGCTGGACGTGCAGGTCTTCCACGACCTCGACGTCAGCGTGAAGGCCGGCGAAACGCTGGCGGTGCTTGGCGCCTCGGGCTCGGGCAAGAGCACGCTGCTGCACCTGCTCGGCGGCCTGGACAAGCCGTCCGCCGGACGCGTCGAGCTGATGGGGCGCGACCTTGGCGCACTCGGCGAGAAGGCCCGCGGCGACTGGCGCAACCAGCACCTCGGGTTCATCTACCAGTTCCACCATCTGCTGCCGGAGTTCAGCGCGCTGGACAACGTCGCGATGCCGCTGCGCATCCGCCGCATGCCGCAGGAGCAGGCGCGCGAGCAGGCCACCAGGATACTGACGCGCGTGGGGCTCGGGCCTCGCGTGCTGCATCGTCCGGGCGAACTGTCCGGCGGCGAACGCCAGCGCGTCGCGATCGCGCGCGCGCTGGTCACCGGCCCCGCCTGCGTGCTGGCCGACGAGCCGACCGGCAACCTCGACCGCTCGACGGCCGCGACGGTCTTCGAGCTGATGCTGGAGATGGCGCGCGAGCTGGGGACCGCCTTCGTCATGGTCACGCACGACCAGGACCTGGCGACACGCTGCGAGCATCAGCGACGGCTGGTCGGCGGCGCGCTGCAGCCGCTCGCGGCCTGATCAGCCCTAGGCTGGGTTGCCCGATCGCGAGGCCCGCCGCCGGGATCCCGTCGGGCGCTCGTTTACGATGCGCTCCACCATGACCGCCTCGAAGCCTTCCTCGGAATTCCCGTCCACCCGCTTCATCCTGAAGCTCAGCTGTCCCGACCAGGCCGGCATCGTCCACGCCGTGACCGGCGTCCTGCTGGAGCAGGGCGCCAACATCCTGACCTCGGCCCAGCACGGCGACGCCGATCACCGCCGCTTCTTCATGCGCATCGAGTTCGAGTGCGCCGAAGCCCGTCCGGCGGCCGCGCTGCGTGAGGTGTTCGCGCCGCTGGCCGCGCGGCTGTCGATGGATTGGGAACTGGTCGACGCGCAGCGCAAGACGCGCGTGCTGCTGCTGGTGTCCAAGCTCGGGCACTGCCTGAACGACCTGCTGTTCCGTGTGCAGACCGGGCATCTCGCGATCGAGATCCCCGCGATCGTGTCCAACCATCGCGACTTCTATCAACTGGCCGCGTCGCACGACATCCCGTTCCACCACCTGCCGCTGCTGCAGGCGAGCGACGAGCAGAAGCAGGCGCAGGAGCGCAAGCTCCGGGAGCTGATCGAAGAGCAGCAGATCGATCTCGTCGTGCTGGCGCGCTACATGCAGATCCTGTCGCCGGAACTGTGCCGCTTCCTGGAAGGGCGCGCGATCAACATCCATCACAGCTTCCTGCCCAGCTTCAAGGGCGCGCGCCCCTACCACCAGGCGCATGAGCGCGGCGTGAAGCTGATTGGCGCGACCGCGCATTACGTGACCTCGGATCTGGACGAGGGTCCGATCGTCGAGCAGGACGTCGCCCGCATCGACCATTCGATGACGCCGGACCAGCTCGTGGCGATCGGCCGCGACGTCGAATGCGTGACGCTCGCCCGCGCGATCCAGTGGCACGCCGAGCACCGCGTGCTGCTCAACGGCCATCGCACGGTGGTCTTCCGCTGAGCGGCGCGGGGGCCCGCTTCTCCACCGCTCGGTGTCGCCATGTGGACTGACACGCACTGCCACCTCGACGCCTCGGAGTTCGAGCCCGACCGTGACGCCGTCGTCGCGCGCGCCGTGTCGGCCGGCGTGTCGCAGGTCGTGATTCCGGCGGTCGTCGCGGGCAACTTCGAGCAGGTGAGGGCGCTCGCGCACGCCCATGGCTTCAGCTATGCGTTGGGCATCCATCCGCTGTACGTGATGCACGCCCGTGACGAGGACCTGTCGCGCCTCGACCGGATGCTCGCCGAGTGCCGGGACGACCCGCGCCTGGTCGGCATCGGCGAAATCGGGCTGGACTTCTTCGTCAAGGACGTCGACGCCGCCACGCAGCAGCATTTCTATGGGGAGCAGCTCAAGCTCGCCAAGCGGCACGGGCTGCCGGTCATCCTCCATGTGCGCCGCAGCGCGGACCAGTTGCTGGGCGGGCTGCGTCGCGTCGGTGTGTCGACCGGTGGCATCGGCCACGCGTTCAACGGCAGCCGGCAGCAGGCCGAGGCCTTCATCGACCTCGGCTTCAAACTCGGTTTCGGCGGCACGCTCACGTTTGACCGTTCGCTGCAGATCCGCCGCCTCGCCGCGGAGCTGCCGGCCGAGGCGCTGGTGCTGGAAACGGACGCGCCGGACATTCCGCCGCACTGGCTGTACCGGACCGCCGAGGCGCGCGCCGCGGGCGCCACGTCGCGCAACGAACCGGGCGAGCTGCCGCGCATCGGCGAGGTGCTCGCCGGACTGCGCGGCTGGACCGTGCGGGAAACGGCCGCGATCACCAGCCGCAACGCTCGTGCCGCGTTGCCGCGGCTCGGCGCGTTGGATGCCGTGGACGCGCATGGCTGATGCGCTCGATCCGACGGGAGCTTCGGAAGCCGCCCGCTGGCGGGGGCTCGCGCCCGTCCACGCGCCGGACGCCGAATGGCTGCTGCTGGGCAGCTTCCCGGGCGTGGCCTCGCTGCGCGCGCAGCAGTACTACGGCCATCCGCGCAACCAGTTCTGGCGCCTGGTCGGCGAAGTCTTCGGCGTGGATCTGGTCGCGATGACATATCCCGAGCGCCTCGCCGCGCTGGGCGCGCAGCGCGTCGCCGTGTGGGACGTCATCACCGAGACCGAGCGCGAGGGCAGCCTCGACAGCGCGATCCGCCATCCCTTCGCCAGCGACCTGGGCCGGCTGCTCCAGCAGCTGCCAGCCCTGCGCACGATCGGTTTCAATGGCGGCACGGCGTTGCGCTTCGGGTTGAAGCAGCTGGGACCGCTTGCAGCCCGTTACCGCGTGCTGGGGCTGCCAAGCTCCAGTCCCGCCTACACGATGCCCTACGATGACAAGCTTCGCGCCTGGCGGGAGCTCGCCGGGCCCTTGAACGACAGATGACGAGACCGGGCCCCGCGGACCCGGCATGGGAACGACCGCCGTGAGCAAGCACCGGGACTCGAAGAACAACAAGAGCGGCAGAACGACCGAGTGGGTCGAGGCCACGCTGAGCGAATTCGACGGCGTGCGTTTCCTGCACCTCGACTCGATTTGGGTCCAGGGCGCCATGCGGCTCAAGAAGCCCGAGAAGCTCGAGCTGGAGTATGTCCAGCGCATGATGGCCTGGCTGCTGTGGCGCGACGCCCGCGAGATGACGCAGGGGCAGGCAGTGCAGCTCGGACTGGGCGCCGGGGCGTTGACCCGCTTCTGCCGCAAGCAATTGAAGATGAAGACCACGGCGGTCGAGATCAACCCGACCGTCATCAGCGCCAACCGGCACTGGTTCCACCTGCCCGACGACGACGAACGGCTGCGCGTGCTCAACCAGGACGCTGGCGCCTGGGTCGCCGACGCGGCGAATTGGGGCACCGCGCAGGTCCTCAACGTCGACCTCTACGACCATGAGGCGGCGGCGCCTGTCCTCGATGACGAAGCCTTCTACGCCGACTGCCACCGGGTGCTTGCCGACGGCGGCTTGATGACCGTGAACCTGTTCGGTCGCAGTGCCAGCTTCACGCGCAGCGCCGCACGGATCGCCAAGGTGTTCGGTTCCGACCAGGTCTGGCACCTGACGCCGACCCGCGAGGGCAATACCATCGTCGTCGCCGGACGCGGCGTCGCGGTGCCGGAGCGCGAAGTGCTCGAGCAGCGCGCCGCCCACATCGAGGCCCGTCATGACCTGCCGGCCACGAAGTGGCTGAAACTGGTCCGGCCTCTGCCGATGAACGTGATCCACCAGCTCCAGGCGGCTTTGGCCGGCCATTCCGACGATTCCGACGAGTGACCATGAAACACAGCACGCCGACGACTCCCAAGGACAAGACCGGCGCTTCCGCGCCAGCCCCGGCGCCGACGGCCGCGGCCGGCACGCGCCTTGAATGGCGCCAGTTGCTGCACTGGCTCGCCGAGGACGGTGTGATCGACCAGCAGCAGGTCCAGCGCACCGAGGCCCGCTTCGGCGCCGGCCACAGTGCGCAGCATCCGCTGATCCGGCTCGGCTCGGCGGGACTCGTGCGCGTCGCCAACGGCAGACCGCTGGACGCCGAGGCGCTGACCGAATGGCTCGCGGGACGATTGAAGCTGCCCTACGTCCGCATCGATCCGTTGAAGGTCGACGTGGGCCGCGTCGCCGACGTGATGTCCGCCAGCTATGCCGAGGCGCGCCGCTGCCTGCCGATCCAGGTCGGCCTGACCGATGTGACCATCGCGGTCGCCGAGCCGCAGGACGTCGGCTGGATCCCGCAGATCGAGTCGCACACCCGCAAGCGCGTGAAGATGGTCCTGGCCAACCCCCAGGAGATCGCGCGCTTCACGACCGAGTTCTTCACGCTGGCGCGCTCCGTGCGCGCCGCGACGAAGTCCGGCGAGTCCAACCAGCCCGCGAGCTTCGAACAACTGGTCGAACTCGGCCGCAGCAGCCGCCAGCTGGACGCCAACGACCAGGGCGTGGTGCAGGTCGTGGACTGGCTCTGGCAGTACGCCTTCGACCAGCGCGCCAGCGACATCCATCTGGAGCCGCGCCGAGAGATGGGCGTGATCCGCTTCCGCATCGACGGCGTGCTGCACACCGTCTACCAGCTGCCGCCGACGGTGATGGGGGCGATGACCGCGCGCATCAAGCTGCTGGGGCGCATGGACGTGGTCGAGAAGCGCAGGCCGCTCGACGGCCGCATCAAGACGCGCAACCCGGCCGGCGAAGAGGTCGAAATGCGGCTGTCGACATTGCCGACCGCCTTCGGCGAAAAGATGGTGATGCGGATCTTCGACCCGGACACGGCGGTGAAGGACCTGTCACAACTCGGCTTCTCGACGCATGACGCCGAGCGCTGGAACCGCCTCACCACGCGGCCGCACGGCATCATCCTCGTGACCGGCCCGACCGGCAGCGGCAAGACCTCGACGCTCTACTCGACGCTCAAGCGCCTGGCGACCGAGGAGGTCAACGTCTGCACCGTCGAGGACCCGATCGAGATGATCGAGCCCGCGTTCAACCAGTCCCAGGTGCAGTCGGCGATCGACTTCAACTTCGCCGAGGGCCTGCGCGCCCTGATGCGCCAGGATCCGGACATCATCATGGTCGGCGAGATCCGCGACCTCGAGACCGCCGAGATGGCGATCCAGGCCTCGCTGACCGGCCATCTGGTGTTCTCGACGCTGCACACCAACGACTCGGCCTCGGCGATCACACGGATGGTGGATCTGGGCGTGCCCAACTACCTGATCGACGCGACGGTGATCGGCGTGCTGGCCCAGCGGCTGGTGCGCACGCTGTGCCCGAATTGCAAGGAGCCCGATCCGGACGTCACGCGGGACTCGCTCAACGAGAGGCTCAAGCCGTGGCGTCTGAACGGCGGCGTCAAGCCCTACCGTCCGGTGGGGTGCCTGGACTGCCGCAACACCGGCTTCCGGGGGCGCGCCGGGCTGTATGAACTGCTGCTGCTGACCGACAGCGTCCGCAAGCATCTGCACCCCGTCACCGACATGACCGCGTTGCGCCGGCAGGCGGTGCAGGAGGGCCTGCGCCCACTGCGTCTGGGCGGGGCGATGAAGGTCGCCGAAGGGCTCACGACGATGGACGAAGTGCTGCGCAGCACGCCGACCTGGGAGAACTGAGCGCCCGGACGGCCGTCCGCCTGGCGCCCTCAGGCTCGTGGGGGCGGGTAAGCCCGCGCAGACAAGCCGCGAAGCCCGTGCCCACCGGGCCTGTGAAGATCGCCATACGCCCCGTGCGATGCACGGCGTCTCCCCTTACGTGATAACCACAGACCCCGAGCGGGACCCGATTCCTAGAATCGCGGCCATTCAAGCCGATAGAGGTTCCCTCGATGAAGATCAAGAGTCAACGCGACTTCTGGTCAGGGCTGATGTTCGTGGTCGTTGGCGTCGCGTTCGCGTGCGGCTCGATCATCAACTACAGCTTTGGCACATCCGCCCGTCCCGGGCCTGGTTATTTCCCGTTCGGACTGGGCGTCCTGCTCGCCGTGCTCGGTGCGGTGGTGCTGTTCAAGGCACTGACCATCGAGTCGGAGGGGGGGCAGCCCGTCGGCGCCTTCGCCTGGAAGCCGCTGCTGATCGTCGTCGGCGCGATCATCCTGTTCGGCTTCGCCCTGCCGCGTCTGGGCATGATCATCACGCTGCCGCTGCTGATCACTGTCTCGTCGTTCGCCAGCGACGAGTTCCGCTGGCGCGATGCGCTGCTCAGCAGCGTCGTCCTGACCGCGGGCAGCTACGCGATCTTCATCTGGGGTCTGAATCTCGTGATCCCCATCTGGCCAACCTTCCTGGGCGGCTGAGGAGTCACGCATGGATCTGATCAACAACCTGATGATGGGGTTCGGCACGGCGTTCACGCCGGAGAACCTCATGTACGCCTTCGGCGGCGCGGTGCTCGGCACCCTGATCGGCGTGCTGCCGGGTCTCGGGCCCGTCGCGACGATCGCGATGCTGCTGCCGTCGATCTATTCGCTGGACGCGACGCCGGCATTGATCATGCTTGCCGGTATCTATTACGGCGCCCAGTACGGCGGCTCGACGACGGCCATCCTGATCAACGTGCCCGGCGAGTCCTCGTCGGTCGTGACCGCGATCGACGGCTACCAGATGGCCCGTCAAGGCCGCGCCGGCTCCGCGCTGGCGGCCGCGGGACTGGGCTCGTTCTTCGCCGGTTGCGTCGGCACCGTCATCATCGCGGCCTTCGCGCCGCCGCTGACCGAACTGGCCTTCAAGTTCGGCCCTGCCGAGTACTTCTCGCTGATGGTGCTGGGTCTGATCGGCGCGGTCGTGCTGGCCTCGGGCTCGCTCGTCAAGGCGATCTCGATGATCCTGCTGGGACTGCTGCTCGGTCAGGTCAACACGGACGTGATCTCCGGAACGCCCCGGTTCTCGTTCGATGTTCCCGAGCTGACCGACGGGATCAACTTTGTCGTGATCGCGATGGGCATCTTCGGCTTCGGCGAGATCATCGCGAACCTTGGCCAGCCGGCCGAGCATCGCGAGGTCTTCACCAAGGATGTGAAGGGCCTGTGGCCTACCAAGCAGGACTTCCACGACGCCTGGCCGGCGGTGCTGCGTGGCACGGCGCTGGGCTCGCTCTTGGGTGTGCTGCCGGGCGGCGGTGCGCTGCTGGCTTCGTTCGCGGCGTACACGCTGGAGAAGAAGATCTCGAAGACGCCGGAGAAGTTCGGCAAGGGTGCCATCCAGGGCGTGGCCGGCCCCGAGTCGGCCAACAACGCCGGCGCGCAGACGTCCTTCATCCCGATGCTGACGCTGGGCATCCCGCCCAACGCGGTGATGGCGCTGATGGTCGGCGCGATGACGATCAAGGGCATCCAGCCCGGCCCGCAGGTGATGACCAGCAACCCGGAACTGTTCTGGGGACTGATCGCGTCGATGTGGGTCGGCAACCTGATGCTGGTGATCCTGAACCTGCCGTTGATCGGCATCTGGATCAAGCTGCTGACGGTGCCCTACCGTTTCCTGTTCCCCGCGATCGTCGTGTTCTGCTGCATCGGTACCTACACGCTGAACAACAACAACTTCGATGTGTTCATGACGGCGGCATTCGCGGTGGTGGGCTATATCTTCTACAAGCTGAGTTGCGAGGCTGCTCCGTTGCTGTTGGGCTTCATCCTCGGCCCGATGATGGAAGAGAACCTTCGCCGCGCGCTGCTGCTGTCCCGTGGCGACTGGAGCACCTTCCTGTCCCGGCCGCTGTCGGCAGGCCTGTTGATCGCCGCGGCGCTCATGGTGGTGGTGGTGATGCTGCCTTCCATCAAGAACAAGCGCGAGGAAGCGTTCCAGGACGCCGACTAACCAGCCCTCTGGCTCCCCGGCCCAACGAAGACCCGCCTCGGCGGGTCTTTTTTTCTTTCTGAATCTCGGTGGGGGCTCCAAAGAAACAAGGGCTTAGCCACGACCCGTGCGAGGTGCGGCCGACTGTCAACAACTTTCCCTTGTAGTTCTTGCGAGCCGCTTCAAGAGCGTGCTACAGTCGCTGTCTTCGCTGCACAGACATCTGTCTTGCAGCGGTCTCCGAAGGAACTGTCGGGGAAGTCGAATGACTGATCGGGTTTGGCCCGGTTTTCATTTGGCGGCGAGATTCTCGCAGTCGACGATGAAAATAATTTCTCTGACTGCTTGACGGATTCGAAAGAAATCGTTCATAATCTCGCTTCTGCGCTGCTGACGACAAGTTGGCAACGCGACGAAGCAAGTCAAGTCG